>JBLHWZ010000019.1:0-35286 GCA_047629415.1 Bradymonadia bacterium | reverse complement strand
GTGATAGGATCCGTCATGGCTTCGTCCTCCCCGTGTTAGCGCACGGCGTGGTGGGTTTGATTGTTCACCCGGAGGACGTTGCCATGCCTCGCTGATCAAAAATAGGGCCTTCGAACCGACGGCCGATGATCACACCCTTAGTTTGTCGGTTGCTTGCATGCCCGGCGGCGTTCCTGTTGAAGGGAGTGACATCATCCCTCGAAGGGCCGTCATGCGAACTGCCAGTCTCCTCCCCATCCTACTCATTGTCGCCGCCTGCTCGGACGACCCAGAGCCGGCGGCCGTAACCGACATCGTCACCAGCGTCGAAGTCGATGTGCCCGACTCTACCGATACGGCGTCAGACGTTGAGCCGGACGGCGGCTCAACGACTGGAGTGCAAGGCGACGGCTCGATCACCTTTGGTACACCGGGCTCGACTTCGGCTGATTCTGGTGCCGGCTCGTTTGTCTTCGGTGCCGCCACCGCAGCGACCCAGCTGGAAGACAGCAACCAGCGGACCGACTGGTGGTTCTGGACCCTTCCGGAAGACCAGGGCGGAGCGGGCAACGGCGTACCGATGGGCGAAGCCGTACAGGGATTCACCCGAGCACTCGAAGACGTCGAGTTAGTAACCGAGACGAACCTCGACTCCTACCGCTTCTCAGTGGAGTGGAGCCGAGTGGAACCAAACCGGGACGAAATCTCGCAGGAGGGGCTGGCCCACTACCGCGGCATCCTGGACGCGCTAGTGGCGGACGGGGTTGAGCCGATGGTGACAGTCTACCACTTCTCGAATCCGATCTGGGTCAACGACTTCATCGCCGGATGCCCGGACGGAGGGGCGACGGATGACAACCTCTGTGGATGGGGCCCTGAGGGCGAGGGCCTAGCGATCGCAGAGCTTGCGGAGCACGCGGGTTTACTCGCGGCCGAGTACGGCGATGTGGTCGACGACTGGTGCACGATTAACGAGCCTGTGAATTACATCGTGGCCGCCTACGGTGCGGCGGTCTTTCCGCCCGGAGAGTTTCTTATTCTCACTGACATCGACCGCCTACTCGACGTCTTCCGCTCCTACCTCGCCGCGCACGCCGCGATGTACGACGCGATCAAGGCGAACGATACCATCGATGCCGATGGTGATGGCGTCGCAGCGAGTGTGGGCCTCACTCTCTCGGTCGCGGACTGGGTACCGGCCCGGGGCAATCAGCCTTCCGACAATCCAGACGACATCGCAGTCGCAGAGAAGGCGCGCTACTTCTACCACGAAGTCTTCCCGCGGGCCGTCATCGACGGTGTGTTTGATGCAGACCTCGACTTTGTGGCAGAGGAAGAACACCCGGAGTGGGCCAACCGCTTGGATTGGATGGGCGTACAGTACTACTTCCGCGCCGGCGTCACTGCCGAGGTCCAGCCCATCAGCATTCTCGGCGGTATGATCTGCTTCGGAGACTTCGACTTTGGCTCCTGTTTGCCCCCTGAGGACGAGACATGGTGGGTGCCCGAGATGGCCTACGAGTTTTACGCGCCGGGCATTCGCATCATCCTCAACGAGCTCAGCGAGGCGTTTCCGGATCTCCCACTGGTCGTCACGGAGTCGGGCATCGCCACACACGTGGGAGAGCGTCGAGCGGAGAACATCGTGCGCACCCTCGAGCAGATACAGGGCGCCATCGATGATGGCGTCGACGTGCGCGGCTACTACCACTGGAGCCTGATGGACAACTTCGAGTGGGCCGAGGGTTACGGGCCACGCTTCGGGTTGTTCGAGGTCGATTTCGAGACGTTTGATCGCTCTCCGACGCTCGGGCAACAGGTGTTGGCTGAGATCGCAGGACAGCGGGTGATCAGCGCCGAGCTGATTGATACGTATGGCGGAAATGGACCGATGACGCCGGAGGAGTAGGGCGCGAGACGCGCTCCTGGGCCAACTCAGCGGGAAGTGAGTCCGCCTCTTTTTCGAGCTGGCGGGACACGGCCCAAGGCCGAGCAGTAGGAGTCTGCGACTGAGGTGGTGCCGACGGTTTGTCGGCCGCTGCAGCGGTATTCAGGCCTGCTAAATCCTGATTTTCGCTGGACATCGCCGCTGCAGGTCGCGACCCTGGTCGCCTCTTAGGAAGTGGGAGAACAGAGTGACTGAGCAGACGAGCGAAACACCGGCGCGAAGTCGATTGGCAGACGCCTCGGATTGGATCGTGGAGCACGGTGGGCTTTGGCTGATCGCGGCAGTCGGGTTGCACTGCCTCGCGTACATCGACGGAGTGATCGCCGCACGTGAGTATGGGTTCGCTCGATTCAATATGCTGTCGACCCTGCTGGCGACTCAGGCTGCGATCGTCGGGCTCATGGGTGTTGGCGCGCGACGCGCCGTCCGAACTCCACAGTTTCGTTACGCTTGGAAGCGGGAGCTCGCCGGTCTCTTGGGGGTCGTAATGCTCTGCACTGCGGGCTTCACTTCTGTTGCCGCCTACACGAGCAATGTTCAGGTCGGATTCGAAAGTGCCCGGGCCTGCCTAGGTGCGGACGGCCACACCATTGAAGTCGTCAGCCGCCGCTCGACGGCAACCTGTGATCTCGGAGATGCC
This sequence comes from Bradymonadia bacterium, assembly GCA_047629415.1. Taxonomy (GTDB): domain Bacteria; phylum Myxococcota_A; class Bradymonadia; order REDH01; family REDH01; genus CBDUJZ01. Next base: position 32,719 of record JBLHWZ010000019.1, on the reverse strand, counting down.
CTTTTGCTCGGCGATGTCGTCCAGCTGGATCGCGTGACGGGCTTGTTTGTGACTTCCGCGGGTCAGTCACTTCAGCTTCATGGCGGCGATCTGCTCAGCGGAAGGGAGGCTGAGTACGCCTTCCGTCACGGACTCATCGACCACCCAGATCGTCCGCTCCTTCCGGAGGGCTTTACCCTCTTGGCTCTCTTCTCGGTGTTCACCTACCGGTACGCGAACGGAGTTGTGGCGATCGGGAGGGCGCTTGGGAGAAGTGGATTCATCGCAGGAATCGTCGGGGCCGGTCTCATGCTGCTCGAGGTTTGGATTGGCGGGGCGTACTGGAAGTCCGCGCTTGTGGCCCTTGGACTCGTCGCACTTGCCCTAGTTTTCCCGATCGTCCGGGCGAAGAAGTTCGGCCCCGTCGAGGCGTCTTGGCCTCTGGTAGCGGCGGGAGTGTTGGCTCTCGCCGTCATCTGCGGGGCTCCTTCACCGGTCACCCCTTATCCGCCAGTTTGGTCATGGGCGGGCGCTGGGTGGGTCGGGCTGGGTGGGTCACTCTTACTCTCACCGCTGTTCGCACACATTGACTCGCGCGTCGGGTCACTGCCGAACGCTATCAAGACGCGTCCGCGAGTGGACAGTCGGTTTGACCGCCAGGTCGTGCTCCCAGGTTGGGCAGGTCGCGAAGGAGATGGCGGGGCGAGTCGAATTGCGATTCCGTTCGTGAGTCCGGCGTTCCGGATCGCTCTTGCTTTGCTCTGTGGGGCCGCAGTTTTTATTGATACTGCGACGCGATGGCGAGGATGGGAATCGCTGCGATCGGAGCGAGAAACCATGATTCTGGCGGGCGTGGCAGTGGCGTCGGTATTGGCGTGGCGCGGAGGCGTGGTTCTCGCGGGAGCTACGATCGTGAACTCCGTCGCCTGGCGTCGCCGCGCTCTCGCCTTTGCCCTGCCAGCGCTCGCCGCGGTCTCCATACCCGTAGGCTTCGCGGCCGGTGATATCGCGAGACAATTGCAAGGGGGCGTCGCCGAGGCCGAGGTCGAGTTCTGTGAGTCCGTCCAGTGGAATCGGAACGCCCAACAGTCGCATGTGCCAAGGCCCGGATTCTGCGAAATCGTGATGGACGGACGACCAGCCCGGGCCGAGATGCTGGCACCGCCGCGTCGAGGATACGTCGACACAGCCTACGGACCGGCCATGCAACTCTTAGGCAACGTCTCCGAGTCGAGAGTTCCTCCCATCTGGTTCACGGCCATGGAGAGCGCAGTATGGGTCTTTGTCGCGATGCAGCTTCTACTCATGATCGCTACCCTACGGACCGGGAGACGCGTTCGCTGGCCCGCCGTAGTGATCACCCTCGTTTTGTTTGGTGTCAGCTGCGGCATCGCCCTCAGCGCAACGTATGTTCCCTGGACGCTCGAGCCGCCCAGCGCCGCTGTTCTTTTGCGTCCGGCGTTCGTGTTCGGTGGGCTCGGTGCCTGCGGTCTTTGTTGGATTCGCACTCGCGCAACGAGTGAAGCCCCTCACGGTTGGTACGGGCAGGTCCTCCTGTTCTGGGGCTCCGTCGCAGGCATGGTTCCATTGACGATTGGCCTCATGAGCTACGGACGCGAGCACTGGACGCTTGTTACCCCGTTCCTCGTCGTGAGCATCGTCGCGTCGGTGGTACTCTTCGCACCGGTGCAGAACGCCTGTGCGCGCATCCGCGCCCAACCGATGTAGTGACGGTGCGGCGCGGGCATCTTTGGTTGTTTCTCTCCACGGCGTGAACAAACACCGATTAGTTTGTTTGTTATTCTCGGGCTTCCTCGCCCAAAGCTCGCCGCCGCAATCGGTTATCGGCTAAGCCAAGTGCTCAGAGCAGCCAGCGCCGTTGCCTTCTTGCTATGTGGAATACGAACCCCAAATCGATCGCCACGAGCCGCTGTCACAAGTGTCAGGAGCGGGTAGGGCCAAACAAAAGGAAGGCTCCAGCCGAGCGAGTAGGACTCGACGTCGTCCTTCCGAATCTCCACGCAACCGGGGACTTCCGAGAAGCTCCTGCTCGGATCGTAGCTGGTGTCGCCGATCAGGTCGTTCTTCATGTTGCGGAGTAGGCCCCACACACCGAAGATGTCGGGTGTGTTGAGGTAGTGCGACACACGGGCGGTTCCAGTGTGGCTAGCGACGAAGACAAGCCGATCCTCATCGATCAGCAGCTCGTCCCCGTGCAAAAGAAGGGTCTCGGAACGAGCTGAACGCTTCGGACGTGACGATGCGACGAGGAAATCCCCTTCCGAATACTCGGCACGATACGCACGATCGAGCTGCATCCGCATGGGCCTCTCCGGTGGCCTGATAGGCCTCAGCCTACCACCCGGAGCCAAAACACTGCACACTGTTGCCCGCGTCTCCCCCTCATCCCCGCGCCAATGCCCCGCGCGATCGCCCAGTCCATCTACGATGCTGCCCTCGGCGCGGTCGATCCGCGAGTAACCGTGCGTCGTGCGTTCGAGCGCGATCGCGAGTTGCTCCGCTCGCTACTTGACCGGCGCGGCCGTCTCGTAATCGTTGGCTACGGCAAGGCAGCGGTGGGCATGGTGAAGGGCATTTGCGACGCGCGCATTGAGGCGGACGATGGGATCATCATCGTCCCAGAGCATGCGCATCGGCCGGCGATCCAAGGTAAGGTCTTGGTCTCGGTGGGAGGCCACCCGACGCCAACGGAGGGCGGTCGTCGGGCTGCGCGAGTGTTGAAACGCAAAATCGAGAGGTTGTCTGCATCCGACACAGTACTCGTGGTCGTTTCAGGAGGTGGTTCAGCACTGGGCGCACTTCCGCGCCGCGAGATTAGCCTCGCCGAACTTCGACGCACCAACGACATCCTCTTGTGGAGCGGGCTGCCGATCGAGGCGATGAACGCCGTTAGGCGACGCCTCACCGTTTTCGGTGGAGGCGGGCTTGCTCGTCTTGCCGCCCCCGCACGCGTGGTCTCCCTTATCCTGTCCGACGTAGCGTCGGATCACGCTGGGCTCGTCGCCTCGGGACCAACCGCGGTCATCCAAGACAAAGAGGCGTTCCAAGAGGTGCTTCGGCGGGTGGACATCGTCGAGAATCTGCCGGGCCGAGTTCGCTCTCTTCTCTTTGAGGTTGGAGCGGCGGAACGCAGCGTCCGCGCGACGAATATCCTGGTTGCGAGCAACGAAGATGCCGTGAAGGCTGGTGCCCGAGCGGCAGAGAGGCTGGGCTTCGAGACGACTATTGGGCCGACTCTCGATGGGCTCGCGAGTCGCGCAGGTCGCGCTGTCGGCCGGGAATTGGCTGCCTCCCCAGGCTCTCGGCGCGTCGTCATCCGAGGAGGAGAGACGACCGTGCGCATCCCTGCCGGAATGGAGGGCATCGGAGGTCGAAGCCAAGAGCTCGCGTTGGCGGCGGCACTGGAGTTGGAGGGGACACGGGCGATGTGTCTCCTAGCAGCGGGCACAGACGGAATCGACGGGCCAACGCCGGCGGCAGGCGCGATTGTGGATGGAGAGACGGTTGACCGAGTCCGGGCGAGTGGGATTCAGCCCGAGTTGGCCCTTCGAGGCCACGACTCCTATCGCGCGCTCGACGCCTCTGGCGACCTTTTGGTCTGTGGGCCTACCGGAACCAACGTGGCCGACATCTGTGTGCTCGTTTCGATGGGCTGCGACGCGTGAGGCCGATCGTCTAGAACCGCTGGTGCTCGACGACGGCGACCCGGGGCGGGCCATCTCCAACGTTCCAAACAAACGTCGCTGTTCGACCACTCGTCGGCCCCAGCCGCGCTTGCGAACGGAGTTCGGTCTCAGAGCCAAACATCCCGACAATGTCCATCAGGAAGGCGCCCTCTGGGCCGTACCCGAGCAGGCTGCGCTCACCACGACGCCCGGTGGAGTCGAAGAGTAAGCCGGTGCCCTGATCGCCGACAAGAAACCTTGGCGACTCGAAGAGAGAGCCGAGGCTCGTTACGGCGTTTACTGTGCCCCGGATTTCGCCTGCGGGCGTAATGTGTCCGGCCCTCGCTCCCACGTTCCCGTGGGCGGGGAGGGCGAAGACTGCGCCGTCTTGCACGGAGAGCACCATGGGCGCGCGCCGGAATTCGAACGCCGTACCGTCTGCCAGCGGGACGCCTGTGAGATCCGTGCTGGGGCCCACCAGAAGTTCTTCACCGAGGTGGCTGATGACGACGCCCTGGACGCGTCGAGCGCCGGGGCTGGGGTCGAAGTACGTGAGCAGGGCGAACGACTCGTTGCCGCCGGATGTAAACGGAGACACGAGCGAAACGCCGGTGGCTGATGCCGCGGCGACCTGAGCGGGGTCCTGCAGCCAGCTCTCTCCATCGTTGGCCATCGTCCCGCAGGCCAGGACATCTACTGGGTCTGCCGTCGCCGGCGAGCCTTGTGAGCCAAGGAAGCAGATTAGGATCTCGTCGCCTAGGCGAGTAGCGGTCCAGGCGCGCCGCATTGTCCAGCCCGGGATGACCATGGGGGTCGAGATCTCTTCGATGTTTCCATCGGGTTCGATGACTCGTGTGACGAATGATCCGGGGGAACCGTCTTCACCGAGTGAGTCGGTCGCTTTGATAATGAGTACGCCGCCGTCGCTGCGAGGAATGACTCGCGGTCCGATCGCGGGGTCCGAGCCGTGCACGATCTCGAGCCGGTCATTGGCCGGAGTCGGCGTCTGGTGACTCCCGCGCGGTAGAAGCCAGGTAGTGACGGTGGTGCTGCGCCGCACGGTCTTCGACCCGACGAGAAGAACGTGGCTGTCTGAGATGTGTATGTGCGCGAGCTCGCGGGCCTGCGACGCCGACTCAAACTCAACCAGCCGCCCGTCAAAAATCGCGCCATCAACAGGCGATCCATCGTCAGACTGCACTACCAGCGACGGCGGCGCGTCGAGCTTACTCTCCGCGGCAACCTCACCCTGGTCGGCTCCGAATTCCGGCGCCTGGCCGGATCCGTTTTCGACAGCCACCGTTACCTGCGGTGCGTGCGGAAGCGGTGGGTCTGGACCATCGCAGCTAGAGACGGCAGCCGTCAGCGCACCGAGTAGGGCGATGGTCCGCAGGACGGATCGCGATGGCACAAAGAACGGCCTGGACTGTCCTAGGGGCCGTTGACGTCGGTTACTCACTATGGGATCGGGCATGCGATTTGTCGTTCCGCCGATTTACATCGGCACATTTACTGAGAGCACATCATGAGCAAAGCACCCGTTCGCGTCGCCGTTACAGGCGCAGCTGGCAACATCGGTTACGCACTTCTGTTCCGAATCGCCAATGGCGACATGCTCGGGCCAGACCAGCCGGTGATTATTCACCTCGTTGATCTCCCTCAAGCCATCGACGCTTGCAACGGTGTCATCATGGAGCTCAACGACTGCGCGTTCCCGCTTCTCGCGGGTGCTCTCGCTAGCGCCGACCCGGATGAGGGCTTCGGTGATGTGGACTGGGCACTTCTCGTTGGCGCGAAGCCGCGTGGACCCGGAATGGAGCGCGCCGACCTGCTCAAGGGGAACGGCCCGATCTTCACCGGAACTGGTGCAGCGATCGACCGTTCCGCGAACAAGGACGTAAAGGTCGTCGTTGTCGGCAACCCGTGCAACACGAACGCGCTCATCGCGAAGTCGCAGGCCAACCGCACGAATCCTGCCAACTACACGGCGATGACTCGTCTGGACCAGAATCGCGCCATGGCGCAGCTCGCTGGCAAGTCTGGCAAGCCCGTTTCGTCCATCAAGAACCTCGCGATCTGGGGCAACCACTCTCCGACGATGTTCCCGAACTGGTTCGATTGCACGATCGACGGAACGCCGGCCGCTCAGGTCATCGGCGACGACGCTTGGTTGGGCGCTGACTTCCTCAAGACGGTCCAGACCCGTGGCAAGGCGATCATCACCGCCCGTGGCAAGTCCTCCGCAGCATCGGCTGCATCAGCCTGCATCGACCACGCAAACTCGTGGGCGACCGGCGCGATGACCGGAGACTTCGTCTCGATGGCAGTGCCGTCAGACGGCTCCTACGACGTGCCCGAAGGCCTCGTCTGCTCGTTCCCCTGCCGCATCACTGCGCCGGGTAAGTACGAGATCGTCAAGGGCCTCGCGCTCAGTGAGACCGCGGCCGCGGCGGTCAAGGCCACCGCAGACGAGCTCGCTTCCGAGCGCGAAGCGGTGAAGGACCTCCTCTAGAGAGACCTTCTCGAGACACGAAACGCCCGCCTCGTCTTCGAGCGCGGGCGTTTCGCGTTTTCGCTTGACCGGGATCCCCTCCAGTCCTACCCGGGGCTCACACCTGGAGCACAGTCATGGCGAACGAGCCTCACTACGAGCAAGATCGGCTTCGCGAGTCCGCAAATCGCGGAGTCATTCCCGAAGACGAGATGATGCGTCGCGCAGAGTCGGTTTCTCACGCGGCAATCATCATCCGAAACTTCGAGGCTGAGGCCAAGAAGAAGCGGATGATCGGGCTCGCCATCAGTGTGGTCGTAGGTTTCGGCCTCTACTTCGCGTTCTGCTGATTATGGTAGCTGACGAGATCCAGGCGGCCTTGACCGCCGGCATCAATTGCGCGCACCTCCAGGTCCTCAACGAGAGCCACATGCACAGCGTGCCGGCCAACTCGGAGACTCACTTCCGCGTGATCGTCGTATCCGACGATTTCGAGGGTGCGAACCGCGTGAAGCGCCACCGCCTGATCAACAAACTGCTCGCCCCACAGCTTCAGGGCCCGGTGCACGCGCTCGCTATCGAAGCCGTCACTCCGGTGCAGTGGGAGGCCAATGGCGGTGCGAAGATCACCGCTCCTAAGTGCCTCGGTGGCTCCAAGGCTGAGGCCTAGGAGCGAAGTCCGGGAAGGAGAGGGCTTTCAGGGTTGCCTCTGCGAGAACCCTACTCGGCGACTACCGGCCCGAATGGCATAGGCATCGGAAGCGCCTCGTCGGTGCCTCCGAAGTAGAAGCGCATGCCGAATCGTCCGCCGATCGGCAGGGCGGCAACCTGAATATCGGTCGGTATCGACGAGTAGACGGAGCCTTGGAGCGCTAGTGTTCCAAAGCGCAGCTCCATATCGAGGCTCGGCGTGAACACCGCGACGTGGCGGAAGCGCCGGGTGTACCGATTTGCATTGGCTGCGCTCGTGAAATAGACGGTCTGCAGCCCCGTCGGGGTCAGCAGGTTCTCGATGTTTAGAGAGCCACCGAGCCAGAGCGGTCCATTTACTTCGGCGCCTCCGTACAGGCCGCCATGGAAGAACCAAGTCGCTCGCCGGCCCTGGTTGGATACGCCGTCGATCGTTCGCACGAACGCGGCCGATCGCGCGCCGCTACCAACGCTGATTCCCGCCGAGATGCGCGGGTCTGGTACGAAGTCGAAACGTTGAACCAACGTCAACGCTCCAAGCGCGCCGTCCTGGCCGACATCGGGTTGCTGTAAACGCGCGTTCATCGCTTTGGCCAGGGCCAGCGGTGCTACCGTCCCGATCACGCTGAAGTCGCCGATTCCACCGGTGGAAACACCGAAGCGGAAGTGAAACTGCGTGGATGCCACCGTCTGGGTGGCGGGCTCTGTCGCTGCCTGTGACTCATAGGGGACCAGCCCGTCGCTGAATGCGAACTCCGCGAGTCCCTCACCGCTGCGGAGCGTAGGTCCCGGAGCGACTGGGCCGTGCGCAGACATCACGGTGCCCTGTGTCAGCACGTCGTACCGTTGCTCGTCGAGCCCGCTGCAAGCGCTCAGAACGCAAAGAGCTGCCAGCAGGAAGGGGCGGATAGACATAGTCAGGGCTCGGACATGGTTTCGGCTGCGAAGTTCACAACACTTAGCCAAACCACCAACGCAAGAAAGAGGTGCCCGAGCTGCATGCCAGCAGGCGCGGCCAGATAGACGTTTGCGAGCCCGAAGAGCACCTGAGTAATCGCTGCCACGGTGATCAGCATCGCGGCGGGCTTTGTCCGGTCGGTCGCGACGTTCCACGGAGCAGTCATCAAGTAGAGCGCGACGGTGCACGCAAGCACTGGGTGCACCACTCTGAGCCGCACCAAGTAGTGCCCAGACATCTCGCCACCGGTGATGCGATCACTCAGCGTTGTCCCGCCGGCGATGGGGTAGAGCGTATCCCCGAGGGCGGTGATCGCGCCGGTGACGCTGACGATCGCGATGCCAACAGCCGCCAAAATGAAGAATGTTCGCGCCGGAGAGGAAACCCGCAGCTGGATGGCTCGGTTTCCCTTGCCCCACCACCACGCCAAGTACACGACCGCCATGAGCAGATACGTATTCACGAGATGCAGCGCCATCCATCCTGCACGCGCCGCGGAGTCATCGTATGCGACGTACTCCAGCAGTACGATGCTCGCGCCCACCAAAGCTTCGATGATGATGAAGACGACGCACAGAAGCGCACCAAATCGCGCGCGGTGTCCTTTCGGGAACGCCCATCGTGCGAGGAGGTAGAGGCCAACGATGAGGAGCATGCAGAGACCGCTGGTCGCGCGGTGTGTGACCTCGATCAGCGTCTCCAGGGTTTGAGCGCGGGGGATGATCTCGCCGTGGCATGTCGGCCAGTGTTGCCCGCAGCCTGCGCCCGATCCGGTGACTCGCACGAACGCGCCCCAGAGAATGACGAACACGGTGTAGAGCGCAGTGATTACCGCATAGATCGAATAAACGCGGGCTCGCTTCTCGTTCATTCGGTCCCCTCCTCGGCCCCCACTGTCGACGGAGGCGTCGCATCGTTGGGCAGTGCTGGCACACCGATCGAGTCGCAGAACGAGTCGATCGCGCGATACGCGCCGGAGCAAGACTCGGCGTCGATGTTGCGGCGCACGCCACGCACTGAACACTCTTGGTGGCCAAATCGCGTCGTTGAAGCATCGATCGCTCCGCAATACTCAGACCGATCCTGAGATCCGAGACACATCGCGATCAGCTGGTCGATGTACATGTCACACATGGCCTTGATGCCATCACACCCTGCGACCCAGTCCATCGCGGCGCCGACACACTCATCGGGCGAGAACCAGTGTTCCTCCCATTGCTGCATCTCAGGCTCATCCAACGTTTCATTTACATAACTGAGTACGCGCGTGTACTGCGCGTAGAAGAGCACCCCCAGAAGGGTTGAGAACAAGAACGTGGCGCCCAAGATCAAGCGGATCGCTCCGGCTCCATCTTGTTCGTACTCAACTGGTGTGGGGTCGGTCATTGTGGCGTCTTCGAGATTAGATCTGCGCTTATTGGCCGCTAATTTCGCAGGGCTGCGATGTAAAGGAGTCCGCCGATTCTGGTGCGTTTGAGACTGGTGTTCTCGCTTTTGCGCTCGACGCAACCCCAAGGCAGCGTTATAGCCGCGCCACCATGGCATCCGCACCCCTAGTAGTCGACGCACCGACGCCGAAGCCCGCCTCCTGGCGCGACTTCGTCGAGCTGTCCAAGCCCGGCATTCTCGGGATGTGCCTCTTCACTGCAGCCGGCGCGATGGCCGTCGCCGCGACGTTGGGCGGATACACGCCGACCCCGTTTCCCTGGCCCCAAGCGCTCTGGGGACTGCTCGGCACGACCCTCTCCGTTGCTGCGAGCAATACGCTGAACCAGTGGATTGAGCGCGATGGCGACCGTTTAATGAATCGGACGAAGGATCGGCCGCTTCCCGCCGGGCGAATGGCGCCGGCGAAGGCGCTAATCTTCGGCGTTGTACTCGGCATCGCGTCAGTCGCCGTGCTCTACACACTCGTGAATGAGATCTCCGCATGGATCTCCACCTTCGCGCTGTTGAGCTACGTGCTCATCTACACACCGATGAAGCGCCGCTCCCGTCACGCTCTGCTCGTTGGCGCCGTGCCAGGAGCGATGCCTCCTCTGCTCGGTTGGGCGATCGTCACCGGTGATGTGCACGCACCCGGCATCGTGCTGGCGGCAATCCTCGGGATTTGGCAGCTACCGCACTTCATCGCGATCTCGATCTATCGCGCACGGGACTACGAGAACGCTGGCATCCATGTGTCACCTAACGAACGCGGACTCGAGTTCGCGAAGAACGAGTCGCTCTGGTACTCGCTGCTCCTTGTGGCCTCGAGCATGCTCCTGGTTCCGCTTCAAGTGGCCGGGTTCTTCTACTTCGTTGTGGTGAGCGTCTTGGGTGCTTGGTTCTTCATTCTCAGCATGCGTGGGTTTGAGCCCGACGCGGGCAACAAGTGGGCCCGACAGTTCTTTTTCGCATCCCTCATTTATCTACCGGCGCTGACCATTGCGCTGATTGTCGACCTCGCGATTCAATGACCACACCCGCGATTCTTGGCGCGAGCGGCATACGCTTTGCGTATGGTAAACGTCAGGTTCTTGACGGCGTCTCAATCGCCGTTCGTCCAGGCGAGGTATTTGGGCTCCTCGGTCCCAACGGATCAGGGAAATCCACGCTACTCGCCCTGATCTCTGGGATGCTCGAGTTGCAGGACGGCACGATTGAGCTCAACGGCCAGTCCGTCTCGCCGAAGTCTCGGGCTTACCGCCGGCAGGTTGGTGTCGTGTTTCAGAGCGCGGCGCTGGACTTGAAACTTTCGGTCGCCGAGAACCTCGGCCTCACAGCCACGCTCTACGGCTTCGGGGGCGCGGAAGCAAAGCAGCGAATCGGCGAAGCGCTTGAGATAGCTCGTCTGACCGACCGCGCGGCTGATGTGGTTGGAACGCTAAGCGGCGGCATGCGGCGGCGTTTAGATATCGCACGTGCGCTCCTGCCCGAACCGAAGATCCTCCTCATGGACGAGCCGACGACCGGACTCGACGAGGCCTCTTATCGAGCTCTCTGGGAGCATCTCGGTGAGTCCAATCGGAGAGCAGGGACCACGATCGTCGTGTCGACCCATCGGCCTGACGAAGCGGCACGTTGCGATCGTCTCTGCGTACTGCACGAAGGAGCTGTCGTAGCCACGGACACGCCTGAAGCGTTGCGCTCTGGGCTCGCCGACGACCTGGTCGTCATCACGTGTGATCAGCCGCTTAAGGTACGAACGACTCTACGGGAGGCCGGATTCGCGGCCGAAGAGAGCGAGGGCGGCGTAACGATCGGGTGCGAGGACGGCCACTCCGTGGTCCCCCGTATCTTCGAAGCGCTCCCAGCAGGGGCAATCAGCGCGGTAGCCGTTCGGCGCCCCGGTCTAGCGGACGCTTTCCTAGCGCTCACGGGTTCCTCCCTCGATGGTGAACCTGCGGAGGCTGCATGAGCAGTGAAGTAGCCCACGCTCCAGCGCAGACAGCAGAAACATCGGCGCTCGGATTGGAACTCGGCCTCGTCGTAGCATTGTGGCGACGCGACACGTTGCGCCTCATTCGTGAGCGAACGCGGTGGATCGGCGTCGTCGCCCAGCCGCTGATGCTGTGGGTGATCCTCGGAGCTGGCTTCTCGGAGAGCCTGGTCATTCCAGGTGCCGAGTCAGTAAACGCGATGCAGTTCCTGTACCCGGGCATTTTGGGAATGGTGCTGCTCTTCACCTCGATCTTCTCGACTATGTCGGTGATCGAGGACCGTTCGAGCGGGTTCCTTCAAGGTGTGCTCGTCGCTCCAGGGTCGCCGCTCGCTCTGGTGCTCGGAAAGACCGCCGGCGTGACGACCATCGTCGCCGTGCAGAGCGTGCTCTTTCTCTTGGCTGCTCCCTTCGCTGGCTACGCGTGGTCGACGATCCACTGGCCGCTATTGGTGGCCGTGATTCTACTGTCGAACACCGCGCTCACCTGCTCGAACTTCATCTTCGCGTGGATTCTGAAGTCCACCCAGGCGTACCACGGGCTGATGTCCGTGGTGCTGATGCCGATGTGGATCATGTCGGGCGCAATGTTCCCGCCGCCATCTGGCGCCATGGGAATCGTGGTGGCCCTCAATCCAATGACCTACGGAGTCGCCGGATTACGTTGGGGCATGGGCGTCCCGGCTGGGAACATGCCTGCGCTGTCTGTTTGCCTGGCAGTACTTGTCGTTAGCTGTATTCTATCGATGGCGGGAGCGGTCGCGATCACTCGCCGCCGGTGACCGACGAAGCGCGCGCCGACAAGAAGCCCCCCATCTACAGGAACCCGTACGCGATCGCGTTCGTTATTGGCATACTCACGCTTACCCTGCTGCGGCCGCGGATGAGGAACGTGCCGGACGCACCGCCACTGTCGGGAGCCATCTCGGTCGCAGGGTTGATGGACGAGGACGGGACACCGTTCTCCGCCGACGATTGGGCCGCGGTAACGCTGGTGGGTTTCACGGAGAGCAACGGTGTGGACTGCGGCGGCATGGCTTTGCTTTCCAAGCTTTGGCATATGTACCGCCAAGAGGACTTCGAAGCTGAGGTTTTGCTGATCTCGCTCAGCCACGCGGATGCAAAGCAGCTCAGGCGCCACGAGGCCCAGTGGGGTGGGCCCCGCCAAGGCTGGCACGTTCTTGGTGGTGTGGATGCTTCCGGCGCCTCGCAGCGTGAGGCGGCACTCCTGACGCACCTAGAAGGCTGGCTGCCAATTCGGGAGACCATGCGTCGCCCGCGCCGTCCGGCATCGCTGGAGCCGTGGCCCGAGTGTGAGGGCCATGAACTCCTCGAATGGGTCGCGCTGGTTGACTCCGATGGGCAGTCTCGAGGGTTCTATAACGTGTCCGATTGGGAGGTGGAGAGCGAGCTGTTCCACCGGACCCACCGTCTGCTTCCCCAAGCGAGCGAATAGGCTGCTCAATACTGAAGTCTTAGCGTAGCCGGACGGGCACTGCTTGCCCCGAATTCGGGGTACAGCTAGAGTCGCGAAATCTTAGAAAAGTGTGAGAGAAACATGAAAAATGCGACCATTCTTGGTGCGGCGTTTCTGGCGATTGGCGTGTTCGGAACAGGCTGCGAATTGACCGAAACTTGCGATCCATTGTTGGATCCAAACTGCACGACGTTCGAGGTGGGTGCCAGTTGTGGCGCGCTCGCCGACAACGAGTCCAACTGTCTGAACGCGACGACCGTCCAGCTCTGCGACAACGGCACGTTGATCGACTCCACGTGTACCGACAGCTGCGAGGCTGGGCTCTGCACGGGCGGGTCTGGATGTGGCGTTCTCGGAGAAGGCCAGACGCGCTGCGTAGATGGCTCGACGATGGAGAGCTGCGCATCTGGTGGTATCTCGACGACTTCCTGCGACGGTGTTTGCGAGAACAACGCCTGCGCCGAGTCGATTCAGTACGTCCGCATCGTCGACGTCACTGGCAGCATCACGGGACAGCACCCTGGCGCTGATATCGACGCGATCGCGCTCGAGAGTGGCGGGCAGACGTACTACGGGTCGCGGGTGACCGACTCATTCATCCCGTCTGACGTCACCAACCTGGCACCGGTCACCACTGAGTGCCTCGGGCAACCGGACGTCGGCCCTAACGAGTGCGATCTCTCGGATGGCGCGGAGCACTGGGTGTCCCTCGCAGGTGGAGAACTGGTCGTCGAATTCGGCCAACCGATCCGCTCAGGTGACCGCATCACCGTGTACGAATGTGCAGGCGCTGCTCAGGACGCCTTTGATGTGACGATTGGAGCAAGCTCGCGCCTTGAGGGCGATTGGACGCCGATTCTTGAGGAAGCGGTTGGAACCGTCTCCGCAGTGGTTCCCTAGCGACTCGACCAAATTCGCGGGACGTGCGTTGAGCTCGATCGAGCCTGCGTTTCAGCGACACCACGGGAAGGCGGCCGGAGGACAGCGCGGAGACCGCGCGAGATCCTTGCCGAATCCAACGCGCTTAGGGCATCATTAACTTGGAACCCGATACCCCGTTGTGAATGTCCAATCCTCGTATTCTCCTCGCCGATGATGACCCAGATATCCGGGCTATCCTGCGCGCGCACCTCGAAACCTACTCCGTCACGCTCTTCGATGCGCGGAACGGGGAGGAAGCCCTAGAGGCAATTCTGGTGGAGAAGCCGCATCTCGTCGTACTCGACGTCATGATGCCGGAGCTCAACGGTTGGGAAATCTGTAAGTACGTCCGCAGCAAGGATGAGCTTTCAGCGGTTCGCATTCTCATGTTGACCGCGATCGGTGAGCGCGTGAACGAGCTGACCAGCCCGCTCTACGGAGCGGATGCGTACCTCGACAAGCCGTTCGACCTCGACGAGATCGATGCCACCGTGCGCCGGCTCGTGGAGTTGGCTGGGCAAGAGCTCGTCGCCGTCTAACCGGGCCCGCCTTGTGCAAGTCGCTTCGAGGCTGAGAAACCGGTGCAGGAACTCTGTCCCCTCGCAGTGCAATGCAGGGTCGAATCCACCCTCGGGGTGTGCTAGCTCCCAGTCTATGAGATTCTTTCTTACGATTACGCTGCTGGCGACTCTAATCAGCGCCTGCGGCGGTCGGCAGCCTGCCGGCGATGTCACCTACACGGAAGCTGCACAGCTCGCATTTGACGAGGCTGAGCGGGCATTCGAACGGCGTGACTACGAGACGGCCCGGGCTCGATTCACCGGCGTCTACAACGCATACCCGTACAGCCAGTACGCTGCGCTTGCTGAGTTTCGCATTGGCGACACTTTCCTCCGCGAGCGTACCCATGCGCGGGCCATCGAAGCATTTCGGCGATTTGCTCGGATCCACCCGTCGCATCCGCTCGTCGCTGAGGCGCAGTACAAGATCGCGCTCTCATACGTGAATCAGATGCCCGGCGACTGGTTTCTGCGGCCGCCTTCATACGAGCGCGACCTGACCGACACAGAAAACGCCCATCGAGCGCTTGAGCTTTTCCTCGCGACGTACGGCGAGAGCGATTTCGCTGAGGAAGCGCAGATGCATCTGCGAGAAACGACCTCGCGACTCGCTTCGTACGAACTCTACTCCGCGGAATTCTACACGCGACGCGACAATCCTCGGGCCGCGGCACTCCGCGCACAGTATCTGATCGACAACTATCCAAACGCGGACCAGGTGCCCGAGGCGCTTTTCCTGCAGGGTAGGGCGCTTATTGAGTTGGGCGACGTGGACCAAGCGACCGTCCCACTAAGGCGGCTCATCACCGAGTTCCCAGCGCACCCGCTGGCGGTAGACGCTGAGGAATGGCTCGCCGCAATTTAGTGGAGTGAACACCTGAGCGAACGGAGGGGGAGGAACTTCAGGCTGGCAGTCGCGGCTGTCCTAACCGCATGTCGCGGTTGGCCCAAGCGCATGTCGCGGCTGTCCTCAGTGCATGTTGGGGTTGTTCGCGTCGAACTAGCGCTGGCGCCGCTCACCTGATCGTGTTGCAATACTGAGGTATTACGCATCATCTGGTTTGCTCCGTTGAACAATGACCGAAATTCGCTTCGGCCCCCTCACCAGCTACTGGAACTATCTGCCCGCGTTCCGGGCCGTCGCTGAGCACGAGCACTTCGGTAAAGGTGCTGCGGCACTCGGAGTGACAGCGCCCGCAGTGTCGCGAACCGTGAGCCTGCTAGAAGATCAGCTCGGCGTGAAGCTGTTCACACCGCAGGGGCGCGGCGTTCGCCTCTCGAAGGCCGGTCAGGAACTTCTGCGGGCGGTAAGGGAGGCGATGCGCCGGATCGATGATGGTGTCGCGCACGCACGGGGCGAAGACACCCTGGGCCCCTTCCGCGTTTCCTGCGCGTCCTCATGGGCTGCCGGCGTGGTCGCTGCGACGGTGCAACTCTCAGAAAGGCATCCCGGCTTCGTTCCTGTGATCCGAGATCCCGAGCCGGACGAAACGGCAGGTCTGCTCCGCGGCGAATTGGACCTAGTGGTCACACACGACCCCAGACCGGTCTCGGGGGTCGACGTACTTGAGATCTCGGATCAGACTTTCGGAGTCTACTGCGGGCCCCAGCATCCGTTCTTCGATCTTGAGGTCGAGGCCGCTGATCTAAGAGGACAACGCTACGTCGTCGCCGGCGGGCCCGATGATGGTACGTCCACCCACTGGCCTTCGGACTGGCCCCGAGACATCGCTGTCGAGGTCGGAAACCTTGCTGTGCGACTCGGCCTCTGCATTTCGCGCGACATCCTGGCTGTCTTGCCCGACGCGGCTGTCGCGGACCACGTACGACTCGGTCGCCTGCGCCGTTTGCCTGGGCCTGACCTGCGGCCGCGCACGCTCTTTGCGCTGCGACGCGAACGGCTCACTGACAGCGACTTGGTGGATGAGGTGGTAGAGGCCATTGCGTCAGAACTGCAGGTTCGGCATTAGATCCCTTCGCCCCGGAGAAGAGCCCATGCGACCCGTCCATATACTTGCGTTCTTGTTGCTTCTTGCACTGCCCGCCGTGGTTGTGGCGCAGCCAGTCGTCACGGTCCTAAGCGGCGAAGAGCCGTCGAACCCGTTCGAGTTCGATGTGCAGGTGTCGGTGGAACATGTCGAACCGCTCGTCGCGGTAGAGCTGCGTGTGCGCGCAGGCGACGCAATTGAGTGGCTAACGACCCCGATGGTCTCGCTAGATGACGGCACTTGGACAGCGGGTGTTTCATCGGCGGCCGGGATGCACACCGATTACTATGTCTACGCGAGCGAGGGAGCGGTGGGCGATGTCAAAACGACCACGATTCCTGAGGACGCGCCGAACAACTACTTCCGTGCGATCCTCAGCGGTGAGGATGGCTCCGGTTCGTGCGCTCAGTCGCCTGCGCAGGGGGCCTGGTGGATGGTTGCTTCGATCGCGGGTCTTTTGTTGGGACCCCGTCGTCGCCTTTAGTTCAGCACAGCTGGACGATTCCGACGATCCCTGGGGCTCGGCTTTTGCTTGACACTACCAGGGCTGCCCTCTAAAGATGCGCGCCCTGTCGACGCCTACGCGTCGAGCCTCCCTCGCCTTGCGGGGGATAACGCAAGAACGACTTAACGTTATGAAGACCATCAGCGTAAAGACCGAAGACGCCGCCCGTGCCTGGCATGTCGTAGACCTCGAAGGTCAAACGGTCGGACGCGTCGCGACTAAAATCGCGTCGATCCTCCGCGGCAAGCACAAGACCTCCTTTACCCCGCATAATGACTGTGGCGACTTTGTAGTCGCGGTTAATGCGGAGAAGGTTGTCCTGACCGGCGCAAAGCTTCTCCAGAAGACCTACGCACGTCACAGTGGCTACCCGGGCGGAATCAAGGAAGAGACCGCACAGGTCGTTCTTGAGAAGTACCCCGAGCGAATCATCTTCCAGGCCGTCAAGGGAATGCTCCCGAAGAACAGCCTCGGACGACGACAGCTGAAGAAATTCAAAATCTACAACGGTGCGGACCACCCGCATTCCGCGCAAAATCCGCAGCCGCTCCCGCTGGGCTAGCTCAAACGAGATCCAAATGAACGCAACCAACGAATGGCGCGCCACTGGCCGACGGAAGGTTTCCACGGCTCGTGTCCGCCTGATGCCGGGAACCGGAAACATCATCATCAACGGCCAGCCTGTTGATGAATACTTCGACCGTGCTACCTCGGTCATGATCCTCAAGCAGCCGCTTGAACTCACCGAGACGATCGACAAGTTCGATATCATCGCGCTCGTAGACGGCGGCGGAAAGCCCGGTCAGGCTGGAGCAGTGCGCCACGGAATCTCCCGGGCACTCCTCAGCGTTGACGCAGAGCTTCGGCCCACGCTCAAGGCAGCAGGATTCCTGACTCGCGATTCGCGTATGAAGGAGCGTAAGAAGTACGGACAGAAGGGTGCTCGTGCCCGCTTCCAGTTCTCGAAGCGCTAAGCGATTCGAAGACAATACGACGAGAGCCGCCCTTCCGGGCGGCTTTCGCCGTTTTTGTGGGCCTTGTTCGACGGCGATCGTGAGGAGTCGGCGGTGCTGTGGTGCTGTGGTGCTGTGCTGGCGGGGTGGCGGGTGCGCGGTTCGCGGCGCCTCGGTTCGGGCCGGGTTCACGCCGCCGCCATCGGGGCCTAGGTCGTGGGTCGCTTGGGCTCACGCTCATCATGTCCACGGCTTTATGGTCCGCGGATGCTTGCGGCCGCGCCACAGCGCGAACGAGGGTCGCTTGGGCTCGCGCTCATCATGTCCTACTTCATCATCAGAGGGTGCCGGGGAAGCCGCGGACGTGCGTTCGAAGCACGAACGCACCGCACCGTAGCCATGATCAACCGGGGGTAGAGACACTATGATGGCGCGCCACGACAGCGACGGGGCGCAAACCCTGTCCGCGCGGCAACGCTGCCCCGCAGCTGTCTCTAACCTGGCATGAACGTGTTCGGACCGATCGCAGTGATGATCAGTAAACACGGCAGGAGCGCCATCAGGCCCTTCACGGTTCGCACGTTGTGATGCGTATGCATGTAGGCCATCGAGGCGCTGATCCAGGTGACCAGCGCGAGAAACGGCCCAAGCGTCGGGATGGCACAGAGCACGAGAGTGCCGGATGTCAGTGCAAAGAGTCGAAGACTCGCACGCCACTCGGCTTGCTCACCGACGATGAGCCGGATGCCGACATGCAGGAGTCCCGCTCCAAGAAAGAGCCGCAGGACTGCGTAGAACGGCATCACGATCCACAGCATCTGAGTGACCTGTTCGTTGGTCAGTACAACCTGCGCCCGTGCCCAGGAATCCACGTGCCATTCCAGGTAGCCCTCGCGTTGCAGGAGGAGGTTCCAGATCGTGGTCGAGATGAACCCGAAGAACGTGAAAAGGTATCCGAAGAGCAGTGCGGGGCCGAGTCGTCCTCCGTAGGGCAACTCGAAGGTCCGGTGTGGCTGCGTGATGATCTTACGGATCGCATGGAACCACCCGTCGCCGAGAACTGGATCGGTGGGATCCGAGTTCTGTGGCGCTTCTAAGAGCTCCACCTCTTCATAGCGTGCGCAGGTAAAACAGACCGCACGCCCGTCAGCTCTGACTCCGAGGAACTTCCCCGAATACGGCTGCCGGCATGCAGTACAGAAGGCGTCGGCGCCAAGGTTTGGGTCGGCGCTACAGCAGATCTCGTTCACTTGCGGCGCGCCTTCCGTTGGTTGCGTCGCTTCTGCTTCGCCTTTTCGCGGTCGATCTTGGCCTTCGTGGCGGCCTTCTTTGGCACCTGGCGTTGCCCACCCGGCGGCGAGAAGCCTGGTGGGAGCTGCGGTTGCCCGGCTCCGGGCATTCCGGGCATTCCCGGCATACCACCCATCATCTCCTGCATTGCGGCGAATGGGTTGGCTTGGCCAGGCTGGGCACCGTCGAACGCTCCCATGAGGGAGTTCATGTCCATATTCTTCATGCGTCGGAGAGCACCCAGCTGCTTGAAACCGGGGAGGTTCCCGAGGAAGCCGCCGCCTCCTGCGCCAAGGGCTCCCATCATGTTCCGCATCATCTCGAAGCGCTGAATGAGATCTTTTACCTCATCGACCTTCCGGCCGGATCCGCGCGCTACGCGCCGTTGCCGAGTCACTTGCTCGGCGATTCGGTTGGGCTCGCTTCGCTCCTGCACTGTCATTGACTGGATCATCGACTCGATCCGGCCGAGCTCGTTGTCGTCGACCGATGCACCGGCTGGGAGCTGATTTCCGAATGGCATCATCTCCATGATGTCCGAGAGCGAGCCCATCTTCTTGATGGTCTTAATCTGCTCGAGGAAGTCGTTCATGTCGAAGTCGCCACGGAGCATTCGCTCGGCATCCTTCTCGCGGTCCGCGGTCTCGTTGGCGTCGATGACGTTCTCGAGTCGCCCGACGAGCCCCCGGATGTCGCCCATTCCGAGGATTCGGTCAGCGAATCCTCCGGGTTGGAACTCCTGGAGCGCGTCCATGCCTTCGCCGAGACCGACGAATTTGATGGGTTTTCCGGTGACTTCTTTGATGGAGAGCGCGGCGCCGCCACGGGCATCACCATCGAGCTTCGTCATGACGAAGCCGTCGAGCTCGAGTCGCTGGTTGAACTCGGCCGCGGTGTTGACCGCGTCCTGCCCGATCATCGCGTCGACGACCAGTAGGATATTGTGCGGTCTAACTCGTGCGACGATCTCTTCGAGCTCGGCCATCAGCAAATCATCGACCGCGAGTCGCCCTGCGGTATCGATGATGACGACGTTCCGATCGGTCGCCTTCGCATGTGCTACCGCACGTTCAGCGATGTCCGGTGGGTTTCCACCTTCCTCAGCGTAGACGGGGACATCCAGACGCTCTCCGAGAACCTGGAGCTGCTGCACCGCGGCCGGGCGATAGACGTCCGCTGCAACTAGGAGGGGACGATCTTTTCGGTGGTGCGTGAGCCAACGAGCGAGTTTGCCGCTCGTGGTCGTCTTGCCGGATCCCTGAAGTCCCACCATCATAATGACGGTGGGCCCGAGGCGATCCTGCACGTAGGTCATCGACGTATCGACGGGCCCCATGAGAGCTTCGAGTTCGTCGTGGCAGATCTTAATAAAGACGTCGCCGGGATCGACGCGAATCGTCTCTCCCTCGCCTTTTGCCTTGATCTGGACGACCTCACCGAGCGCTTTCTCCTTTACCCGGGCGAGGAAGCGCTTGACGACCTTGAAATTGACGTCCGCTTCGAAGAGCGCCATTCGGATGGTCTTGAGCGCTTCATCAATATTCTCCTCGGTAAGCTCACGCTTTCCTGCGAAGACATTTTGGGCATTCGTGAATCCCTTTTTTACGGCGTCGAACATCGCCATGGCGAAGGCTCCTGATATCTCGGTGGCGCGCGTACGCGCGATTAAGGACGCGAACCCTAGCCACTACCATGTGAATTCGTCAATGTGCGGTCCGGTTGACCGTCCCTGACGCGACGCGTAATACAGTCCGGCCCGAAATGCCGGGCGATTTCGATAGGTGGAGACTGGCCTTATGAACAAGCCCGCAACGATCGCGACCAAATGGTCGGCTCACATTGCCCTGACAATTGCCCTAGGACTGGGCGTGATGGCGTGCGAGCCCACACCTGGATACTTGGAGAGGTGGGCCAACACCCCGAACTCCGAGGATCGGTTCATCGAGTACCTGACTGACGCTGAACTCTCTCACGAGGTGCACGTCACGGCGCTCGAGCTGCTTATCGAACAATGGGATTACAGCGCGTCCTCGCTCTACAACGGGGGTCTTCTGCTCCAAGTGGAGGACGTGAGCAGCCGCGACGCCATTCTGCGCGACGCGACACCCAAGATTCGGGACGCCGCGTATCACTTGCGCGCCGCCACTTCGAATGAGGAGGTCATCGTCTCCCTCGACGCGATCATCATCGATTGGATCGGTAACCACTGGGATCCTTGTCAGATGGGCCTTGGAGTCGTTCAAACCTCCGAGCTGCTCAGCGTGGCCGGCGTTGAAAACGCGCAGGCTAAAGTCATAGAGGTCGTCAGCGAGGGAACCTTCGAGCGACTCCTGTGCTTCGGTCGCGAAGTTCAGAACCTCGAGTGGCTCCGTGCCAGCAATGAAGTGGCGCAGGCCTACATTAGCCGCTGGGAAGACGGAGAAATCTCTGAGAACCCTCAGCTTCGCTTTGAGTTCTTCGAGCACTTGATTCGCTTCCGAAATACCGAGGTCATGCGGACGTGGATGTTCCAGCAGATCGCTGGGGACGGCATGGAAGCGCTCTATAAGAACGCGATCCTCGATGCCCTGTCAGACGATCCCACCGACGAGGACATCGAAGGCTACATCACGCTGCTCTCCAACGAGACGTACGCTCGCTGGTCGGCGTTCCAATCCATCGTGGAGGCCCGAGGCTCCGACGGCCTTGAGGCGGTACTCACAAACTTACCCCCGACGGGTGAATACGGATTCTACGACGGCGCAGTTCGGCCCGATGGACTCAAGTCCGTCACGAGTAATTTCCTCTGCGAACTCACCAAGCTGGTCGAGTTGGGTGATAACGCGCGCAGCGTGTTCGAGCGTCACATCACAGACGAGAATGTGAACTCCCGCCTGATCTCGGTCGCCTGTCTCGCCAAGTTCGGCGAGCGCTCGACCATCAGCAGGCTTACCGAGGTGCGCGACGCGCTTGGCGCTGATCCCGTGCCTGCCCCCGGATTCGGAACAGAGGCATCCGTCCAGTCCGTCATCGACGATGCGATCGCGGCGATTTCCGCTCGCCTCGCGCACGTGCAGCAGTAGGGCCGGAGGGGTTTGCTCTTCATACTCGCCAGCTTCTTCGGCCGTAAAAAGCGAACCGAAGTGCTCTCCAGAAAGGAACTGGAGAAGCTAGCGGATGAAGAGCTCATGCTCCGATACGCAGACGGAGATGTCGGATCATTCGAGGTCCTGCTCGGCAGACACGAGTCAAAGATCTTGAACTTCGTTTATCGCTCGGTCGGCGAGCGCACTCGAGCTGAAGAGATCACGCAGGACGTATTTCTGAAGGTTGTGCGCACAGCCAAGAAGTACACAAAGTCGGCCAAGTTCACGACGTGGCTCTACACGATCGCGCGTAATGCCTGCATCGATGAGAGCCGCCGACAGTCGAAGAGGCGTACGCTGTCACTCGACGCGCCAATGCGCAGTGACGAGTCAGGCGGAGCCACGTTCCTCGACGCGGTCAGGGACCCGAATGCTAAGGGGGGCACTGCCGGGATCGCCCGGGAAGAGTTCCGAGCGCGGCTCATGGAGGGGCTCCAAGCCTTGCCAGACGAGCAGCGCGAGGTGTTCGTACTCCGACACTACGACGGAATGCGCTTCGTCGATATCGCGAAAGTGTTCGATATTTCCGAGAACACCGTGAAGTCCAGGATGCGGTATGCCCTCGCAACGCTTCGTGGCTACCTCGCTGACTTTGACGGAGTCTCGTTCGATGCGGTGGAGTCAGAGGAACTCTCATGAACGCACGATTAAGACCGATTCTAGCCTCCTCCCGTTTGAGTACTCGAAGCAACCGCTTACTCTCCTAACTCGATGAATTGCACCACCTGCCAGAGCCTCCTTGTTGAGTTCGTCTATGACGAGCTGGATGAGAAGACACACGCCGCCGTCGCCGCGGCACTGGAGAATTGTGCGGAATGTCAGGCCGAGTTGGCAGGGCTTCGTCAAACAATGCAGGTCTTCGACAACCTGGAGCCGCTGGAAGTTCCCGCGAAACTTCACAACGACATTCTCCGCACCGCTCGGCTGGCCGCCGCGGAGTCTGCGCCCAGACGTTCTTGGTGGACGGCCATTGTGGCGTCACCCGCGTTCGCAGTCGCGTTCTCCGGTCTGATCTTCGCTGGTGGCGGGCTCGCGTTCTACGAACTCACATACGGCCAAGAGGATTCCTATCCATCTGCGGCGGTAGAGCTCGACAGCGTCGCCGTGGCTGCGCCCTCGGACGAACGCCAGAGTCCGGAGTTCGGAGGCGACGAGGAGATGCAGTTCGCCGAGGAGCTCGCGGACAGTCCGACGCCGCCATCGGAGGAGCCAGCTCCGCCCACAGAACGCGTCGTCGAAGGTAGGCACTCGCTCGACGAAGCTGGACAAGTCGTGCAGGCACAAGCCGAGTTGGAGAACACGGGTGCGTTGCGCGCAGAAGACCGGATGGGCGGCGAGGCGCGTGAGCTGAACGATAGTGCCGAGCTCGCTCGGCCGACGGAAGGAACTGTGAGCGGCGCGTCTTCGAGCGGCTCGACGCCATTACGCCAGGGCGCTCCATTACAGCGCGGAAGCAGTCGAGATGAGTCGGCGATCGGCAACATGATGGCCACGCCCACGACCTCAGCCCCCGCCCCCGCTCGAGCGGCGGCGCCCGAGGCTACACAACAGCAGGAAGCAGGCCGCGGAGAGTCAGGTCTCGCGTTGGGCGGCAACTTTCGGAGTAGCTCCGGACGGCGGGAGCAGAACAGCCGCTCGAGCCGAACGAATGACATTCGTCCAGAAGCGAACGACCCCCACGCGCCGGGATCTAGGGCGACGGTCAATGAGGCTCGCGGCGGGCTTCCGAGTCCAGATCCTGCTGTCCTGGTAGCGGCTCCGGAGCCGACGGAAGCCCCGGCCGCGGCGACCGGATTCTCTGGTAGCGACTCGGAAGGCAGCGAGGACCAGGAAGAAGTGTACGCCGAGCGCGATGAAGCCGAGGATCACGACGACAGCGCTGCCTACGCATTCGCTAACCAAGATAGCGCGGATAACGTGCCCACAGAAATGGATGAGGTTGCTGCGGCGCCGGTTCGCGCGCTCTCTTCTGAGCAGACGGAACGTCTCGCGTCTTCGACGGAGTTGTCGCTCGACGGCGACTACACGGAAGGGATCGACTTCTATGACGATGGACGTTGGGGCCGGGCGAATCGCACGCTCCGACGGTTCCTCGAAGTTGCCGATCCGTCCGACTCTCGCCGCGCGGTTGCCCGCTACTTAGTGGGCGCCAGCTACCATCAACAAGGCCAGTACGAGAACGCGGAACGGGAGCTGACCCGGTTTCTCGAGGGCTATCCGGAGCACGAGTATGCCGACGAGGCGCTGGTCCTGCTCGAAGACATTCAGCTGCGCACGTCTCCCGCGAATCGCAGATACGCGCCCGCGCCCGCTCCTGCGCTGGACGCCATGGAAGCTGAGCCGCGCTAACCGCCTACTGGTTATGCTCCGACGCCTGGTTTGATTCTAGCTACCAATCACGCCTTCGATACCGTCGGCGAGTACCGAGTACTCCTGGAAACCTCGGTAGACGCGGGCCACGTTGCCGTCCCGCCCGACCATGACCAGCAGTGGGATACGCCGGGCACCGTACTGGTACGCCGTGTTGCCGTTATCAATCAGGATGTCCGACTCGATGTCCTCGGCTCGCGCGAACGCTCGCACCAAGTTCAGCCGATTCTCGGAGGGGAAGTCGACGTTGATGCTCAGCACGACCACGCCATCGTCCGCATATTCACGACCGATGCGTTCGACGAACGGAATGGAGCGCCTACATGGCGCACAGGTGGTCGCCCAGAAATCGAGGATAACGATGTTACCGGAGTACTCCGCCAGTGAGAGCAACTCCTGCGTCTCTGCGGCTGCTTGCTCCATGGCGAGCAAGGGCAACTCAAAGGCGTGGGCGACCTCGCCGATCAGCGAATCCTCCACACCTAGCTCTTCTGGGGCCTGTTGGTTTGCAATGGCGAGAACGATGCCCACTATTGCTAGCGCGATGATCAAAACTCGGATCGGGGTCGACACAGCGGCGTTACCGATTTAGGCGATGTAACTCGCGGCCGACTGACCGCCTCACCCTCATAGTCATCCTTGTTGATGAGCCCAACTGGATCGTGCTTTCGCCGACTCTTCCCGCTGTTACTCCTGCTCGTCACCGCGTGTGATCGGCCTGGAGAAGGAACGGAGGGCGAAGAGGGCAGCGGTGAAGAGGACGAGGAAGAGTCCTTCACTCCGATCCCTGTGGAGGCCGCGACGGTCGAGTCCGCCGATCTCTATCGCGTTGTGACGGGCTCGACGACGCTCAACTCGGCCCGCCAGGTCGACGCAGTGGCCGAAGTGGCGGGCTCTGTTCGTGAAGTTCGAGTCGAGGCCGGCGACTCGGTTGAGGAAGGCCAAGTGCTGGCTCGAGTCGTCAACGACGATGTGCGAATCTCGATAGAAGAGGCCCGACAGATCGTCGACCGCAACGAACGGGAGGTTGAGCGCTTGCGGCCCCTCTTTGACCAGGGGTTCCTCGCCGCGCAGACGTTCCAGACTACGCAAGATCAGCTGCAGACTGCGCGTACGAGCCTTCGACGCCTGCGGAGTCAGGGAGCATCCCAGACCGTTCGTGCCGCAATATCGGGAGTCGTAACGCGTCGAGACGTCGAAGCCGGTGCGGTCGTCATGCCCAATCAAGTGCTCTTCTCCATCACCGTTCTCGACGCGTTGGAGGCCCGCATTGCGGTGCCAGAGCGCGAGCTTGGCCAGCTCCGGGTAGGGCAGCCAGCACAGGTGATGGTCGAAGCGTACGAGGGCCAGGCGTTCTCAGGTGCGGTGACTCGAATTGATCCAGTAGTCGACCCTCAGACCGGGACCGTGGAGGTGCGCGTCGGACTCAGCGAGATCGTGGGTGAGAACGGAGAACGGCTGCGGCCTGGCATGTTCAGCGGGGTGCGCATTATCACCGACACTCGGGCGGGGGTCCCGGCAGTCCCCAAGCGAGCTCTGATCAGAGAAGCAGGCACCCATTACGTGTTCCTCATTGGGGCCGCTGCGGAGCGGCCCGAGACAGAGGGCAGCGGCGAACCCACAGGCCTGGATGCGCTTTCCCCGTTCACAGTGGAGCGAGTTGAGGTGAACCTTGGCTACGAAGACCAAGATCGTGTTGAGGTCGGTGAGCTAGCGATCGGTGATCGCGTGGTGGTCGTGGGCCAGAACGGACTCGACACCGACTCCATCGTCGTCATCCCGAGGGATCAGGACGGCCAGGATGAGTGAGACCAAGGGCGGCGGTTGGACGCCGCCGTCAGTCAACCGGCCCGTAGCGACTATGATGGTTGTTGCCGCGGTCGTCGTGTTCGGCTGGGTCTCGCTCAAGCAGATGGCCGTCGACCTGATGCCGGAACTCTCGTACCCGTCTGTGACGGTTCGGACGGAGTACGCGGGCGCGGCGCCGGAAGAGGTCGAGGACGCCATCACCGAGCCGATCGAGGAGTACCTCGGCACGGTGGAAGGCTTAGTGGGGATGCGCTCGGTGTCGCGCGCTGGCTCCAGCGATGTGATTTTCCGCTTCGCGTGGAACACCGATTTAGACATCGCGATCCAAAAAGTTCGTGAGCGACTGTCCTTTCTTGAGTTTCCTGACGGCGCTGATCAGCCGCTGATCCTGCGCTATGATCCCAGCCTTGATCCGATCGTCGAACTGGCTGTGGTGGGCGAGGGCATGGCGGCCGACGAGCTACGAACGTACGTCGTCGAGGAGCTCGAGCGTGCGCTCGAACAGGTAGAAGGCGTCGCTATGGTACGGGTTACGGGCGGTGAGGAGCGCATTATATCCGTCGCTCTGAACGAGGCCCGATTAGAGGGCTACGGCATCGATGTAGCCACTGTTGTCGAGCGCCTGCGCACCGAGAACGTCAATGTGGCCGGTGGCCGACTCTACGAAGGAGAGATCGAGTACTTGGTCCGGACGGTGAACGAGTTTACATCGACCGACGACATCGCGGGCGTGGTAATCGCTGTTCGCGGGATGGTGCCCGTTCGCCTGTCCGAGGTCGCGACGATTAGCCGCGCGACTCGAGAGCGCGAAGTGTTGACGCGGATTGATGGCCAACCCAGCGTTGAGATCGCGATCTTCAAGGACGCCGACGCCAACATCGTTTCGGTGGCAAACGCAGTGCGGGAGAGACTGTACGGCGACTTAGGTCTCGAGGATGAAGACGCCGCATCAGAGGTCGCAGATGGGACGACCGAGGGGTCTGGAGAGGCGGACGGCGACGAGGACTCCACAGTGCTCTTCGGCGAGCAGACTCTCGCGGAGGCCGCGCCCGAAGGCGTCGAGATCCTCACTCTCACAGATCAATCGACCTACATTCAGGCCGCGATCGACGAAGTAACTCGCACGGCGATGCTGGGTGGGCTCTGCGCAGTGTTGGTCCTTTTCCTCTTCTTACGCTCCCCTTTCGCGACGCTGGTGATCGGCACGGCGATTCCACTGAGTGTGATCGCGACGTTCGCTCCGATGAGACTGCTCGGTGTCTCGATCAACATCATGTCGCTCGGCGGAATTGCCCTTGGCATCGGCATGCTCGTGGACAACGCGATCGTGGTGCTGGAGTCGATTGTCCGATGCCGTGAAGAGGGCGACTCTCCTGTGGATGCTTCGATTCGTGGGACCCGAGAAGTGGCAGGCGCAGTCACAGCGTCGACGCTCACCACCGTGGCTGTCTTCTTCCCGATCGTGTTCGTCGAGGGCATCGCTGGTCAGCTCTTTGGTGATCTTGGAATCGCGGTCGTGCTGTCACTGCTGGCATCCCTCGTATTCGCGTTGCTCTTCGTTCCGATGATGGCCGTGCTGCCAGCTCGGATCGATGTGGAGAGCACTCGACGAGCGATTCAGTGGCGGCAGCTTGTCCGGATCGACGCGTGGACGGTGCTACGAGATGACCTGGCCTGGGCGAAGTCTTCGATGGCTCGCGGGAAGTGGCGGGCCGCCTACGCACTTCCTCTTGGGCTGCTTGCGGTCCCGAGGTTCGTGCTCGCGGGTGTCTTGGAGGGAGCCGCGCGACTCGTATTCGCCATCATCCTCCTCATTGTAGGTGTTGTCGGTGGCGCGGTTTGGCTCATCGGCTGGATTGCGAAGTGGGTCTTTTGGCTGCCGCTCAAAGGGTTCGACTTTGCTCTCTCCACTCTAACCAAAGCCTATCGGAGGCTTCTCGCTAGCGTGCTCCGTGCTCGGCTACTCGTGGTCGGGATCGCGGCGATCCTGATGTGGTGGGCCGTGACGACGTGGCCTTTGCTGGGCACCCAGCTGATTCCCGAGCTCCAGCAAGGCGTCTTCATGGCTGAGCTTCGGCTGCCTGTTGGTAGCGGAATCGATGAGACGGCGGCTGCCCTGTCGCGAGTCGAAGAACGGCTCATCGGCAACTCGGATATCGAGCGCATCGCAGTGTTCATCGGCCGCGATGACGATGACTTGGAGGCGTCGGAGCAAGGTGAGCACACGGCAGAAGTCACCATTGTCGTCGCGAACGCCGGTACCGATACTTTCGCGGAGGCGCGCGCGGTGGAGGCCGTTCGGGCTGCAGTTTCCGTCGAGCCTGCGATGCAGTTCGAGATCTCGCGTCCAACGTTGCTCTCGCTGGCCGATCCGATCGAGGTCGAAGTTCGGGGAGAGAATCTCGAGGCGCTTCGTGTCTCGGCGGGTGCGGTCGAGACGGCTGTCCGGGCGACGGACGGAGTGACAGACGTTCGGTCACAGGCTCGAGAGGGGTTCCCCGAGGTCAGAGTGCGCTTCGATCGCGAACGCCTCGCGTCTTACGGACTCGAGGTGCGCACCGTCGCTGAGACGGTTCGCGCGAAGGTGTTGGGTGAGACGGCGACCGAGCTTCGCTCGGGAGAGCGGAGCCTTGATGTGGAGGTCGCTGTGGATCGGGCGCAGGTGTCGGATGTCGAGGCATTGCGGCATCTGGTCGTCGCATTCGTGGACGTGTCGCCAACTCAGTTGCTAGCTGGCTCGTCGGCAGGCGTTGACCTCTCAACATCGCGTCGGCCCGTGCGCCTCGATACGGTGGCGGACGTCACGGTGGAGCGGGGTCCAGCCGAGATCCGCCACGTTGATGGGCAGCGGGCCGCGGTGATCCGGGCGTCCACGTCGGTCGTCGATCTCTCCCGTACTGTGGACGCTCTTCGTGCCAACCTTCGGAATGTCCCACTGCGTGAAGGGCAGCTGATCGTGGTTTCGGGGCAATCTGAGGAGATGAAGGCCGCGCGGCGGAGTCTCGGTTTTGCACTCGCTCTGGCGATCTTCCTTGTTTACGTCGTGATGGCCTCGAACTTTGAGTCATTGTTGGGGCCGCTCGTGATCCTGCTGACGATTCCCTTGGCTTTGGTCGGCGTTGTAGCGGCACTTGCTTACACCTCGACGCCTGTTTCGGTGGTGGTTCTGATCGGAATCATCGTCTTGGCTGGCATCGTTGTGAACAACGCGATCGTTCTGATCGACTACGTTCTGACGCTGCGCCGGCGAGGGATGGAGAAACGCGAGGCGGTGATCGAGGCTTGCTCATTGCGGTTGCGGCCTGTGCTGATCACAGCGCTAACGACCGTGCTCGGGCTGCTCCCGATGGCGGTCGGTCTTGGCGAGGGAGCCGAGATCCGACGGCCTCTCGCGTGGGTGGTGATCGCTGGTTTAGCGGCAGGAACATTGCTGACACTGGTCGTCATCCCCGTGGTCTACGACTTGGTGACCCCGCGAGGGGCGATGAAGGAGCGCGAACCATTAGAAACCTGATTTGGATCGCTTTGCGGGCTGAATGTGGCTGTGCTATCTTCCATCCATCTGAATCAGATGCGCATTACGCGCACCCGCGACAGAGGGTCTGAATGAGCGAATACCGGCGCAAAACTCTCCGCAGCTTCTACTGCGAGGAAGCGCTTTGGAAGTCGTATGAAAAACTCGCTAAAGAGCGCGATACGACGATCGACCAGCTGCTTTCGGACGCCCTTCAGGCGTTCCTTGATGGCGGCCAATCTGCCGTAGCGGCACCGGCCCCGCCGCCGGCTCCGGCCGCTGCTCCGGCTCCGGCCGCTGCTCCGGCTCCCGTGGCTGCAGCCCCGGCACCAGCCCCGGCCGTACGCCCGCAGGCGCCGAGCCTTGCTACCGGCTCGGTCTCGGTCGGCGAGCGTCCGACGATGGAGCGTCTGGCTCCAGCTCGGACGCCCAAGCCGGCTCCGCCGCCGCCGCCTCGTCCGCCCGCTCCGCCCCCGGCTCCTCCGCAGGCTGCGGGTGGCGGCATGCCGAAGCTCTTTGTCCATTACGGTGGTCGAGTGCAGCCGGTCGCGACCGAACGATTCGTAATCGGTCGGGGATCCAAGGGTACAGACCTGACGATTCGCGATGGTAACATCTCGCGGAAGCACGCAGTGGTTCTCTTCCACAACGGCGCGTTCTTCGTGCAGGACCTCGGCTCGACCAATGGAGTCGAGTTCAACGGACAGCGTGTAGACACCAAGGCGATCGAAGAAGGCGATGTCTTCACGATTTGCGACCATGAGATCACTTTCTCCTATCGCGGCTAGCGCCATCATTCAGCCCGCTTAGCGGAGGAACCAAACGTGTACGGACTTCAGACCGTCGCTGAGGGTCTGGTGCAGATCACGCTCCCTCCGCATGAACCGCGGGTCGGCCTGCCTTTTGGCACGCCTTATAACGTCTTTCTTCTGCAGGGTGCGGCACCGACCCTCGTGGACACCGGACACAGCGGTGCTGCGAACGCGCTGAGGGTCGCGTTGGCTGAACTCGGCACCGCACCCGAGTTAGTTGGACGCGTGTTGCTCACAAGCGCGCGGCCCGACGCCGCCGGCAATGTCAGTCTTTTTCCCAACGCGTCCTTTGTCGCCGCGTCGGCCCCCGAATCCTGGGCGGCCCACGCCGCCGATTCGATCCAGCCCTACATTCAGGTCGCAAGAGAACTCCTCGCGAGCCCTGACAGGAATCCCGACTGGAGCGCGTCTACGATTGATGAGTTCGAGGGGGCGATGACCGCGGCAACTATCGAGATCGATCCGGTGCTTGCGCCAGATGGCGCTGCGGTCGCGACGTCGCGCGGGCCGCTTCTCATCCGGCATACGCCCGGAGTCGATCCTCACGCCGCTTGTTTCATCGACGCCGAGCGGAACCAGATTTTTGCAGGCGCCACCGTCGTGCCCCCAAGCACCGTTCGTGTGCAGTCACCCAAATCGTATGGGACCAGCCTTCAGGCGATCAGCGAGTTGACGCCGGACCTAGTGTTTTCGGCGCACGGGGCAGTTCAGACCAGCTATTACGCCATCTTTCGGTCGTTGAACCTGTCGGTCTCGAATCTCGTACAGAACATGCCGTTCGCGCTGCAGGGCGCGACGCCGGTTGCGCGCATCGCGTACAACGACGTCGGCTACTGGCCGAGCGACCTGATGCGCTTTGCGGCGACCGTATATCGGTTCAAGGTGATGCTCGATGAGCTCGTGGTTAGCGGAGTCGCAGCAGTCTCGGGTGAGGGCGCCTGGGCCGAATACACGATGGACCGACCGAGCCGGTATTGACGTCTCACTCGGCGTTATCGGCGTCGGGTACGCTACCGATGAGCACGGTTCGATAGCCCCATCCGTTGTCCGCTCGGCTCTCGTCGCGGGTGAGTTCGATTCGCGTCTGCAACAACCCTGCGGGCGCCCCAAGCCAGTCGAGCGCTGTCTGGCTAGGCTCACGCGACGGTTGCGCGTCGATCCTCACCCAGCGTGGTCCGACGGCCAGTTCGTAGGGTGGACACTCGCACGCAGCGGGGTTGAAGCGGACTACGCCGTCGAAAACGGTGACGTCTGAAGCGGCGTCGGCGGCTCGACCGTTGGCGCGTTCGAGGCGCCGCTCCGCGATATTGACCACATCGGCCTGGGTCAGCTCAGCGCCGCCGCAAGCCAGCAGTGATACTGCCAGCGAAAGCGCTGCTAGCTTCCTGCGTATAGGTTGAGGAGTCGGCATAGACGAGCAGAGGTGGCAAGATGGTGACGTTGTAGGGCCCCCGCCTGGCGGTGAACAGGACGACCTTTGAGCGGTTACTAACGGCGCTGATGATCGGTCGCTCGAACACGCAGCCAAACTCGCTCTCACGCAGTGCAGCGATCGGCTCGCCGCGTCGAGCGGTCGGATAGGTAAGGTGAACCGAACCGTCAGGGGCTACCCAGCGGAACGCCGCCTCGAGTAGCTCGGCAACTCCGCCATGGCGCTGGTGTCTCGCATCCGCCTTTTCTTTATTGGGAGGAATCCGGCCCGAGTTGGGCCGATAGTAAGGCGGGTTCATCACGACGACTTCAACCTTCCGGTCTGGCTCAACGACTCGCGCATCCCCAGTGATCACGCGGACTCTCGGATGATCTGCGACGTTGTGGCGAAGGTGCTCGAGAAGCCGCGGCTGCCTCTCGATGGCGGTGATTGCGACGTCCGGCAGTCGATGTGCGAGCGCGAGAGAAATGACGCCGGACCCCGCGCCAAGGTCGACGACGCTTGAGGGCCGACTACGAGCGACTTGGTCGGCGAGGAGCAGGGAATCGGTGTTGAACCGGTATCCTCTGCGTGATTGCCGAATCATGATGGCACCGTCGAAGACCGCATCGATGGTGGTCTCATCTGTTTTTTCGGAAAATGACACGGTGTGCTGTCTTGCAGGGGAGCGTTGGGCCGATTAACCATTAGCGCGCTGAATAGCCCCCTGAGTAATTACCCGTTCCATCGGGTTTAGAG
>JBLHWZ010000018.1:0-35526 GCA_047629415.1 Bradymonadia bacterium | reverse complement strand
TGAACGTCACGAACTCGATCACCGCCCGACATCTACTCTCGCTCGGGCTCGACACCTTCACGGCCTCCCACGATCTCGACTCGGTTCAGTTGCTTGGCCTGCTCGACAATGTGCCGATCGGCAACGCGTCGGTCACGATTCATCACCACATCCCGACCTTCCACACCGAGCACTGCGTGTACTCTGCGCACCTCTCGCAGGGTCGAGACTATCGTTCCTGCGGACGACCTTGCGACAAGCACCGGGTCGCGCTTCGAGATCGCGACGGAGCGGAGCACCCAGTTGTTGTGGATGTCGGCTGTCGGAATACCGTGTTCAACGCTTCTGCACAGACAGCCGCCACATTGGCGAAGTCTCTCGTCGACCGAGGGGTCGCGCGGCTTCGAGCCGAATTCGTCTGGGAAAGCCGCGACGAGACGCTCGCCGTGATTCGGGCCTATCAGGACCTCTTGGCTGGCACGATCGATCCTGAAACCTGCCTCTACCGCATCGGCGCACACGAACAGTTTGGCGTGAACGCCGGCACCATGCGTATCCTCAGTCCCGATGTCGGCCCCACGCCGTCCCGCCACAGCTAAATCTATGCGCAATACCTTGCTCTTCGTTCTTTCGGTTTCTGCGCTTCTTGCGTGCTCCGACGACGACACAACACCAGTCGAAACCACCGGCGACACAGGCACGACCGACGTCTCTAACGACGCATCGGACACTGCTGCCGACACTGCTGTGGATACTGCTTTGGACTCCGTCGAGGACGTCGCACTCGACGGCGAGCAAGATGTCGCGGAAGAGGACATCGTCGAAGAGTTCGCGGTGTCCGATGACGACTTCTCGTGCCTAACGGAGTGGGAGGGCGTGCGCGGTTTCTACATGACCAATCTGCTCGGAAACACCGCCGAGGCGATCCGCATCGCAGAGGAAGGGTTCGTCGAATCGGCCCCCGTCGGAACGGTCGTGCAGCTGATTCCCCAAGAGGCGATGGTGAAGTTGCCGGCAGGAACGAGCCCGGCGACCAATGACTGGGAGTACTTCATCTTGCAGAACAACCCTGGTGGCTCCGCGATTACCGAGCGCGGCTTTGAGGACATCTCCAACGTTGCCGGTACCTGCAACGGATGCCACGTGGGTGCCGCGGAGCGCGACTTCATCTGCGAAGACACCTTGCTTTGCGCAGCGGCTGCCTTGCCCCGTGCCCTCGTCGACTCGCTAGTTGAGAACGATCCCCGCTGCGACTAGCATCCACTGACCTAACGGTTTGATGGAGGCTATGTGACGCGAAGCAATGTGCTGAGATCAGCTCTTTTGTTTGGGACCCTTTGCCTAGGAATCGTGGCCTGTGGGGACGACGACGCCTCCTCAGTAAACGGCAGCTTTTCGAAGGTGGCTCGCGAATGTACCGAGGTTGTCTACGCCTCTTCTCCATTCGGGAACGCCGCGGCGGTCGACCGCTATTCGATGGACTTTGTGGTGCCCGCTGGAGCGCAGGGCTTCCTCATTTCGGCGTATCACCGGGACTCAACGACGACTCTATCGTCGTTGGTTGCGCCCTCCGGCCGCACCTACGATCTGACGCTTGGGACGCTTGGTCAGTACCATCCGGCGGCGCTCGCCAACCTCGCGGGGATTCCGGTCGACGTCGATCGCATGATGATTCCGCCGTCTCCGGCCGAGGCGGACATGTTCGAAATCGGCCGATGGGAACTCCGCGGAGACTCCACCGGCAGTAAGTTCTGCGTCAGCCTCGCGCTAGCGACGGGGGCCGGAACAACCGTCGATTTGACGGTGTACCTGGTTGGCATTGATGGCCTCGCGGCCGTGAATGCGCCTCGACATTCGGAGCTGCAGGACGTGTTCGATCGTGTCACAGACATCTTCGGCGAGGCGGGCATGCATATCGATCGCAGCGACATCCGTTATATAGACTTGGACGACATGGAATCCGTCGTTCGGTTCTCAATTTTGCGTGGCTTCGAGGACTTTCAGGAGCTGCTCCGGCTCTCCACCACCTCGTCTAGCCGGTCCAATGACGCGTTGCGCTTGAACGTGTTCCTGATCCGCGGGTTCAGCGGAAACCTGCCTTCGGGCCTTCTTGGGGTCGCTTCCGGTGTCCCGGGAGCTGCCGGCGTGCATGGGACCTCGGACAGCGGCATCGTCTTTGGGGTCGAAGCCTTCCTTGGGGTCGAGACCGAAGGTACCGCAGAGACAGCGGCGTTCGACGGAAATCGCTTCCTCGGCGACGTGATGGCGCATGAGATTGGTCACTACTTGGGTCTCTTCCACACGACTGAGATTCGCGGTGGGAACGACCCCTTGGACGATACGCCGGGTTGCGCGTTGGCGACTGTTACCCAGTACGAGCAGCTCCAAGACTGTCCCGACCTGGATAACCTGATGTTCCCAATCGCTGTGCCTGAAGTGGGTGTCGAGCTGACCGCCGACCAGATCGAGACGATGCGAGTGAATCCGTTGGTTCGGTAGTCTCTCGCCACCTCGCGAGCGAGAGTCTAGAACATCCTCTATGCGCTTCTTCAGTCAGCCGAACCGTGCCTATCGAAACAGCTGGGTGGTTCTCGGTTTGCTCGGTCTTCACTTCCTGGTCGCCTCGTCGGCGTACGTCTTTTCGCCATTCTCGGCGATCGGACAATTCCGCTGGCTCGGCTCGCTAATCGGCCAGCAGTATCTCGTCAGTGAGTTCAGTCATGTCTGGCGGGTTCTTGGGGCCGGCAACGTCTTTACGCTCGGCGTGCTGTGTTTCGCTATCGCGTGGAACCCACGCCGAAATCACCCGCTGATCCCGATATTCATAATCCTGAAGAGCTTCAGCGCGCTGGGCTTCCTCTCGGTCTTCGTCGTCGGGAAAGTTGCTCCGTGGTCGATGCTTGGGTACGCATTCGCGCCGTTTCTTGGGGTGTTTGTTTGGGACTCGCTCAACGCGTGGATGGTCTGGCACTTCGGCTGGAAGGCGCACCGTTCGTTGAAGGACACCGGTGGTGACGCCGGTCTCGTCCCGGCACTGAAATGGGTGGAGGATCGGTGAAGCTGCTCTGGTTCGAGAAACGTTGGCTGATGCGAATCTTCGATGCGATCATTCCGAGCGGCGCAGATCCGCGGCTACCGATCGGCGCGACCGACTTGCCGATGGAACGATTCGCCGACGAGTTGATGGCGCATTCGCCGACTCGGGTTGCGTTCGGGTACCGAGGCGCGATCTGGCTGGTTTCCCTCTTTGGGCCACTTCTGGCCGGCAAGTTCGGCTGGTTTGCAGCGATGCGGACCGAGTCGCGTTCGGAGGTTCTTGAGCGACTCAGTCACAGTCAAATCTATCTAGTGCGTGAGCTTCCGACCCTCTTCAAGGTGCTGGTCACGCTTGGGTATGGCGGCGCACCGGCCGTGCTCGAGGCTATTGGGGTCGATGTTGTCGACGAAGATCCACCATCCTGGATGACCTGATGGAGGGAATTCGCCAAATCGAAGATGTCAGCGGACCGGTATACGAAGCGGCTGACTACGTGATCATCGGCACGGGAGCCGCAGGCGCTTCCGCCGCTCGCGTGCTCGCTGTCGCTGGGTTCGATGTCGTCATGATCGAGGAGGGCCCCTGGGTCGACAAGTCGCTCTTTCGGCAGGACGCTTGGTCGGCCTTTAAGACCCTCTGGCGAGACTCTGGCTTCCAAGTAGCCGAGGGGCGCTCGTTCTTCCCGATGCTCCAGGGAAGCGCCGTTGGAGGGTCAACCGTCATTAACGGCGCGATCGTGCATCGGATTCCCGAAGAGATTCACTCGAATTGGGGCGCAGCGGCGGGGATCAACGAGGTATTCTCGATGTCGGAGCTAGAACGCGTCTACGACTCGTTGGACTTCGAGTTGAGCGTAGCACCCGGCCCCGAAGACGTGCTCGGCAACAACAACAAGTTGATGCGCGTCGGCGCCGAAAAGATGGGGATTCGCTCCAACGTCATTCGGAGGAATGTCGTGGGCTGCGAAGGGTCCAACAGCTGTCTGAATGGCTGTCGGAACGCGCGAAAACAGTCGATGAACTTCACGTTTATCCCTCGTGCTTTGAAGCACGGAGCCCGCGTCTTCGCGACCTGCAAAGCGACCAAGATCGAGAGTAAGAATGGTCGGGCCGTTGCGGTCATCGGCCGTTTCAAGGACGACCCGCGAACGGGTAGAAAGGGCCCATCGTTGCGCGTCGAGGCGAAGCGCGGCGTACTTGTTGCGGCATCGGCCGTGCAGACACCGCTGATTCTCGCCGCCAGCGGCATCGGGAAGCAGTCCAAGTTGGTTGGCCGTCGCTTTCAGTGCCATCCGGGTAGCGGACTTGTCGCCGGATTCGACCAGCCGGTCGACATGCACAATGGTATCACACAGGGCTACGAGACGACCCATTGGTGGGCTGAGCGCATGAAGTTCGAGACCGTCGGCGTCCCCGTCGAAGTAGGCGCAGGTCGGCTACCAGGATTTGGGGCCCCATTCGTCTCCAAGATGGCGGAGTACCGACATCACGCCAGCTGGGGAGTCCAGATCCGCTCCCAGGGCCTTGGCCGTGTGAAGCGCGGACTCTCGGGAAGAACCGTGATTAAGTGGGACTTCACGGAGTCCGATATCGTCACCTTGAAAATCGGGCTGCAGCGGCTTGGCACAATGATGTTTGACGCGGGTGCACGCTGCATCTGGCCGGGAATCCATGGGCTCCCGGACGAAATATCGAGCGCGGACGAGCTCAAGAAGCTCGACGAGCTTCCCAACGATCCACGGCTCTTCCACGGCATCGCGTCTCACATGTTCGGTACCGCAACGATGGGTGTTGACCCCTCGAAGAGCGTGGTTTCTCCTACGTTGGAGAGTCACGAACTCAGCGGGCTCCATGTCATCGATTCGTCCGTTTTCCCGACCAACATGGGCGTGAATCCGGCTCACACTATTTCGGCGATAGCCTGGTTGGCAGCCGAGCGGCTGGTATCCGGGGCATAGCACCGCGGGTGCCAGCAACGCACTTTTTATGAATCTCCCTGACGTAGATGTTTGAGCTAACGGAAGAAGAACAACTCGTGAGTCTGGCGTTTTCGGACGGCAGCGGTCTCACCGGGAAGGTGCTGGCAGATGCGTTCGCGGGTCTTCCAATCTTCGGGCTGAATTTCACCCAAAGGCAAACGGCTGAGCTGTGCCTCTACTTTCGTTCGGAGGATGAGCTCGCGGAGCACGGGCCACAGGCAGAGCAGCGCGCCCGCGCGATCTTCCCAGCGGATGTCGTGATTCACGTTGGAGTGGGAGACGACAACGACGCAGGAGCCCAGATTAGCTCCTCCCGAGTGATCATGGCGTTCCATGTTCCGTCCCCGGGCAGTCCGGAGGGCCACGCCGCGAAAGCGAGAGCGGGCATGGGGATGCGGTCGCAGACCTACAAAGACCTGCTTCTCGTGGGCCCCCCCGGGAACATTGCAGAGTTCATCGACTGCATGGAGGGTGGCGACCTCAAGCAACTCGCTGATCTGGCGGGCGTCGGTATGCAGGGGGACTCGAACAGTCGGCTTCTCTTCTCCGTCGCAGCTTCCGAGGGCGTGACCGACAGGATCCACCTCAACGAGTCGCGCTGCGATGGATGCGGAGTCTGCGTCGATCTGTGCCCAACGAAGTGCCTTTCACTCGACGGAGGCAAGCTTCGCATTGAGCAGTCCGAGTGCATCGACTGCCAGCTCTGCGGCGAGTTCTGTCCAACCGAGGCGCTTCATCCATACGACCACGGTCTTCCGGGGGCTTACGGAGACCGGCTCATCCGTCTCTTCGAAGCGCATCGTCACGAGAAAAAGGAGCTGTATCGAAGTGCGCCGATCCAGGTCGATAAGCCCAAGATCGTACTGGGACTGGCGACGGTCACACTGATGGAGCACTCAGCCGCCTTGCTCATCGATGGCGAACTGGTGGCGGCGGTCGAAGAAGAACGACTGGCCCGCGAGCGCCACTATCGGTTCCAAGTTCCCGGCCGGCCGGGGGCCTCGCTGGCATCTGACGGTACGATCCCGTTCGACGGAACGTGGCCCAAACGGGCGATCGACTACGTCCTCCGTATGGCGGGCATCACGCTCGACGACGTCGACCTCATCTCAATGAACGGCATGCCTCACCGGCTGCGTCACTCGTTCAGCATGACCGAGTTTGAGAGGTATCCGCAGATCATGCGAACCGGGAAGCTGCTCTTCGTTCCGCATCATCTGTGTCACGCGGCGTCCGCGTACACGATGAGTGACTTCGAAGAGTCCTGGATCCTCACGGTCGATGGACACGGCGATGTCGAGACGCTTGGCTGGTACTGGGCGGAGGGCCACGACCTCAAGCTCCTAGAGAACGTTACGTTCAAGCCCGACCGCTCGTTTGGTGGCGTCTTCGACACCATTACGCAATTCCTTGGTTTCGGGACGCACGGGCAAGGCTCCACCATGGCGCTGGCTGCTCTTGGAGAGCCGACCTACGACTTCTCGAACGCGATGAGCATAGCCGATGATGGCACGTTGACACTCTCGGAGAACGACGCGCAGGCTCGGTTCCAACACCTTGCTCGTCGCCGAGAAGACCCGCTGACCCAAGATCACATGAACCTCGCAGCGAGTCTTCAGAATGCGCTCGAAGAGACGCTCGGCGGATGGATCGAGACACGCACCGGAAAGCAGACACTCGATGTGCCGCTCTGTGTTGCCGGTGGCGTAGGCCTGAGCTGCAAGAACAACGGTGTGATACGCCGACGCTTCCAGCCACCGGATATGGTCGTTGCCCCCGCCGCAAACGATGCAGGAACCGCGATTGGAGCGGCCGCTATCGGCCACCGCGAGCTAACGGGCGTGTTCCCTCGGATTGACGGGTCCCACAGCTATCTCGGGCCGGCCTGGTCGGATGAGGCCATTGCGCGGGTTCTTACGAAGGGCCGCATTCCGTTCCGCGTGCTGGACGACGTGGCGGAGGAAACTGCAACGATGCTGGCGAACGGCGAGGTCCTCTGTTGGTTCCAGGGCCGGATGGAGTTCGGCCCCCGGGCGCTCGGCGGGCGAAGCATCATCGCGGATCCGCGGCGGTCGTCTCATAAACGACGCGTTAACCAGATGAAGTCGCGGCAAGGGTGGCGACCGTTCGGTCCCTCGATTCTCGCCGGCCAACAAAACGAGTGGTTTGAAGACGATTGGGACAGCCGATTCATGCTCTTCGCAGTCAACGTGAAGGAAGAAAAACGCAGCAAGATTCCTGTCGTCGTGCACGACGATGGCTCGACGCGTCCCCAAAGCGTGCATGCCGAAACGAACCCTCGCTATCATGCGATGATCAGTCGGTTCTTTGAGAAAACTGGCGTACCTATGGTGGTGAACACCTCATTTAATCGCGGCGGCGAACCGATCGTTATGACTCCAGGGCAGGCCGTGAAAAGCTTCGCAGGTCTAGGCGCGGACGGGCTTGTCATCGGGAACTGCCTCGTCACCCGCGAGGAATTGAAGGCCCGCAGATGAGTGGACGACGCTTGATGGTGCGGCTCACGACCTCGTGCAATCTAGGCTGCGAGCACTGCACGATCACCGACATCCTCCACCTCGGCGAGCGCTCAGCAAAGGACTGCGCGGCCGAGATCCTGCAGGGGCGCAAAGACGGCTGTACGGAACTGGTGTTCATGAGGGGCGAGGCGACGTCGCGCAGCGAGCTGCCGTCGCTAGTTCGGTTCGCCAAGAAAGCCGGCTACCAGCTGATTCAGCTGCAAACCAACGGGCGGATGCTCTCACATCGCCCATACTACGACCGGCTCATTGGCGACGGTGTGAACTTCTTCGAACTCACAATCTTCGGCTCGACCGCGCAGCGACACGACGCCATCGCGAAAGAGACCGGCGCGTTCGAGCAGACGATGGCGGGTCTAGGCCACATCGTCGAAACCGGCGTGGCGCATATGGTGACCGTGCCGGTTATCAAGAAGACGGTCGATGATCTGCTCGCCATGACACAGCTGCTCTCGGCGGCCGGCGCTCAGCAGATTCAGTTCAACTTCAATCGCCCGTTCAAAGCAGATGGTGACTGGTTCCTAGACCCGGTCCCGCGCTTGGATGACTGCACGCCAGCGGTACGAGTGGCGATTCGCCGGGCGCGTGAGCTGGGCATGTGGGCGACGACCGAAGCGATCCCGCTTTGCCATTTGGATCCTGACGAACACACCCGCTTTAGCGGCGACGTGCACACCGACTTTTCGAAGTTTCAGGTCTCGGATATCCATATCAAGACGGACTCGATGGCCGAGCATCGAAAGGACTCCAGGCCGACCTCCGACGCTTGTGCGGGTTGCTTGCATGAGAGGTACTGCCCGCGAACGTGGAAGGCGTACCAAGAGCTGTTTGGGACCGGTGAGTTCCGACGCGTGTTGGGCGCTTGAGTTGACGAGTATGGCGTCCCATCCGATCGATCCGTAGGGGTATCATGAGCGAAACGGAGGCGGAACGAAGGTGGAACGAAGGCGGAACGAAGGCGAGCTGAATCGTGCCCGTCCAGGCACGCGTCCGAGGTCCAATCGGGGGCCGAATCCGTCGAACCTCTCGGTCTAACGGAGGCCATGCCGTGCGGCAGGGGGAACGACTCCGCTCCATTTCGCTCCGCTACGCAGCGTTTTGCTGCGTTTCGTTCCGCCTCCACTTCGCTCCGCCTCCACTTCGCTCGGCCCTCGCTTCGCCTCTCGCTCCTGCCATCCCTAAGAGGATGAATCGTGAGTTTCGACGTGTGCGATCGAAAAATCGGACCTCAGCTGTGCCAGCGGCGGCCGTTGGCGTCTCTGAGATAGACCCAGTTTCCGCTGGCCTTTGCGGCCCCTTCGATGAGGTGGGCGTCCCCGCCCAATGTCTCCACGCCGCGCCAGTCGGCGTAGCCGGTAAGACGGATGTGCTCGCCCACTTCGGTGCCCGAGAAGACCGCTTCTAGCGGGGTCTCTGGATCCCAACGCTCGAAGCGCTGCCCCGCGCGTGCCGGGGCCTTCTCGCTGTCGAAGTCACCTCGAAACTCGAAGCTGGCCCCGATCTCCAGGAGTCTGCCGAGCGTGGTGTCGATGGCATCGGCGCCGATGTCGGAGACGATGGCACGGCGGCCGTGTTTGGCGGCCGCGGTCGCCGTAGTACCGCTGCCACTGAAGAGGTCCACGACCAAGTCCCCTGGCTCGGTGTGAGCGAGGATGAAGCGTTCGAGCAGGGCCAACGGCTTCTGGGTGGGGTAGCCCGTGCGTTCCTTGGCCATATTGTTCAGCGAGGCGACATCAAAGACGTCCGTCGCTTTCTTCAATTGGCCCGCCATGCGCTGCGACGTCGCGGGTACCATCGGTGGGTCGAAGTGCCAGTCCCCACTCTTAGTGTACCAAAAGATGCTGTCGTGCTTCTTGGGATAACAGCGTCGGCTGGAGCCGCCGAGTCCGTAGGACCAAATGATCTCGTTGCGGAAGCCCGGCGCATGTTTGTCGGGTCCGCGATCTCCGAGCCCGAAGATCTCATCACATGCGACGGCGAGGTAGGGCGCAGCACGATGGTCACAATGAAGCAGCAGGCTGCCTGACTCGTCGAGCAGCCCATGGATGCCAGTCAAAACCTCGCGCATAAACGCCATGTACGCGTCCAGGCTTGACCACTTGTCGCTGAACGCGACCCGCCGCCGCTTGGCGCCTTCGAGCGAGACTAGGAGGTCAAAGTCTCTGGCGGCCGCGAACGGTGGGTCGATATAGACGAGCTTTGCCCGCTCACCGAGCGAAGCCAAGTCGCTCGCAACACCCCTGGCGTCCTGTCTAAACACGTGGACCGCAGGGTGATCACCGTATCGAAGTACTGTCACGAGAGAAGTACCGTCACGAGAGAAGTACCGTCACGAGAGAAGTACCGTCACGAGAGAATGGGTGACTCGGCGATCGCGGCCTTGAACGCTTCGCTCACGCGCTTCTTACGGCTGATTTGCTTCTTCGTCGTCATGAGGAAGGGTTTCGCGCCCCCATCGAGCTTCGCGAGCTCCAGGGTCTCGGCGACTGCGCCGGCGTAGCGAGCCGCCATCTCCGGTCCGCCAGCCGCTGCCGCTGCGCCGAGTGCCCAGGCCGCCAGTTCTTTGAGGACCTTGGTCAGGCGTTCGTCCAACGTCGGCGCGGGGGGCCGGTGGATCAACGCCCACCGAATCCACTCGCCTGCCGAACCCGCTCCCTCGACCTCACCAGCGTCCTCGTCGAGTGGCTCCCACAGCGCCGCCATATGCGAACCCTCGGAAACCTTCTTGTCGCCCGCGAGCGCGAAACACGAGAAAGCGAGCATCGCGTCGGCTGGCCCGTCCTCTTTCCAGGACTTCTTGCCGAGGGAAAAGACCTGGT
Source organism: Bradymonadia bacterium (assembly GCA_047629415.1). Taxonomy (GTDB): domain Bacteria; phylum Myxococcota_A; class Bradymonadia; order REDH01; family REDH01; genus CBDUJZ01. Next base: position 25,173 of record JBLHWZ010000018.1, on the reverse strand, counting down.
CTGCGACCAGCTTCGACTCGCCCGCGCAGAGCAAGAGAAGCCCTTGCGCGCGATTGATCGTAAAGTTGCGCTCGCGTCCTCGCATCATAATGCGAGCAGCTTCGGAGCGAAGCATCTCGTCATAGCGGTCGAGTTGCACCGCCGACGCCATCAAGAAGAGGAACGCCTGCATATCCGCCCGAATCGCCCACAGACGGGTTGCGAGCCGCAGCGTGTTTGTGAACTCCTCTCCCTTGAACGCGTACTTTGCCTCAACGAAGAGGTCGGACGCGTCGCTCTCAATGGCGTCAGCCTTTGAGAAACCAGGATTTTCCACAACCGTCTTGCCCTTGCGCCGCACGACGGGTCCAGCGCTTTCGCCGCGTCGTCGAATCATCACCGGCGCGGGCGCAGCGGCCGTGTGATCGACAAAGTCGTCTGGTGGCGTCGATGGCGGCCGCGTCGAGGGTGCCGCAGGTTTCACCACTCGGCGCTTGGCCGGTGCGATCTCCTTTGGCGCCTTGGTTCGTCGGAGCAGCTTGGGCGCGACACGTTTGGGCGCCGGTGCTTCAGGCTGCGCTGGCTGCTTCGAGATTCTCTTCGCAACACTAAGTGATTGCGGCAGGACGAACGTAGCTTGAGGCATCGATCGGGGCTCGTCCTCGACCGAAAGATCGGTCATCGCGAGGGCGGTATATTGCTCGTCGGAAGGCTCACCTTCGTCGTCCGGCACATCGTCGCCCTCAGCCCCAATTGGCTCGTCAAACCCGCCGACGGCGATCTTGCGCCCAAGCGCACTGACGTCTGAGTAGACGGGCCCCAGCAGGTCTTCGATTGCTACCGGGATTCGCCACGCCCGCGGCGCCCCCAGCCGATCTAGGATCAGCAGGTCTGGGTCGGTGCTCAGCGGAGCGAACGACATGGACTCGACCTGCGTTGGTGCTCGGTTGAAACGGTCTGCACTAAGAGGAACGATCGGGATGCCGTCCTCTTGTCGGTCCGTCCGGTCAAGCGTCTCCTCGTCGAAGTCTTCGCCGAACCAAGCCTTACTAAATCCAAGCAGCAGGCGGGCCCGGTCAGCTCCTCGTAGCTCGAAGAGCAAGAAGGGGTCTCGGTCGAGCGCCTGTCCGTAGGCGTAGTGAACCGCGGCGATGTGTTTGCAGGGCCGCGCCTTATCCGGACAAGTGCAGCTGCCTAACATCTCGCTGTTGCGCACAGGGAAGAGGTTCACGTGGTGCTCCGCGAACGCGTCGTCGATGTCCGCGGGCATCACCCCGATGAGAAGCTGGGCCGGAAAGCGTGCCTCCGATGCCAACGTCTCAATCACCGAATCCCAATTGCTGCTGCGCAGCGTGGGAACCTCAATTGTCGTGACGTATGGCTTCGAACGCGAGCCCTGCACTTTCGCCGCGATCTTCCCGGCGGATACGGTGAGCTCGATGACGTGTCCCTTGCGGGCGTAATCGCGGCCACGGGGCAGTCGGTTCTGCCAAGCGGTGCTGAGCTGCTCCAGTGACTGGATCCAGCGTTCGCCCCACCAAGAGCCGCCAAATTCGCTGCTCATGCTCCTTCCTCGTCGTAGACGGCGGCTGACTTTCCGAGCGAGAAGAGGTCGCGTAGCTCGGTATCGCCGAGCTCAGTAATCCAACCCTCTCCTGAGCCGACGATGGCGTCGGCAAGTCCTCGCTTGGACTCGAGGATTTCATCGATTTTGTCTTCGACTGTACCCGAGCAGATCATCTTGTGGACCTGCACGTCGCGGGTCTGTCCCAAGCGGAACGCGCGGTCGGTGGCTTGGTCTTCTACGGCCGGATTCCACCAGCGGTCGAAGTGGAAGACGTGCGTCGCGCGGGTGAGGTTGAGACCCACTCCGCCTGCCTTGATCGACAGGATCAGAGCGTTCGCGGCGTCGCGATCGTTCTGGAACGAGTCTACAATCTCCTCGCGCTTTCTGATTGGAACGCCGCCGTGGATGAACGGTACTTCGGCTCCCATTGTATCGGCGAAGTGCTTCACCACTAGGTCGCCCATTTGCTTGTACTGGGTGAAGATCAGCGCGTGGTCTCCCTCCGCGATGACCTCCTCCATCATCTCGAAGAGGCGCGTGAGTTTTCCCGATCGTTTCGCCAGGCTGGTCTCGTCCTTGAGGAAGTGAACCGGGTGGTTGCAGATCTGCTTGAGGCGGGTGAGCAGCGCGAGGATATTGCCGCGCCGCTGAACACCCGACTGGTTCTCGATCTTGTCCATCTCGTCGTCGACCGTCGCTTGGTAGAGCGCGGCCTGCTCGGATGTCAGCGAGCAGTAGACCTTGTATTCCTGCTTCTCTGGGAGGTCCTGGATGATGTTCGGATCGGACTTCACGCGCCGCAGGATGAAGGGACTGACCAGGCGCCGTAGCGTCTTGCGGGCCTTCGCGTCGCCGAATCGTTCGATCGGTAGTGCAAACCTGCGCGAGAAGTCGCCGAGCGGTCCCAGCATGCCTGGGTTGCAGAACTCGAGGATGGACCACAGCTCCGTCAGCCGGTTCTCAACGGGAGTGCCGGTGAGCGCATACCGACGTTCCGCGGGGATTCTGCGTATCGCGCGGGCCTGTTGAGCGCGCGGGTTCTTGATGTTCTGCGCCTCGTCCAAGATCAGGTGTGACCAGTCGACTCCGGCCAAGAGATCCTGGTCCATTCGAGCGATAACGTAGGTGGTCAGGACGACGCGACCAGGGAACGCGAGGCGCTCGACCTCTTCAGGAGTGGAGGCGCGATTGCGGCCGTGATGGCGTACGACGTTGAGCGATGGCGCGAACTTGTTGAGCTCACGCTCCCAGTTGCCGAGGACAGAGGTTGGGCAGACGAGGAGCGCCGCTCCGTCTCCCCAGGTTTCATTGGCCGTCTGGTGCAGGAATGTCGCGATGACCTGGATCGTCTTTCCGAGGCCCATGTCGTCTGCCAGACAGCAGCCAAACCCGAGGTCGGACATATGGCTGAGCCAGGTGAGACCTTGGCTCTGGTAGTGTCGGAGCTCGCCAACGAAGGCGTCGGGTGTCGGGAGATCATCGAGTTCGTCACGCCGGCGCAGCGCATCGAGCATGTGGCGGATTTCTCCTTCCGCCACGACTCCGATCTCACTGCCCTCAGTCATCATATTGCCAGCCAGGGCGGCTGAGAGCGCGGACGGTCGGTCGATCGTGCCGGTAGAGTCCGCTCCCTCGAAGAGCCGCTCCATCTCGTTCATCGCTACTGGGTCGACAGCCATCCACTGACCGCGCCACTGCACGAGAGGTTTCTGAATGGCGGCGATCTCTTGGAACTCCTCGGGGGAGAGGTCGTGCTCACCGAGCGCGACCTGCCAGCGGAAGTCTGTGAGAGAATCCAGGCCGACGCGTGACGGACGCGCATCGTCCCAAGCACTACTGCCGACGTGGAGCTTGAGCCGCAGTCGCTGTTGGCCATCCTGGCGAAGCTCTCCGGGAACTCGGACTCCGAGTCCGAACTGAAAGAGCACCGGGCCAACACGCGAGATGAAGTCCCAAGCCTCCTCAGTCGTCAGCAGCGTGCCGCGAGGCATCGGTTGATAGAGCGAGCGCGCGCAAGGCGAGAAGATGTTTGCGATCTCCGCCAACGACTCCAGAAGTGCTTCGTGGCCACGCAGGAACGTGCGCCCGCCGACTTCGATGGGTTCTCCCTTGGCTTCCCATAGCTCGGAGGCGTCGACCAGAAGGCTCGGATCGTCGTTCGCCTGTAATAGGTAACGGAGGTACCAGGCGTCGGGGTACTCGGCTGACTCGGCTGACTGTCCTGGTTGCTCGAGCTGGTAGGCGACGACATAGGCGGCGCCTTTGCTGGAACGAGGGCTGACAGGTCCCGCCCACCTGAACACGTCGTCGCTCAGCGGTTGCTCAACAAGACCGGCGGACTCAAACCCGGCGTCGGCGGCGGTCAACGAGTAGCGCCAACGAAGCTCCCACGGGGCGAGCTCGCGGTTGTCTTTGCGAGGCCGGTCTTTGGATGTGCTTGGGGACGCGTCTCGGGTTGCGGCATCGGCTACGGCGTCGAGGAACGCGCGCAACAGAACTCCGGGCTCCCAGACGGTCGTCTCTGGTGTGACGTGCTTTCTTTTTCGGCGCCGATTCTTCTTCTTCTGGGCTGCATCGTCATGCTCTTGCCCATCGTTACGAACGAGGGCGTGGCCGGCGATCGGCAGCATCTGCTCGAGGACCGCCATGCGCTCACGGGTTTCGACGGTCATCGAAGCGACCGCCCAACGAGCGTAGGGTTTTCCTTCGTCGTTATAGTCGATGAGCGGAACGAAGTGGCCGCGCGCGACGAGCTCGACCGCGAGCTTCGCGGCCATCGTCCATGCACGCATCGAGTCGCTGATTCGGCGGTTTCGAGCTTCCTCCAAATCGATGCGAACGAGCCCGCGAATCGTCTCGATTAGCGGGAGTCGGACTCCGACGAGCTCGGCGATTTCCCAGTCCTCAGCGGTGTTCCGCGTCGGCGTCGGGATGGTGAGCTCGAGTTTCCCGGTCGGCGGCGACTTGCCACGGCGCAGAATCCCAAGGGCGCTGAGTGCCTTACGCGTGTAGTCAACGCGACGTGGCGGCATGCACCAAAAATAGAGGCGACCTTGGCCAGGATAATCCTGCCGTGGAACGAAGGTCGCTTGAAGCGAACGAAAATCAGAGACACTCATAAGGAGTGGTTCCGACCGGAATAAGGCATATTACGATGCAAACGCGACTGACGAATGAGGGGTTGCGTGTTCCCCGGATGCCATCAGTTTGGGGCACGCGCTGCCACATACTAACAGCGCGATTTCGCAGATCGTGGGGGTGACGCCGAGCTCCTACTCGAACGTCGATTCAGGATAGGTCGGATATGATCCCGACCGCACCTGCACAATTCCAGCTACTCCCGAGCGAACGTCTGTGTCAAGCGCGCCCATCGTACGCGGGGTGATCCGCACTGATCGGCTCCAGTAACGGGGCGGTGAACCGATGGTTTTAGGCGGCGGCGAGCCGATCGTCACCCGCACTCTACTCTTGTGCCCACCGGCAGCTATCCGTTCGGAAGGCGAAGTATGGTCATCGGATTTCTCCTCTTCATCCGTGAACACGTCACGCGTGCCGCGAACCCTACCTGCGGCATACGTCGATGGGCGCCCTCGACTTTTCCGCGCTGAACGCTTGGTAGATGCCGAGACCTAGGCGAGCTGTCGCCCGCGCCGCAATTGACACGCACAGGCACGAGGGCGTACCGAAATGGGGTCCTCCGTAACCACGACCGACCCTCGCGTGGTTCACCGCCCCGCCGATGCCCTCACATGGACGAGGGCGCAGGGCCTTTTGAGCTCCGACGATGTGCACCTCAGGAGTAATCCCGTGATCCACGACCAAACACCGCTGCACGCGTTCGCCCTCATTCTTGTGACCGTACTGGGATTGAGCGCCGGCTGTAAGTCCTTGGCGCCAGAAGCGACCGAACTTTCGTCGCAAGTCCTCGCAAATTGCGTTGGGGGCAATACATCGGCGATCTGGGCGATAACGAACTCGGAGTTTCGTGCGACGACAGACGAGGCGGCGCTGGAGTCTCAGTGCCGGGTGATTCGCGAACGCCTCGGCGAGTTCCGACAGGTGGATCGGGTGAGCTCCTTGGATCGGCAGCAGCGCGAGCTGACTATGTCATTGGAGACGACTTTCGAGGTCGGCGAGGTCCAAGCGGAACTTGTCTGGATTAGCAGCGACGGCGAATGGAGCTTGCGCCTCTTCCACGTCGCAGCCGACGCGGCCCCTAGGCTGCCGGAGGACCTCACCACACTATTACCGATGGCCAACGAAGTACGAGATCGCTTCCTGACCGCCGAGTTCGACGCGTTTCATCAGGCGTTTGCGCCAGAGCTGCAGTCCCACTCGTCCGTCGATCAGCTCAGACCGGCACTTGAGAATCTGTTCGAGGCGAACGGAACACCGAGCGCGAGCGAGCCAACCGTCGAGCCCAACGAAGAGCGGCAGCAAATCGTTTACCCACTGGAGTATGACGGCGGATCATCTCATCTCTTGCTGGAGTACGAGTGGCGCGGTGCCGCGTGGGCCCTGATCCGATTCGATGTCGGAGTCCCCGGGAGTTCGGCGGGGAGAGCGGTTCCCGCCGAACGGCTCGTTCCAGGTCAAAAGCCCTAGCGAGCGCTCGACCGCCAGCTACTCGACCGAGCGAGCAAAGTACGTCGTCGTCGCAGTCGTCCCATGTTCGCGATCGCCCGACGAATCCATCGGTCCGTATCCGTTGACACGCGGAGGCAAAATCCCCAATAGGACGGATGCGCAGAACTTCCCATGTTCGCGCCATCTTCTAAGGGTTGTACACATGTACATTGAGCAGCTGATAGGTGGTTGGCCACCCGCTGAGCAGGCGCTTGGTGCCCACCGCTGGGGCCTTCCAATCACAACTCCGCGAATGCTCGCAGGGCTCCTTCGGAACCCCAAGGCTGCTGGTCGCGTCTGCCGACGCGGTGCGGATGCCGGCGCCCCGCAGCTGGTGCGCCTCTTAGTTGAGCATGGCGGCACAATTGTGCCCCGACAGAGCGGCCTAGAGGCTGAAGCTAGCCGTCTGCGGGGCTGGTTCCCGATGACCGAGACAGACGAAGGTTGGTCTGTTCCTATGGAGTTTGCGCTGGCCGCGTTCCGTGCCCGCGAGCGCGAGAGGTTTTTCGTGGCGACGCTGCTCCCGCGGCTGACTCGGTCCGATACCGACGTACTGCTCACCGAGCTTGAGATTCCCAGGCTCAGCACCCACGCACACCGTGTCCGAAAAGCGGCCGAGCGAATCTCTGCGTCGGTGCTCGACAAAGCGGATAGGGGCGCTGTCGAGAGCGTCGAAGAGCTGCAGTCTATCCGCAGCCGAGACATCGCGCAGGTTCGTTACATCGAAGGCTCGGGCGGACGCCTCTTCAACCTAGAGTTGAGCGATGGCGAGGTGGTCGAGATCGCACCCAGGGAACTCGCCGAAAAGGCCGGCGCGACCTTCACTCCGGTGTCTATCTCGGCGCCGACGCAGCTCTCGATGGAGCGCACTTTGCCGGAGGTTCACGTACCCACGGTGCAGCCGATTGGGGCCGTTGTTACGTTCTCCACGCCGCGCGCTGCAGACGAAGCTTTCGGGATGCCCGAATTCAAAGCCGTCCTAGTACGCCGCCTCGACGACCGCCGGGCAGCGACTCGGCCATCGTGCGGTGCGCTCGCCGCTCGCCAGCTCCTACAGGACCTCGGGTTCCACGTCGAAGCGGAGGGTCTCTAGATGCGTGCCAAACAACTTGTCGCTCGGCTCTCACTTGAACAGGTCCGCGCCCTCGCCGCTGAGATTGGATCCGCCTCTGATGCGTCGGAAGTCGTGCGCACCATGCAGGGCGAAGGCGCCTACGAAATCGCTGCCGGCTCCTGCGTGAGCGCGGTGATGAATGAAGACCTCATGCTGCTCTGCGCGAACCCGTTCGACACCGTCGCAGCGGACGAGCTCGCAGATCCCGCCGCATTTGAGGCGATCGGATTGATCGCGCTCTCCGGCGACGAGTACGCCGTCAATATCGACATGGCGTTGTCGGCCTCCTCCTCATGCAGCGTCGAGTTCGGCTTTGCCGCCACCCTGATCGCTCGGCTCGCTCCGGAAGAGCGCACTATCGTGGCGCGGGCTATGGAGATCGGGCCGCGGCCGTCTGCGATCGATACGACCCTCGACGCCGCCGAAACGCTCTGTCTCGAGTCGACGGTCATGAAGCACGTCGCGTTCCTTCGTACGAAGGAGCGCGAGGTCTTGCGCCAAGCGCTGGAGTTGGGCGAACTGCCCGATGACCTCACGGACTTTCCTCTCGATTCAAGCCCGCCGATGGTCACGCTCGACCAGGGTGAGGCTGGCAAGCGTGGGTTGGTTTACTGGGTCGAACACGAGCCCAGCGGCGTCGACGCGAGACCCGTGATTCCGCTGGAAGTCGCCGAGTTCCTGCCGAAGATTCTTGAGCAGGTGCCACCTCCACCTGAGGTAGTCGCCAGCAAGTCGCGTCGACGTAAGCCGACGTCGACCACGCGGCGTCCGGCAGCCAAAAAAGAAGCGGCGCCGAAGGTCGCTCCTGCACCGGTCGCAGCGCCCACCGAGTCTGCTTTGTCGGCCGCTGGTCGTACGCGAGATCCGTTCGCCCGCGCAGATCGTAGCGGCGCTTCGCGAAACCCGTTCTCTTCCCGGCCGACGAAACCTCTCCCCAGCGACGCCAGCACAGGTTCTGGCGTGTTTAGTGCGTCGGACTCCCTCGCTAAGAGCGGCGGCGCGTCCCCCTTTGGTCCGGGCGCGGCCAACTCTCCCTATCGGCTCGGCCGTGTGACGGGAATTCAGGCTGCGTCAGCTCTGGTCGACATGGAGACCGCAAAGGTCGCCGCCGCAGTCATGAAGGACGCTGAACTCGCGGAGTCGGTGATGGAAGTGGTGGCCGACTCGTTGGTTCTCCTTCGACCCGGCGTTGATGCGCAGGAGTGGGCTGAGAACTGCGCGGTGCGGCTGGGGCTGTAGCGGCACGGGGTTTGGACGGCGCTCAAGCGCGGACTCCTATGATGGGGTCCGCGGATTATTGCGGTCGGGCTTGGTCCTATTTCGCGATCGTGTCACGGACCGCGCCGATACGGGTGCGCGCTGCAATGACGGAGGCGCGGACGTTGTCGGGCGCGGTGCCGCCGGGCAGCGATTTGACGTTGAGGATCGCTTCGAGGTTGAGCCCGTCGAGCATCTCTTGCGTCGCCAGTGGAGCGAGACTCTTCACGTCGGGTAACGGAAGATCTTGTAGCTCCTTTCCGGCAGCGACGGCGACGGCGACGAGCTTCCCCGTTTGATGGTGTGCCGTTCGAAGGGGCTCGCCCGCGCGAACGAGGGCCTCGCAGAAGTCAGTGGCGTTGACCCAGCCTGAGCACGCGGCGCGCATGCGTGCGGTCTGGAACGCCACACCGCTGCAGGTCGCGAGGGTCATGTTGAGGCCGAGCATCACTGTATCGAACGCGTCGAAGAGTGGCTCCTTATCTTCTTGCATGTCCTTGTCGTAGGTCAGCGGAAGGCCTTTGAGCGTGGTAAGCAAGGTCACTAGGTCGCCGACCAGTCTACCCGCCTTCCCTCGCATAAGTTCGGCGCCGTCGGGGTTCTTCTTATTCGGCATCATCGACGATCCCGTCGTGACTTGGTCGCCGAGTAAAACGAAGCCGAACTCGGCGGTAGCCCAGATCACCAGTTCCTCGCCAAGGCGGGAGAGGTGCATGCCGCACATTGCGGCCGCGTAGACGAAGTCGACAACGAAATCGCGGTCGCTGACGCCGTCGAGGCTATTCGCAGTGATACAGGAAAAACCTAGGTCTTCGGCGACGCCCTGCCGGTCCAGCGGGAAGCTGGACCCCACGCACGCGCCCGATCCGAGCGGAGAGACATTAGCGCGTCGACGAACCTCGGAGAAGCGGTCAGCGTCTCGCAGGAACATCTCCACGTAGGCCAGGAGGTGGTGCCCGAGGGTCGTCGGCATTCCACGTTGCATGTGCGTGTACGCGGGAATCGGGTCGGCTGCGTGCTGGTCCGCGAGCTTGTTCAGTGCGTCGCAGACGTCACAAAGCCGGGTGACCAGTTCGTCGCATGCTCCGCGGACGAAGAGGCGGACGTCGGTCGCGACTTGGTCGTTTCGGCTACGTCCTGTGTGTAGCTTCTTGCCAGGCTCGCCGATGATTTCTGTAAGTCGGCGCTCGACGGCCATGTGCACATCTTCGTCCTGTGACTCTACGACGAACGAGCCGTTCACAAGCTCCTCCGCGACAGCATCCAGGCCGGTCTCGATCGCCTTGAGTTCGGCGTCGTTGAGAACGCCAATACGTAGGAGGCCACGGGCGTGGGCACGCGACCCTGCGATATCCTGCGGCCAAAGTCGCAGGTCGAATGCGATGCTCTTGTTGATCGCGTCGAGCGCGGCGTCGGGTGACTGGCTGAAGCGTCCAGCCCAGGCGTGTTTGGTGCTCATCGGGTCTCGTCGTAGCGGGAGGCGTCGCCCATCGCCCGTCGGACCGTTTCTGGCAACCCTCTCCCCCCGTCCGGGGACCTTCCTATCCGCGTCCGGGGACCTTCCTATCCGCGTCCGGGGACCTTCGGTGCGATCATCGGATGGTAGTACCAGCGCCGGAACTTATAGGCGGCTTCTGCTAGCGCCGCCGCCAAGTGACTCCGCTCCTCGATGTGGAAGACCCGTCCCTCTCTCGTGCGAATTCGCACTGCCTTTCGAGCATCAGAGCCAGGTACATAGGGGCTGTATGGCACGTCCCGGGCCTCGTCGACGAAGAAGAGCCAGCGCTCGTTTGGAGTCAGCGACTCGCGGATCTCGTCAGCGAGAGCATCCTCTCGGGCCCAGCCCCCGCCCTCGGCGTCGAGCTCTCTTTCGCTGGCGACAAAGAGCTGCCGAGTCATCAGGCCGCGGGCGAGCGTCGCGAGAATGGTGTCTTGGTGTTCGGTCCACCGGTCGATCAACGCCCAGGCATGGAACTCGCCCAGCCGGGTGTAGTCCGCGACATCGACTGGCTCGCGGCGCATTAGTGCGCCAAGCGCGCCGGACCCGGCGACCGTGGGGTCGCCATTGTCCATCAAGAATCGGGCGCGGGCAAAGGCGCGCTCAAGCATGGCTTCGGCGGCGCGAACGACCCGATGGAAATAGACCAGCCGATACATGTGATAGCGGGCGACTAGGTAGCCCTCGACCGACTCGTAGCCGCCCTCATCAACGAGGAGCCCGTCGGCATCGTGGCTGAGCGTTAGGAGTATGCGTTCGAGGTCATACTCGCCGACCTTCACGCCCGTCATGTGGGCGTCGCGGAGAAGATAGTCTGCCCGGTCAGCGTCGAGCTGACTCGAGACGATGTGCCCAGCGAAGTCGTTCGAGCTGCCCGTGAGAAGCGCTGCGACGCGCTTCGGAAGCCCAGGATCCACCTCGGTGAGTACCTTATTCACGATCGTCGTGGGGTCCGTGACGACCGCTGCAGACATCTCCTCGTGGTGGAACGAGAAGACCCGCTCCATCACGTGAGAGAACGGGGCGTGACCGATGTCATGCAGTAGTGCTGCGCAGACGACGGCCAACCGCTCGTTCTCGTCGACATCCCCAAGCCGGTCGCACATGCGGCGTGCGAGATGCGCGACTCCTACGCTGTGGCTGAACCGCGAGTGTTCTGCGCCGTGAAAGACGAGGTACGCCAATCCCAGTTGCCGGACGTGTCGGAGACGTTGGAACTCGGGCGTGTCGATGAGCGTGCAAACGACGCGGCCGAGGTCACCGCAGTCGTGCCAGCTGATGATGTCGTGGACCGGATCTCGGAAGACGCGCGGTTTGGAGAATCGCATGCGGCGACGTTTGCCGGTTTCTGGGAGGCCGTGCAAGGACAGCGACTGGCTTGGGCTGGTCGCGGCGGTGGCTGCGGGGCTGGTAGCGTGCCACCCCGCTCCACTCCGCGCCACCTCGGGAGCCCTGATCGTGTCCCCATGTGGTGGTGACAGCTCCGGCCTGCGTTTGGGAGTCTGTGATATCGACTCACTGGAATCGAACGATTCGAACCGGCATCGTGTTTTCGACCTTCGTGAGTTCTTGGAGCCTGCTCAGTTCCGGATGAAGATCTCCAACTGCTCGATCATGAACTTCTGTTCCGCGATTACCGCCTTTACGAGGTCGCCGATCGAGAGCACGCCAATGAGTTCGGCCTCCGACTTGATGGGTAAGTGGCGGATTCGTTTGCTTGTCATCAGCGCCATGCACTCGTCGACCCTAAGGCTCGGAGAGCCGTAGATAATGTCCCGAGTCATGATCTCTTGGACGAGCGTTTCCTTGGACGATTTCCCCTTCAGAATCACTCCGCGAGCGTAGTCTCGCTCCGAGATGATGCCGACAGGTTGTCCATCATTGATGACCATCAGCGCACCAACGCCGTGCTCCGCCATTTGCTCGACGGCGGTGTACACGACATCCCTGCTCGTCACTGAGAAGATCGCTCGGCCCTTACGCTCAAGCAACTGATCGACAGTCTTCATCATGGGCTCCCTCTAGGTTTTAGGAAGGCCCGACCCACCGGAGCCAGGGCCCTCGAGAACAAGCAACAAACGCACTCCGCTACGACGCTGTGGATCTCACGCTACGCGCTAACCAGCGCGCCCGATAGAGGGGGCGGCGATCTCCGCGTTCGTCCTTCTTCCCAAGCACCACCCCAACATTCCGAGTGCGCGCGGTCGGGGCGTACCAATGATCACCCCTAACGACCATTGCGCCGCGTCTTGGGCTCCATAGATAGGGCCTAAGCTCCTGCAGCCACCGGAGTTTGACGACTGTGGCCCTTACCGATGTCATTCTGTTCATCTGCCTAGCTCGTACAGCCCCAGCTATTCTCTCATCATCCCACTAAGGCCCCAGTGGCCGCCACACTCGAGTTTGCGATGACTGGTTCCTACGAAATGCTCCCGGCGCTCATTCCTGACGACACCGGAATCCGAGGATTCCAGATCTCTGACGGAAACGCTGTAGCGGTTCGCGGGCGCAGCAAACGCTCGATTGTGAGCATCTCAAGACTGCTCCGCCCTTGTCGGAAGCTTATGCTCTCCCGTCTGCCCATCGAGGACTGGATGCGCGTCGCGGCCTGAGTGGCTAGCTGGCTGTGCTCATTGCGGCGAGCCAGTTCTTCGCTGTGTTTACGTAGGTCTGCACGCCTTCCAACACTTCCGGAATTCGAACGAACTCGTCGGCTTGGTGACTGCGCACTGGTTGACCAGGGCCCATCACGATCGCCGGTACATGGGCGACCCAAAAGAGATCACACACGGACGGGAACACGGTAGGGGCCTCTCGTCCCGTCGCCTGCAGCGCTGCTCGCACCACGTTTGAGTCGTCGGGCGTATGAACCGGCAGGAACCGGTTTGAGTAGACCTCGAACGTGCCGCCCTGGGAGGCGACAGCAGCGTTTAGGTGCTCGACCATGCGGGTGTTGTCGAACTCTGGCGTGGTCCGGCAGTCGACGGTTAGCTTGCACGAGTCGGGTACGACGTTGGACTGAACGCCACCTTCGATCATCGTGACCTGCGCGGTCGACCGCGTGAGGTCGTCGGGCACGTTGAGGTCGTCGCGCTCGACGGCCTGAATGACGTGTGCCGCGGCGTGGATCGCGTTGGCACCCTGCCAGGGACGACTGGCATGCGCGCGTTGTCCTGGCACGTGCAGGTAGCCTTTGACGAGCCCTCGCTGGCCACGAGCAACCAAGAAGTTGTTTGGCTCGCCTATGATGGCGGCATCGTAGTGAGGAAGGTGTTCCTTCGCGATGACCTCCATGCCTTCGCCGCCTGTCTCTTCTTCTGCCGAAGCACAGACGACGACGTTGCCCTTCCAACCCGACTTCACCAGCGCGATCGCGGCGCCGATTTGCGCTGCGACACAACCCTTGGCGTCGTTGGCGCCGAGGCCGTGGATGCGGTCCTCCTCGATCGCTCCGTCCCACGGGTCGCGGGTCCACGACGACGAGGCTTTTACGGTGTCGAGGTGCGAGTTGAAGAGTAGCGTCGGCCCATCATTGACTCGATGTTCGAGCCAGACGTTGCGGCCCCAGACGACGGGTTTGAAGCCCTCCGACTCGGCAAACTCGGCCCAAATGGCGACCGCGCCGTGTTCATTGCCGCTGATCGACTCGCATTGAACGAGTCGCTGCAGCATGGAGATTACTGGGTCCATGCGAACGTCCTGGGGCGCCAGAGAGTACTAAGCTTCGATCATCGTGCCGCAGCCGGTCGGCGTAAACACTTCCAGGAGGACCTGGTGAGGCTCAACAGCCGAGAGGATGTGCACCTGATTGGTCCCGGCTTCGAGAGACCGAATGGCCTCCTCAAGCTTGGGAATCATGCCGCCCTTGATGATGCCGTCGGCGATCGCTTCACGCGCTTCAGTCGCCGTTAGACGGCTGATCAGCGTGGTCGGATCGCTGAGGTCGCCCATGACGCCGAGTGCGCCGGTCATCAACAACAGCTTCTCGACCTCAAGCGCCGACGCGAGTCGGCACGCGACCGTGTCCGCGTTGATGTTGAGCACGTTGCCCTCCGCGTCCGCGCCGAGCGGCGAGATCACGGGCAGGTAGCCGTTGTCGAGCAGCAGCGAGATGAGTTCGGTGTCGATTCGCTCGATGTCGCCAACTTCACCGAAGTCGATGATTTCGCCGTCGCTTCCGGTGACCGCCGTTGGGGGCCGCCGGCGCGCTTCGATAACTCCGGCAGCGACGCCGGAGACGCCCATCGCCTGAACGCCTTTGCGCTTGAGCATCGAGAGAATTTCAACGCTGATCTTGCCAGCGAGGACCATCTTGAGCACGTCGAGCGTGTCTTCGTCGGTGACTCGACGGCCGCCGACGAACTTGGTCTCGATGCCGAGCTGCTCTGCCAGTTTGGTGACGTGCATACCGCCGCCGTGCACGAGCACGACGCGAATGCCGACCAAATGAAGAAGCGTGACGTCTTCGATGAGGCGCTCAAGCACCTCACTGGACGTCATTGATTCGCCACCGAGCTTCACCACAAAGGTGCAGCCTTTGAATCGGCGAATGTAGGGGAGCGCTTGCTTAAGGACTGTGATGTCTTCCATGACGGTCGGGGGTCAGGGATTTTGTGAGAGCAGGCGAAGCATGAGCGCTTTCTGAACGTGCAGGCGATTTTCGGCTTCGTCGTACGCGGCGTTGCGGTCTCCGTCGAGAACCTCATCGTCCACGACGACTCCACGGCGAACTGGGAGGCAGTGCATGAAGAATGCATCTTTGTGCGCAGCGTCGAGGTGCCGGTTGCCGATGCGCCACTGACCGCGGAGAGGCTGCTTCAGCCGAGTCTCCTCTTTCGGGTGGCGGTAGTTGGAGATGGAGCCCCAGCTCTTGGCGTAAACGACGCGAGCGCCGGGCAGTGCCTTCTCGAGGTCATTGTAGACCGTCACAGAGCCGCCGCTCGCCGAGGCGAGGTCGTTGGCGCTGTCCATAATCTCGGGGTCGAGATCCCAGCCAGGAGGGTGAGCGAGGCGCACATCCATGCCGAACTTTGCTGATTCCAGCAGGATCGAGTTCGGCACAGCCATGGGGAGCGGCTTGGGGTGGTACGCCCAGCTGATCACGATCGGCTGACCCTTCGGAGGGCCGATGCGCTCTTGTATCGTCAGCAGATCCGCGAGGCTCTGGCACGGGTGGTAGAGCGCGGACTCCAGGTTGATCACCGGGACGGTTGCCCACTCAGCGAACGACTTGATAATCGGGTCCTTGCGGTCCTCACCCCAAGAGCGGCGCTCCGGGAACGCCCGAATCGCGATGATGTCGCAGTAGCGCGAGAGGACCTTCGCGGCGTCTTTGATGTGCTCGGCTGCGTCGCCGTCCATCACGCGTCCTTCGCGGTGCTCCAGCTTCCAGGTGCCCACGCCGACGTCCAAGGTCAGCGCTTGGCCTCCAAGCTGGAAGGCGCCGACGGTCATGCTCGACCGGGTGCGCAGCGAGGGATTGAAGAAGAGCAACCCGACGGTCTTGCCGGCCATCTCTGTTCGAATCGGCGCTTGCTTCAGCTTCTTGGCGAGGGCGATGAGATCGCGGCCCTCCTCAAGCGTGAACGAGGTCGGAGAGACGTAGTTTCGAAGGTCGTTCATGGCCACGTCCCGGGCCAATCCAGCCCCGTGGTTTCGTCGAGTCCAAGCATGAGGTTCAGGCACTGAACTGCTTGTCCTGCGCCGCCTTTCATCAGGTTGTCGATCGCGGTGGTTACGTGAAGTCGCCCGTCTGAAGTCGCGCGGGCGCGGACCTCGACGTAGTTCGTTCCGGCGATTGCCGCGCACTCCGGCTCTCGGTCGCTGACGACCTTTACAAAGGGCGCATCGGCGTAGGCTTCGGCGTAGAGAGCAGCGACCTCTTCGGTCGTCACTGCGCGTTTCGTCGCAGTCGTCATTACGGCGAGGATGCCGCGCACAAGGGGAGACGAAATGGGGGTCATATGCAGCGCGTCGAGCGCCGACCCAGCGTCGCCGGTGAACTGCACAACCTCGGGCACATGTTGGTGCGCTAGGACTTTATAGGGCCGCAGCGTGGCCGAACGAATCGGGTGGTGCGTACCGGCATTGGGTTCCGCCCCGCTGCCGGAGGAGCCGGTCATCGCGGTGACGTCGGCGTAGCCTTGCAGAAGTCCCGCTTGCGCGGCCGGGAAGAGCGCCAGGTTCATGGCCGTGGCAAAGCATCCTGGGCTGGCTACTAGCTTGGCCCCGGCGATCTTGTCGCGGTTCAGCTCGGGACAGCCGTAGACAGCGCGAGACATCAGCTCAGGGTGAGGATGCTCGCGTTTGTACCAAGTCCGGTAGTCTTCAAGGTTGCGCAGCCGGTAGTCCCCCGAGAGGTCGACCACGGGCACACCGGCGTTGATAAACGGTGCCAGAACCTCGGCCGACGCGCCGTGCGGCAGCGCGCCGATGATCACGTCGGAGCCAGCTTTTAGCTCGTCGAATGACGGGCTGCTGAACTCCAGGTCTGTGACGCCGAAGAGATTGCGATGTACCGATGAGACCGACTTGCCGGCCTGCGAGCGACTCGTCGCGTATGCGATCGTCACTGCCGGGTGCCGCAGCAGAATGCGGAGCAGTTCGCCGCCGCCGTATCCGGTGGCGCCTAGAACGGAAACTTTCGTGCTCATTGCTCCAGCTTCACGTCGAGGCCGAGCGCGTCGGCGATAGATTGCGCGAGGAGAGTCGGATGAGTTCGCGCGTTTGCGGCGATCATCTTCAGCTCGCGCTTGATGTACGTAGTGCCAACCGCATTGTCAGTGACCGGGCCGCTCATGATGTCCGGGGAGTGGCCAGTCTTCTCGAGGTAGGTGACGCCGCCCCACGCCCCGACGAGATCGTTCGCGCAGAGCACTCGGCACTTCGTTCGGTCGCGCACCTGCGCGTCGTCGAGCACCGCCTGTGTGTTGTAGCCGCCGATAATTCCGTCGCCGAGCTCAAGCAGGATGACGTCGGGCGAGGAGTTGTCGAGCTCTTGAACGACGGCACGGGTGACGCCGCCGAGGTCTGTGGCGTTAACCGTACTCGGCAGCCCGCAGTCAACGAACGAGCGCATCGTGATGGCGCCGTTGTCCATCATCGTCAGCAGGTCACGCATGGCTGCGACGCCTGAGACTTTGCCCGCGGCAATCTTCACGCCGGCCTGCGTCAGCACACGGATAATCTCTGCTGCCGCGAAGGTCTTTCCGCTGTTCATACAGGTGCCAACGATCATCACGATCGGTGCGCCAGGCCCGAGTGTCTCGCACTTCGGAATGCTGAAATCCTTGAGGTTGAGCCGCTGGCCGTCTCGCATGACTTGGCCGAGGACCTCCAGCTGAATCGGCAGGCCGAGGTCTGGGTTGGGCTCGTCGCAAACGCCCATGACGCCGCCCATATTGAGCAACGAGATAGTGTCACCGACTTTGATCTGATCCGGCACGCGGCCCATGTAGCCATGCAGCGCCTGCCGTGCGCCGAGCGTGCCGACCAGTAGGTTGCCAGCGACGACCTTTGCGAGCCGTCCGCTTGGGAGCTCGAGCATTCCGTAGTTCGGATTGTCCGATAGAGCGCGACAAACGATGAACGCGCCTTCCTCGGCCTCACATTCCGGCGAAACCTCAACAATACTGCCGATGCGCGCGGGCTTGGTGACGGAGGCGATGCGATTCAGTCGAATCTTGCGGTTGAACTTCACTAGAGATCTCCACCAGATGCGCGATTCGCGAGCATCGATTGGATTGCGGCGATGCGAGCGAAGCCTTCAGCGTCACGACCATCCCAAAGGCCCGTCTGCTCGCCGTAGTCTGCCTTGGATGCGGCCATCAACGAGTGGGGGCTGCTGACGCCACGGACCTTGGAGGAGCCTCGGTGCAGCGTGATCTCGACGTCACCGGTGACGCACTTCTGCGAGGAGTCGAGGAAGGCCTCAATGTCGCGCAGCGCCGGGTCGAGGTAGCGTCCTTCATGCAGGAACATGCCGTAGAACTGGCCGACCTGCTCTTTCACAAACGACTGCCACTTTGTCAGCGTGAGCTTCTCGAGCTCGCGGTGCGCCTCGATGACCACCTGAGCAGCAGGCGCCTCAAATGCGACGCGTCCCTTGATGCCGATGATCGTATCGCCGAGGTGAACATCACGTCCGACGCCATGCCCCGCGGCGATTACGTCGAGCTTACGGAGCAACGAAACGGGGTCCATCGACTCGCCGTCGAGCGCGGTTGGGACACCCTTTTCAAAGTGAATCGTGATGTCCTGCGCCTCTTCCGGCGTGTCGTTCACGTTCTTGGTTGCCGGGAAGATGTGGTCCGGGACCCGGCCGTCGCTGCGCAGGGTCTCCTTGCCGCCGATCGTCGTGCCCCAGAGCCCCGCGTTAATCGAGTAGTCCTTGGTCGACGCGTCTACGTCGAAGCCCTTCGACTGCAGGTACTCGGCTTCCTGAATTCGGTTCCAGCCGAGATCACGGATCGGGGTGTGGATCGTTAGCTCAGGCGCGACGGTGCGAAGCACGACGTCAAAGCGGATCTGGTCGTTTCCGGCGCCGGTGGAGCCATGACAAACCGCGGTAGCGCCCTGTTCGCGTGCGATGCGGGCGAGGTGCTGGGCCTGAACGACCCGCTCAACGCCGACGCTCAGCGGGTACACGCCGCCTTTGCGGAAGTTCGCTGCAATGATGTGGCGAATCCATCCATCAAAAAGCTCGCCGATTCCGTCGACCGTGTAGTGAGCGACTGCGCCGAGCTCCTTGGAGCGCTGCTCGATGTACTCAAGCTCTTCCGGCGGGAATCCCCCGGTGTCGATCGTTGCCGTGACAATCTCGTAGCCGAACTCCTCGCGCAGATAGACGGCGCAGAGGCTGGTATCGAGGCCACCGGAAAACGCGATTACGCAACGCTTCTTGTCGGTCATGGACGGACACGGGTTCTAAGGGAGCGCAAGGGTGTACCACGTTGACGCGTAGCGTCAATGTGACGGCGTAGGGTGGGCGAATACGCGCTGTAAACCGGTGGAGTCAGGTCCGTGTCTCACAAGTGTCCCAAAGGAATCGAATATGAACCGAGTCTCTGGGCTGACCGGCTCCCTATGCCTCGTCGCCGTCGGTTGCACCAACGATACCGGGACGCCTCTCGACATCCTCACCGAGGAGGGAGCGGCCGAAGACGCAACGGCCGCCACACTAGCTGACACCACGGAGGACTCAGTCGCTGCCGATGTTTCCGTCGGCGACACCGAGACCTTTCGGGCCGAGGTTTGCGGAGACAACTGGTCTGCCATGTACATCGGCGAGACCCTCGTGATGGAAGACAGCGTCTCGATCACTACCGAGCGCTCATTCAATGAGGAGGTCTTCGAGTTCGAGGAGTCGAGGCCGTTTCAGCTCAATGTCGTCATGAAGGACCTCATCGAGAACGGCTCCGGCCTTGAGTACATCGGCCAGAACAATCAGCAGATGGGGGTGGCGGGTACATCGCGTAGGTCTCACCTGTGGCCAGTGGCGATGTCGTCGCGGTCTCCAACGCGGAGTGGTTTTGTCTGACGATCCACGAAGCACCGCTCAACAAGACCAGTGAGGGTGACGCGAACCCATAGGAAACCTGTCTCTCCGAGATATTAGACGAGCCAATTGGCCGGCGCGCTGCAGACTTCGATGACTCCGCTTGGACGGCGGCGTCAGTCTACCCCGAGGGTCAGATGGGCCCGGAGGATGGCTATGACGCCGTTACTTGGGATCCCTCCGCCCAGCTCATTTGGGGGGCCGACCTAGAGAGCCACAATACGATCTTGTGCCGTCTTTGGGTCGACTAGCTTCGGCGTACTCGCCGACCGACTAGCGCAGCTCGGCCAGCTTCGAGAACGGCGGGCCTACTCTTTCTTCGCGATGAAGTTGCAGACGAGGCCCGCGAGAACCGCGCCTACGATCGGCGCCAACCAGAAGAGCCAGAGCTGGCCCAGGAACGCGCCGTCCGTGAAGCCCGCCTGGCCAGAAGCGATCAAGAAGAGCACGCCGCTGCCTGCAATTCCGCCAAGAACCTGAGCCACTACAGAGGGGCTAAACTCCTTTGCGGGGAATCGTCCGCCGACCACGAGACCCACCGAAACAGCGGGATTCATGTGGCATTCCGAGATGTGACCGATCGCGTACGCCATCGTCCGAACGGTTAGTCCGAAGGCAAAAGACACCCCGAGCCAGCCGATGCCGACACCCGGGACTCCCGCAGCCAAAACAGCCGCGACGCAATCGCCAACACGAGCCAAAAAGTGCCGATAAACTCGCCGACAAATTTGCGTGAGAGAATAAATATTCCTGGTCAGCATGGCTGACCGAAGAGGTAGGAGTTCGAGGTAGAAACACGCGATGAGATTCATCACAACTGCATCTGAAGTGTCACTTCACCTGACTGGTAGGCAATAGGAGATGCGAAAAAGTTGCAGCAACGCGTGGTCTGCTTGGCGCTCGCAAGCGTGCGGCTCCTGAGGCAACTCAGCCACTCAATCGCCTAGCCTCGCGGCCCCCCCTTCAGGGGGTGCCGCGAGGGCTTTAGCCCAGAGCGCTCATAGCCGCGTCGTTCACGGCGGGTGTACAGGCCCGTCCCGCCGCCGTTGCGATCGAATACACGTCATGGCGCCGACGTCCCGATTGCGTTCCCGCCGCCGTCGCCGTCGCCGTCGCCGTCGCCGAACCTGCGTAAGCCGCGTAAGCCGCGTAAGCCGCGTAAGCCGCATAAGCCGCATAAGCCGCATAAGCCGCATAAGCCGCGTAAGCCGCGTAAGCCGCGTAAGCCGCATAAGCCGCATAAGCCGCGTAAGCCGCGTAAGCCGCGTAAGCCGCCGAACCCGCCGCTGCGTAACCCGCCGTCGCATCCCTTCCCGACCCCTCGTCCAACCATCCGGCCCGTTCCCGCACGAGGCGAGCCCGTGAGCCCAGCCGCTACGGCTTGAGCCCGTCTCGACGGTCCACCTAAATCACCAAACGCAGCGCCCGCCGATACTCCGTTACCGCTGCTGCCGCCGCCGCCGCCGCAAACGGCCCGAGCGCCGCCACGCCAAACGCGCCAGCATTGCGCACACTCGCGACTCGGCTCGGGCTCACTCCGCCGAGCGCGAGAACCGGCATCGTGCTGATCAAAGCGGCCGCCCGGAGCGCCTCCAATCCCTGGCCTTCAAGGCCTGGCTTTGAATCGCTGCGATATACGGGCGAGAAGAACGCATAGTCGCAGCCTTCTTCTTCGGCCGTCTGAAGCTCCGCGATTCGGTGCGTGCTTCGCCCGACCAGGAGCCCCGCCGCGCGAAGCTCGGCTACATCTGCGAGTTGCGTCGAGGTCAGGTGCACTCCGTGGGCACCCAACTCTCGAGCGAGCGCCGTGTCTTGAGACACCAAACATCGGACCTTGGAGTACATCGCCAACCGCACACACTCGCCCACGAATGCCGCGCGGACCTCGACGGACACCGTCTTTGCTCGCGCCAGAATAGTCGCGCCGGCGTCGGCGCACAGGGCCGCCGCGGCGGCGGGGTCGACGCCGCGAGCAGTACACGTCTCGTAGTCGATGATCGCGATCAACCGAGGAACCTGTGTTTTGAGCTCGCTAGTCAACGCCGCAACTACTTGAGGGCCTCAAGCGCTTCTCTCACGTCATCTACGTGACGGTGTACGACTTCCTTCGCCTTGTTTTTCTTCCAAACACGCACCTTCTCCCAAACGTTTCGCACGACACCTTCGCCGTCGATTAGGTAGGTTGTTCGGGAGATCCCCATGTACTCGCGGCCATAGTTCTTCTTCAGCTGCCAAGCGCCGTACTCCTCGAGCATGGCCTTCTCGGGGTCTGAGAGCAGCGGGAAATTCAGCTCGTACTTGGCGCGGAAGTTCGCGTGGCGCTTCACACTGTCGGCCGAGACGCCGAGCACGACAGCACCGAGCCCTTCGAGCTGCTCAAGACGGTCGCGGAAGTCGCAGGCTTCATTGGTGCAGCCGGGCGTGTCGTCCTTCGGGTAGAAGTAGAGCACGACGTTCTTTCCTGCGTAATCGCTGAGCGAGACGTCACCGTCTGAGTCGGTCGCGAGAGTGAAGGCGGGCGCTTTGTCGCCGACGCTTAGAATGGGCATGAGTTGGAGCGTTTGGGTTGGTGAGCTGGGTGGAGACAACACCAATGCGGTCGAGGAGGGAAGTGACGCGTCGTATGTTTCGTCCGTGCCGTGGCTCGTTTGTCTCCGACGAGTATAAGCCGGCAGAGATCCGCCCTCGCGTGCTCGGTTGACCCTCTTCTTGCGTGTCCCTCCAGCCGGCGTGGACGCTGCGCTAGGTGCCAGCCAGCATGATATCGGAAGGTCGCGCGCTACTCCATCCGCCATTGATAAAACAAGCCGCGAACGTCTCCGGAACCGACCCCGGAAATTCCTCGATCGCCTGCCACCGCGCGTTCGCAAACGCCTCCCGCAAGTAGTCCTACTGTGGCTCCTCCTCGGCGTGGAACCGCGCCATCGCGAACATGTCGGACTGGCTGCAGAACTCCGGCGGTAGCCCGGCGGCTTCCATGCGGCCCCAAGTTTGCGGCGTTCCAAAGTAGAGTTCCACCGCCGCTTGTGCTCGAGCTCGCAGCTCCATCGGAACCTCGGCGCACGCCTCCTCAGCGGTCACCTCCCACGGCATCATGTCGTAGACTTGGTAGATCGCCTCCCAGAGCCGGACCGAGGTCACGTTAAAGTTCTGCTCTGGACTCCCGTCGCTTAGGTCGACGCGAACCCAGCTGTCATCTGACTCGTGGGGCATTGTGACGGCCGCGCAGGCCACGCCGCGGAAGGGCAACTCGAAGTCGATTTTCACCGAGCCGACGTCGCCGTTCCAGCTCTTGGCGGTGGTCAGGATGTAGTCGAACCACCAGTCGCCGGCGGAGTCAGCGCCGCCGTAGGTTCGGTAGGTGTGAGTCAGCGTGCGGCTTTGGCCGGGCTCAAACGCAACATCGCCGAGGTAGACGCGGTCAAAGCGTTCGCCGGCCTCTTCGCCCCGGATCTCTCGGACTTCCGTGAACACCTCGTCGATGGCGGTCGAGAAATCCTCGCTCGGCTCTTCGATGGCGGGTCCGAGCCAGTCGCTGTCGAGGTCTCGGAACTGGAACGGCAGGCCCGCGTGCAGCTCGATGGCATCGTCGCCTTTGTTGTGCAGCACGTAGGTGAGGTTGGCTTGCTAGTAGCCGCTGCCACGCGTGCACTGCGAACTGACCGGCTCGTAGGTCCATCCATCCGGGCAGAGTTCGCCGCCGTAATCCCCGGTGTTCGGGATGCTCTTCGGCTCGATCCAATCGAAGACCAAGTGCTCGGAGACCAAGCTCAGGTCTGCCTCTTCGCGCATCTCTAGCGTTTCACCAACGAACCCAAACGAGACGTCGTTGGCGGTTGCCTGAACGGCGGGGAGCAGCGAGGCAGGAAGCAGCGCTGCGATGAGCGCCAGACGCTTAAGCCGCGGGAGGGTAGCGGAAGAGTTCACGAGGGTTCTTGGTGGTGTGGAGGCCGTCCAGCAGCTCGAAGTGCTCCAGCGTGAGCTCGGACGGGTGGGAGCAACCAGCGGCTCGAGTTAGCCACATGACTTCCTTGCGGAGGGTGACCAGATAGTTGGCCAGACGGGCTCCCTTGTCGTTCGGGTCGAGCCCACGCATGAGCCACTTGTTTTGGGTGGCGACGCCGGTTGGGCAGTGCCCGGTGTGGCAACGCTGTGCTTGGATGCAGCCGACGGAGAGCATCGCTTCGCGGGCCATCCCGATCATGTCGCAGCCCATCGCCATCGCGAAGAGTGCCTGAATGGGGAAGCCCAGTCGGCCACTGCCCATCCACACGATGTCGTCGGCAACGCCGCGCTCGAGGAAGATGTTGTAGACCCGAGCGAATCCCATCTTAAAGGGGAGCGAAACGTGGTCCGAGAACACGAGCGGTGCAGCGCCGGTGCCGCCCTCGCCGCCGTCGATGGCGATGTAGTCCACGCCTCGGTCTCCCTTGGCCATCAGGTCCGCGAGGTCGACCCAAAACTGCGATTCTCCAACCGCTGACTTGATGCCAACCGGGAGGCCGGTCACTTCAGCGACCCTCTCGACGAAATCGAGCATCTCGTCCGGGCCGCGGAACTCGGCGTGGTACGCCGGGCTGATGACGTCTTTGCCAACTGGCACCCCTCGTATTGCAGCGATTTCGGGCGTAACCTTCGCTCCCGGGAGAACCCCGCCTCGGCCAGGCTTCGCGCCCTGACTCAACTTGATCTCGATCGCGCGAACCCGATGGGCCTTGGCACACTCGACGAGTTTGCCCATGTCGAGTCCGCCGTCCGCATTTCGCGCGCCATAGTAGCCGGTGCCGAGCTGCCAGATCAGGTCTCCGCCGTTGTCGTGATAGGGTGCGACGCCGCCTTCGCCGGTGTTGTGAAGTCCGCCCGCGTGGGCAACTCCTCGATTGATCGCGGTCACAGCGGCCGAGGAGAGCGAGCCGTAGCTCATCGCCGAGATGTAGAAGATCGACTCGGGCGTGAACGCGCTAGGACGGTTGCGAGCGCCGCCCATAACCTTCGAACAGGCGACCGAGTGATTGGAGTCGTAGTCGTCGTCACCCTTAAGCGGCTCGTGGGTCGGCTGCGCGGAATGCTTCAGAATTATGTAGTCTTTCGCGGTCTCCAGGTCGTTGTCAGTGCCGAAGCCGAAATAGTTGTTTTGCTGCTTCGACGACGCGTAGACCCAGGTCCTGTGGTCACGGGAGAAGGGCCTCTCTTCATCATTCGAGGTGACGATGTACTGGCGCAACTCAGGCCCGATCATCTCAAGGAGGTACCGGAAGTGCCCGATGACCGGGAAGTTGCGGAGGATCGCGTGTTTGGTCTGGACGAGGTCGTAGACGACGACCAAGGCCAGGACCCCGACAACGATTCCAATGGTGATCCACATGAGTTCACTCGGGAGGACTAGGTTCTCGCTCTAAGCTTACGCGAAACGCAATCGCCATCCTACATGAACGGCGCATACCCCACCCAAAGCGGGTGTGATCCAAGCCGATCGGTTCGAGACTATGCGGCCGCGAGTCGATCTTCGTCCTCGTTCCAGTAGCGAGCCCACCAGCCGTTTGCTTTGAGGAGCCTCAGCGCTAGCATCGGATTGA
>JBLHWZ010000017.1:0-35716 GCA_047629415.1 Bradymonadia bacterium | reverse complement strand
CATCGACGACATCGGTATTCTTGTCTTCGAGGGCTACGGCCTCACCGAGACCTCACCGATTGCGTCCGCCAACAATCCAGAGCATCGCAAGTTCGGCACGATCGGAGTGCCGATCCCTGGTGTCGAGCTCTTCATCTGTGACGAAGAGGGCGCGCCGCTCCCGCAGGGACAAGAGGGCGAGATCGTCATCGTCGGCCCCAACGTCATGCAGGGCTACCACAACCTGCCGGAGCAAACCGAAGCGGCGATCTTCGATCTCGACGGCAAGAGGGCCTTTCGCAGCGGCGACATGGGCAAGATCGATGACGAGGGCTACGTGAAAATCACGGGCCGCTTCAAGGAGCAGTACAAGCTGGAGAACGGCAAGTACGTGGTTCCAACGCCGCTGGAAGAGGGTCTTCGACTTTCGGGCTTCATCACCCAGGTCTTCGTCTACGGCGACAACCGCCTCTTCAACACCTGCCTGGTCGTGCCTGACTTTGAGGCCTGCAAAAAGTGGTGCGCCGAAAATGGAGTCAATGCGTCAACCCCGGCAGAGTTCGCTGCCAGCCCGAGGGTCCGCGAGCTTATCGGCGACGAACTCGCGAAGTATGGCGAGGGCTTCAAAGGGTATGAACGACCGAAGAAGTGGACGCTGCTCGAAGACGAGTTCACCATCGAGAACGACCTACTCACGCCGAAAATGTCTGTAAAACGGCGCAATGTTGTCGCACGGTATAAGAGCGAGATCGAGGCACTTTACGCTTAGCGCACCACGAACTGCATGACCGCATCACGCCACCTCGCCATCGTCGGCGGCGGAATCATGGGCTTGGGCATCGCCTGGCGCTGCGCAGAGGCGGGCATGCGCGTCTCGCTCTACGAACGCGGAACCCTAGGCCGCGAAGCGAGCTGGGCCGCCGCTGGGATGTTGGCGCCATTCGCCGAGACGGAGTTCTACGAAGACGAGCTCCTCGCATACGGTCGAGCGGGGCAGGAGCGCTGGCCAAAGTTCACCGCGGACCTGGAATCAACTACCGGACTCTCGATTGGGTACGACCAAACAGGCTCGTTGCTGGTGGCGGCAGACCGGGATGAGGCCGAGGCACTCCGACGAGTGTTCGAATACCAGGCCGGAATTGGACTTCCCACGAGCTGGCTCTCGTCGGCAGAGGCCATCGAACGAGAGCCTCTTTTGTCGCCGCGAATCGTCGCAGCGGTACACTCGCCTCACGACCATCAGGTCGACAACCGGGCAACCGTTGACGCTCTCGCCGCTGCCGCAAGACTAGAGGGCGCAGAACTACACGAGAACTCCGAGGTAAACGCGGTCTCCATCGCTAACGGACAAGTCACTGGCCTCGACGTCCAAGGAGAGCCGATCCCCGCAACGGACGTCCTCATCGCCGGCGGCGCTTGGTCGCGGCAAATCGATGGCCTTCCGACACGCGCCCCAATTCGGCCAGTAAAGGGCCAGATGATGGCGTTTCGAACGGATCCAGCGCTCAGGCTCTCGCACGTGATTCGCTCGCAAGACGCCTACTTCGCCCCCAAAGCGGACCGCTGGGTACTGGGCGCAACCTCAGAAGACCGCGGCTTCGATCGCCGCGTCACGGCCGGCGGGCTCTACCAACTCCTGGACGCCGCACAGGAAATCGTGCCTGCAATTCTTGAGCTAGAGGTTCTCGATACCTGGGCCGGATTCCGACCCGCGAGCCGCGACAATGGGCCCATCCTTGGAGGCTGCGACACCAACGGGCTCTGGTTCTGCACGGGCCACTACCGTAACGGAATCCAGCAAGCCCCGATCTCGATCGAAGCAGTATCGAACACGATCCTTGGCCGGCCCACTGTGGCCGAAGCGACCCCTTTCTCTCTCGCACGCTTCAAACGATGAACCTGCTCCTCAACGGACAACCACTGACGCTCGACGAAGGCGCTTCTCTGCTCGATGCGCTGGCCACTCTGGGCGTCACAGAAGACTCGAAGGGCGTGGCCGTCGCGCTTGGCCTCGACATCGTGCGTCGCCAAGAGTGGTCAAAGACCATGCTCGCCGGCGGCGCCGAAATCGAAGTCGTCACCGCCGCTCAGGGCGGATAGCCCACCACCCAGAACGACTAGCGACCCAGCCGAAGCGAATTGCTGAGCACGCTAACTGAGCTCAGCGCCATCGCGGCGCTCGCAAAGACGGGGCTCAGGAGAACGCCAAACGCCGGATAGAGCAGCCCGGCAGCAACCGGGATCCCCAGCGCGTTATAGCCGAGCGCCCATCCGAGATTCTGGCGGATCACACGCCGGGTCCGCGTTGCGAGATCAAGGAGGCGCTCGAGGGCATGGAGGTCGCCGCTCATCAACGTCACGTCCGCAGTAGCGGCGGCGACGTCGGTGCCGGTCCCCATTGCCACTCCGAGATCTGCGGCGGCCAGCGCGGGAGCATCATTCACACCGTCCCCGACCATCGCAACGTTCGCGCCCTCAGCACGCAGTTGTTCGACCAAAGCGATCTTGTCCGAAGGCGAAGCGCCGGAGTGGAACTCTGTAATCTCCAGCTCTGAAGCGAGCTCTGCGACGGCGCCCTCTCGGTCGCCACTAAGCAGGACCAGTCGGTATCCGCGTGCCCGGAGCGAGCGCAGTGCCGACGCCGCCTCGGGCTTGGCGACGTCTCGCAACGCGAACGAAGCGACAACCTCACCCCCAACGGCGGCGAAGGAGACCGTACAGGCCGAATAGTCGGCCGCAAAACCCGGAGGGACCCTCACGCCCATGCTCTCCATGAACTGCTCGGAGCCCAGCGACACCGTGCGCCCGTCGCTCGACGTCGCCGTGATCCCGCCGCCTGCGTGATTCTCCACCTCTGCGACGGTCGCGCCGTCCGTCGCCAGACTCTTCGCGATGGCTGCAGCGATCGGGTGCTCGGAGACCAGCGCGAGCGCCCGTATCAGCGCCAGCGCATCGTCAGAACCAGGCTGCTCCGACCCGACAACGCGGGGTTTCCCTTCAGTCAGCGTACCTGTCTTGTCGAAGATGATGGTGTCGACGTCTGGCGCAGTCTCGAGGACCTGCCCGGTACGAATCAACGTCCCATTCCGCGCGGCCTGACCAGTCGCGACCGTTATCGCCGCTGGCACCGCGAGCCCCATCGCGCACGGGCAGGCGATGATCAGCACGGTCACCAGCGCATGGAGGGCGAACACCAATTTCGGGTCCGGTCCAAACAAGGCCCAAATCGCGGCTGAGCCGACGGCAATCACGACGACCGCTGGCACGAAGACCGCGGCGATTCGGTCGGCGATCCGCTGTGCGTTCGGTTTTGCTGCTTGTGCCGTGCGCACCAGCTCGCCAATCCTCGCGATCACCGACTCCGCGCCCAAGGTGGTCGGCTGAATCAGCAAGCGCCCCGAGCCGTTGATCGTTCCGCCGGTCACAATGGAGCCGACAGCCTTGGAGACCGAATGAGATTCACCGGTGAGCATGCTCTCATCGATCGAAGACGCCCCTTCGAGGACAACGCCGTCGACAGGTAGCCGATCGCCGGGACGAACCTGGACCCGGTCGATGCGAGTGAGCCCACGCACTTGCACTTCGACCTGTTCTCCGTCTTCCCGGACGATCGTCGCGACTCGGGGCTGCAGCGAGGCAATCTCTCTCAGCGCGCTGGTCGCCCTGCGCTTCGCCCGGTCCTCGAGCACGTTGCCGACCATCAGTAGACCGATCACCCACGGAACAACCTCGAACCAGACGTGCTGGGGGAGGCCCGCAGCCTGCAGCGAATCGGCGAACACCGTCACGAGGACACTCACGACGAAGGCCGTTCCCGCGCCCAGCGCGATGAGGACGTTCATATCCGCGCCGCCGCCGCGCAGCGTGCGCCATGCCCGCTCAAAGTAGTGGCGGCCAGCCCACCCGATCACTGGCAGACAAAGCAGCAGCATCAGCCACCGAAGGATCTGGTGGTCGAGTGAATAGATGCCTGGAATCGTGGCCATTAAGACGGCGTCGACGGGCGCCATAAGCCCCGCCCCCATCGACTCATCTCCGTGCATCAGCGGCATGGAGAGCACCATCGCGATCACGCCAACCGACAAGCTCAGGGCGATCTTTGCTCCCCACCTTTCAGACGCTGGCTCCTCATCGTCGTCGCTATGGTCGGACAGCAAGGCCGCCGAGAACCCAGCTTTTTCCAACCTCGCTGCGATGGCCGCGACATCCTGAGATGGCGCTATGACGCGAGCTCTTTCACTCAAGAGGTCGACACTGACGCTCTCAACGGTTGGGTGTTTTCCGATGATCCGCTCGACCCGGCCAACACATGCCGAGCAGTGCATACCTGCGATTCTCAGATTGAGGCTCTCCGTCGTCATTCAGCGACTCTAAACACTCGGGCCGCTCGAGGAAGGGATCGGTTCGGAGACAGCCCTCGAGGCGTACTCCCGATCCTCATGGGAGGGGTCGACGGCGATGGCTTCGAGATGATCCTGCGCTACCCGCGAAGACTGTACGGCCAGGGCGCCAAGGACTGCCCGACGCAGGTTCGGATCGCGCTTCCCGCGGTCAGCTCCAGCGATCAGGTGAGGAACCAGATCCTCTTCATCGATACGCAGCGCCGTGACGTAGAGCGCTGCCCGGTGCACACGATGAGGATGCTCGCTGTGGATATCCGCGACGATTTTTGACTGCGGATAAACGATGTCAGTCCGATTAAGGAGCCGCTCGAGCTCAGCGGCACCGTTACCAACGATGTGCAGAATGTGGCACGGCACAGGGAGAGGAGTGGAGGTCAGAACCAGCTCGGTCAGTTTGTCCGCCGACTGCAACTGCGCTCCTACGAGTAGGTTGGCGTCACCTGATAGAAGTCGCCGGCGCTGTAAGTGGAAACCAAGCTCCTGCAGCGCCGGCCAGAACTCCGCCTCAGGATTGTATGTGGGCTTGAGCGGCACCACTCGGAACTCTCCCCGCCCCATTTGCCGACGACCGTCGAGGAACGAGAGCGGATCCAGCGGATGGGAGGAGACGTCGATCACGCCGTGGCGGCGATCCTGATGCAGCATGTGGCAGAGTTTCGTAAGTTCGGGCTCCTCCGACTCGACACCGAGGCGATGTAGCGTGACCGGAGCCAACCCGCCTGGACAACGGGCTAGGATGTGAACCAGCTCGTTGCGCTCGAGCAGGTCCTCCGTCTCGCCGATCGCCGCCGACAACTGGTCGGGTAACTGGAAGCCGTGCCAACGCTCCAGCGCGATCGCGGCCCGCTCCATCGCCGACGGATTGACGGTTCGCAGTCCGTCCGCGAATCCCTCTTCCTGCAATGCGGCGTAGAGATCGCCAGTCACCGGAGGCTCGCCGCGGCCGAACGCGACAAACTCGGCTAAGGAAAACCGCTCAAGCTCATCGACTGGCGGCTGCGGCGCCGTCAGATGAGCTTCGTTAAGCACCACCTGACCGTCGACATCGATATCCGCGACTCGCAGTGGCGACATCGCATACGCGAGGTAGTCCTCGGGGAGGTTCACCCTGAGTCGCACTTCTTCGTCCGCCCATTCCGGGAGCGCCGCCTCGACCCACTTGAGCAGGTCCTCGACGTCGACCCAATCGGCGGCTTCAATGTCGGAGTATGTCGCCGCGGTATGGAAATGCAGCGCGATCTCAGTGCGCGTTGTGGTCGCTCGACAACCAAGTCCCGCGGCACCGTCGACGAGGTAGAAGGTCCACCCGTGCGGGCTGCGACCGTCTGGGCCTAACGGGCCCTCCGAGTGATACGAGACCAAGCTAAGATCAAGGTCCCTGGGCACTTTCGGCGCTCGGCCGCACGCTTCAACATGAACGCGATCGAACACCTCTTCGACGGTTAGCTTTTCCAGCACACCAGGCAGGACCTTCACGCGCGTGTAACTGTCGTAGTTGCGTACCTGCAACGCCACTTCTGAGTCGGGCGGACTCATCGGCATCGTGACCGATCGAACCCGCAATCGCCGCAGTTCATCGTGGTCGTAGACGCCAGACTGAAGCTTAAAGTACCGAGTCGTCGCGCTCTCCTCGGTCGTAGGAGCCTCTTCCGCGTCGCTACCTTGCTCCGCCTCACGCTCCGCCTCTCCCGGCGCTTGCGCGACGACAAGCAGCTTACCGACAAGTGCTCCGAGTAACGCGAAAAAGAAGAGCCACGCCACCTGGAAGTTGCTGCCTTCCTGGAGCAGGAACGAGTGCATGAATACCCCGATCATGAGACCGAGCATGCATCCAACCACGATGTAGAGCCGCGTCTGGCCTGGGTACGCTTCCATCGTCACGTGTTCGAGTGCGGAGTTCTCCGAGAGTCTACTTGAAGAGGCTCCGCAGCGGCACCCTCTCGTCCGAGCGTCGCAGTCCCGCCAATGCATGCTCGGTGGGCCCGATTAGCCAGCACTCATCTGGTTCGAATGTGGTGAGTAAACCGGTGTCATTGAGCTCGCAGATGTCCCGGTATTCCGCGACCGGATCGCCGGCGAACCAGCGAATTGGCAGCCCCTGCGTCCGGCAGACATACGGCCGCGCGGCGTAGACCCTGCAGCGTCCTTCCGAGTCCAAGAACGCGCACGCACCAGCTGGACCGGCCTCCTCACGCAAGACTTCGGGGAAGTCTCGGCGGATCCGATCCGCTTCAACGTCGAAGACCGTCAGCTCGTCGACGCAACACCCGCTGCACCCGGACCGGCACTGAAGCAGCGCCTCGTGCCGAACCTCCAGAGTCGCCGCTGACCCGCTAATCTGGGCGTGGAGCTTGTCGATCGGGTCGAGTTCGTTCACTTGAATCGCTCCGCGCCCTCGCGGCATCTTGCGCGCTCTCGCGACGCATCCCACAAGTCGGTCATGATCAAAACTCGCCAAACGTACTTCATCGCCAGTGCCTTAATCCTCTTTGGCTGCTCAAGCGACTCCGACGCGGAAGCCTCGGACGAAACGACAGTCCAGGACACGGCAACAGCCGACTCAGCAAGCGCAAATGACACCGCGGCGGATGACACCGCGGCGGATGACACCGCGGTTCAGGAGGATGTCGTCGACGGAGACACGGCCCGCCCCGACACCCCGACAGCCGACGCTCGCCCATTCGACTGCGACACCCAGGCCGGAGAGGTGACGTTCGAGACGGAGGATGGAGTGACGCTGGTCGCGGACTACCTGCCACCGACCGCAGAGTCGGCACCCGCCGTCATCCTCTTCCATATGATCCCGCCGTCCTGGGACCGCGCCAGCTACCCAGAGCGGGTGCGAAACGCGCTCAACGAGACCGGCGCGGCGGTGCTGAACGTGGACCGGCGCGGCGCCGGAGACTCGGGTGGAACGGCGGGCGACGCGTATGAGGGACCCGGTGGAAGGCTCGATGTCGAAGCAGCCATTCGGTTCCTACTGAACGACGAGGCCTGCACGATCGACCGCGCACGAATCGCCTTGGTGGGCGCCAGCAATGGCACGACATCGGTGATGGACTACGCGACCGCGCACGCCGACGATCTTCCTGACGCTGCCCGAATCGCGTGGCTCTCGCCGGGAACCTACACCGAGAACCAGAACGCGATCGCCGACAACTCGGAGGCCCTGAACGAGCTCCCGGTGCTGATCGTCTACCCCGACAACGAGCCTTGGGCCGACCAGTTCCAGGACACGGCTCCAGACGCGTGGACGCTCGTCCGCATCGCCGGCGGCGGTCACGGAACGATCAACTTCGACGATGGCGACAACGAAGCCGAGCAGCTCTCCGCTCTCATCGACTGGGCCTCGCAGCTCTAACGCGACCTAGAGCGCGAACTGAATTCGGGGGTCGCGCGACAACAAGGCGTTGAGGTGCGGCGACCCGTAGAGACCGCTCTGGACCTGCGCGAAGAGATTCCACGCGTCGGTCCAGTAGGAGAGCTTCGGGTAGTCCATCGCACGAAACACCTCCCGATTGTCGGCCATGACGACCGAGAGAGTGGACGCGAACATCGCGCTCCACGCTTGCTGCACGAGCAGGCGCTCGGCTCCGGAGCGGTCCATCATCACTTCACGCAGGTGATCGATGTGGAACCCAACGTGATACGCCTGATCCTCAAGGACCGTCTCCAAGACGTCCGCAATGAGGGGGCAGCCGGCGTTGTTCGCGAGGATCCGGAAGTATGGCATCGAGGCCATCTCCACGGTGAGCAGGACCATGAGCTCTTTGGTCCAGTCAAACCGTCGACGAAAGCGGCGGAAGAGGAAATCGGTCCAGGCGCGGTTGGCTGGTTGCGATCCGAACTCCCATAGGACCCGCATTAGCAGGTCCGAGTGAATCGACTTCTCCGCCACGTAGAGGTCGATGCACTGCGCATACTCAGGCTCACAAGAGCGTCTGACTTTGGTGCGCAAGTTGATGCCCGGCGACGTAAGACCCCGCTGGAAGGTCCGGAGGGCCTCCAAAACCGGAGTCTGCAACTCCGGTTTGAGTTGGACGCCGAGCTTCCAGTCGATATCGCGCGGCCGCGAAGCGGACGCCTGGAAGTGATTGAGCCATTGCATTGTACCCATCGCGAGCGACTTAGTTCGCCGATCGATGGCGTGCAAGCGAAGGTCCCAAGATGACGACTCGAACGCTGTGGGTCTCGCACATTGATCGACAAGGACGAGGAGCCGGTCGGCTCGTAGTGGACGGAGCAAAATCGAGCCTGTGGAAGACCCCGAAGATCCCTCGAAGGATCTTCCACCGAAGGGCGCGAAAACGTTGGGTGTTTTGACCTTCAGAGTTTTCCACAGGCACTTTCCACAGGCTCGCCTTGGTTTTCAAAACACCAGTTAAATCAGTAACATACGAATGAACTGAACATGTGTATAACCCTTTGAAAACGGTTGAAAACTCGAACCGCACAGTGCTAGTTCTCTTTCACGTTCAAAGCGTGGCTTGAGGTGCCGAGTTCACCTCCCTGAGTCCCCGGACATTTCCTCCCGATGAAGACTGCCTTCTCGGATACTGGAAACTCGGTTTGGGACTCTGCTGCCGCGCTTGCGAACCACCCGCCGAACCCAAAGATCCTCCGTTGGATCGTCTCTTCGACGATCCAACGGCGACCCCATCACCGGAATTCATGCACTACCTCTGGAACGCGACACGACGAGAGCTTCAACGACAAGTTGGCGAAGCACTCTTCAGCACTCACTTCGCTGAGTTCGTTCCGGTGAAGCTCGACGCAGACGCGCTCACGATCGCATCCACGGACGAGATGGCAGCTCTCATCGTCGAGAAAAACTACTCGGCCGTGCTCGCACGCTGCGTGCAAACCGCTGCTGGGCGAGAGATGCGGGTACACATCGACCCGAACCCGCCCGCACCCGAGGCGATGCCTAAAGAGGCACAGCAACTCTCGCTCTTCGACGCCCCTGCACCTGTCGCAGAAACGCCGCCGATCCAGGCAAATACTGAGCCGACGCAGCGGCTTCTCATCGAGCACGTGGCCGAGCCGTTCATTGCGCCACAGGTGATGACAAGCCCAGGCGCCGCCGCTCCACAGGTACCCACCGAGACCTTCAGCGAGGCGGTTGGACGCTCCAACCTGACCGCGAAGTTCCATCTCAACAGCTTCGTTGTCGGTGGATCCAACGAGTTCGCATACGAAGCGGCACGCGCCGTCGTCGAGAAGCCAGGCGGGCTCTACAACCCACTCTTCCTTTATGGCGGCGTAGGGCTGGGCAAGACCCACCTGATGAATGCAGTCGGCCTCGGCATTCTCCGTAACCAGCCCCGGGCGCGCGTCCGGTACATCTCGGCAGAGACCTTCGTGAACGAGCTGATCGAGTCGATCGGCGCACGAAAGATGGATGAGTTCCGGCAGAAAAACCGCATCGACGTCGACGTACTCCTCATCGACGACATTCAGTTCATCGGCGGCAAAGAGCGAACACAGGAAGAGTTCTTCCACACGTTCAACGCGCTCTACCAAGCCGGTCGCCAGATCGTCATCACGTCGGACCGCATCCCCCAGGAAATGCCCGAGCTTGAGGAGCGATTGATGTCGCGACTCAGCATGGGTCTGCTCGCGGACATCCAACCGCCGGACTACGAGACACGCGTCGCGATCCTCCAGAAACAGGCCAAGGAGCTGCGTTTCGACGTGCCCACGCCCGTCTACGAGTACATCGCTCAACAAGTACGCTCCAACGTCCGTGAGCTTCACGGAGCGCTCCTCCGCATCGGCACCTACGCCAGACTTCGACACGAGCCGATCAGTCTCTCGGTCGCGCAGACACAGCTGGAACGCGTACACCGCGACCGCACCGGCAGCTTGACCCCCGAGATGATCCTCAAAATGACCGCCGAGACTTTTGGCGTCACCGTTCGAGACATCAAAGGGCGCAAGCGCGCGGCGACAGTTGCAACTCCTCGCAAGGTCGCGATGTTTCTCTCGCGTAGCTACACCAACGCGTCGTTCCCTGAGCTGGGCGCGTTCTTCGGCGGGCGCGACCACACGACGGTCATGTCCGCGGTGAAGAGCGTCGAGAAGCTACTCGCGGCCAACGACCCTGTTCGGCACCGCATCGAAGCCATCGAACGACGGCTCGGGCGCGCAAAGTAACGAATCTGCTTCCGCTGGGGACCGATTCGACGAAACGGCTGTGAGCTGAGAGCTGAGAGCTGAGAGCTGAGAGCTGAGAATCTCGGTCAGCACACCCAAACGCACGATCCAAGCGGACCGCGGAACGCGTGGACTCCGCGCTCGATGCTTGCGAGGGTGACGGAATGGGGCGGCGATCGGCCGGCCATCTGCGAATCAACGAGAGGCTGACCTTGAACTCCGCCCGTTCCCGCATCATCGGCGGGCCCATTGGTCTCCCGTGGAGCTAGTTCTTACTGCTCCTACTTAGCTGCCAGCCCGGTGTGGAATCGAGCGGTGGAGACGTTGAGTCATCCGACGTCGACGCAGAGGCAGACACACCGACCTCTCCGGACGTGGTCGCGCAAAGTGCGACTGGCGCCTCCTGTACCTCCAACGCTGATTGCGGAACCGGAATAACATGCCAGGTCGACTGGCCCGATGGCTACTGCACGATCTCGCCTTGCCGAGGCGGTATTACTCACTGGCCTGGCGACGGCATCTGCGACATCGCTGTGGACCGACGGGAGTGCCTTGACGAGTGCGTCTCATCGCTCGACTGCCGGAGCGGCTACCGCTGCGGGCTGCTCGAATCCGAGCGTAGAGCGTGTCTCCCAACGACTCCAGTCGGGCCCCCCGAGAGAGGTGAAATCGCAGGAACGGAGTGCTGGGGCATCCCGCCCGGTAGATTCGTCGAATTCCCGGTAGCCCAAAGGCCAGAAGCGATCTCGACGACGGTTCTCGCAGCGGTGCCTCGAGGCTCGATCGCTCCAGTTTCCGTTCGCCTACCAGACGGCTCGGAGCGGGAGTTCCGGGACATTTGGGAGGCGGGGTATCGAGTAAGCCGGAACCTCTCACAAGTGTCGGTGCCCGGTGCCCCGCACGAGGAAAGTGAGCTGGCAACCGCAGCAATCTTCCGAACCCAGGACGCCTCCACGGTCTGCGTGCGTTCGACCTCTCGGGCGGAATCTGGGTCGACGCTGAGACTCAACGTCTGCGTAAACACGCTGGAAGGCGTCACCGCCGAATCGGCGGCAGACTCACGCGCAGTCCGTGACCTTCTTCGTATCGCCGGTGCGATTCTGCAGCCGGTTGGCGTAGACCTAGTCACCGAGTTCTTTCATCTTTCCGAGGCTGACGCGACGGAGTTTCAACACATCAGGGATGATTCGGCCGCACAAGCGATGGTGAGCCGCTCGTTCGGACCTCCCGTCGTGGACCTCCTCTCGCTGAACGTATTTCTCGTCGAGTCCCTCGCGTTCGGAAGATCCACGCTGCTCGGTATCTCGATGGGGATTTCTGGACCATCCGGGGTGCATGGCGATTCGTCATCCGGCGTGATCGTCTCGGCCGGTGGGTTGCAGAGTGACCAACACTCGCCGGACCTTATCGGCCAAGCATTCGCTCACGAGGTCGGCCTCTACTTAGGTCTGTTTCACACCACCGAACAGACAGGCGCGCACTTCGACCCGCTCCGGGATACGCCAGAATGCTCAATCGAGAGCCAGGAATGGGCG
Source organism: Bradymonadia bacterium (assembly GCA_047629415.1). GTDB lineage: Bacteria > Myxococcota_A > Bradymonadia > REDH01 > REDH01 > CBDUJZ01. Next base: position 23,643 of record JBLHWZ010000017.1, on the reverse strand, counting down.
TTCAGCATTTGCCCAGACCGAGACAACCTCATGTGGCCCATCGGCATCGTGGGTGAAAACAGGAACCTCACCCGCCATCAGAACTGGGTGCTGGGGAGAAACCCGCTCGTGCGAACGGAGAATGCGGACGACCCACCGCGAGAGATGTGTGCGGCACCAGGAGATGAGGACGGCGACGGGCTGCACGAGTGCAACGACCCAGACTGCTTCGACGATGAAGCGTGCGAGCAGGGCTCACCTTAGGTTTGCGACGACGGCCGGGACGACCACCTGAACGGGGTTTCCGACTGTGGCAATCTGGCTTGTGACCTGCAGACGAAGTGCCAGAACTGCCCGGCCGACCGCGCGCCCCGGCGACAAGCGTGCGTGCCAGTTTCCAAGCAAGCCGAGTGATCGGAAGGACTCTGGCCCTTCGTGTCCAACGTCGAGGCGATGACGCCAAACCCTGGCACAGTCTGCTGCACTGACTTCGGCGCCGAGGGCGAGCTCGACAATGCGCTCGGCGTATACGGCGAGGCCTCATACCGCCTCCTGTCTATGCACCCAACAGGCCCTGTGATGGACTTCTGCTCAGGGATCTTCCCTCCGCTTCTCTTCCACTGGAAAGAAAGTGACGGAAATCCCGCTCGCCGATTCAGATCCGCTGATTTTGGACCCATAGGGAGAAGGGACGGCTGCTGGCGAAACTCGAAGAGCGCAGTGCGGGGACCCACAAACACCCGCGCTTCGACCGAGCGAGTGCACCAACGGCTGCTCCGTTCGGCGGTGCTCGCTCCGCGGTTGCCATCTGCTCTCCAGTCATCGGAATCACGTGGAATTTCGCCCGCGCGAGCAATTGTCGCCCTTCCCTCAGATCGCTGCTTGTCGTATCTCGTAAGTCCCCGTCCCTAACCAGAGATACCGATGAAGCGAGTTCCTGCGATCCAATTCTCCGCCCTGCTCATTAGCTCGCTGCTTGCGAATAGCGCCGCCGCTGACGATCTGGAGACCGCTCAACAGCCGGTCGTGTACGGCGTGGACAATCGGGTTGATCCATCCGAGCACCCCGACGAGAGCATCCGGCGTCTCGCCCAAGACAGCATCGTCGCGATCGTCCCAAAGCCGGTCATCGACGCGTCGGACCCCAACGACGTTCAGTTCCGGACCCAGACCCTCGGCCAATCGCAGAATCTCTGTGATGGCGAGGCGTTCTCGAACCACCCGACCGCTGGGATCTGCTCCGGCACGCTCATCGCGCCGGACCTCGTTCTTACCGCGGGCCACTGCGTCGACAACGGTCAGGCCAGCTGCGAAAATCTCTTCGCCGTTTTCAATTATGAGTGGCTACCCAACTCCGGCCAGCTAGACACGGTCACGACCGACGACATCTACGCCTGCCAGCGGATCATCACGCAGGCGGAGTCGACCTCCGGCGGAGTCACCCGTGACTACGGTATCTTCCAGCTGGACCGACCCGTCACTGGCTATACGCCGGCGAACGTCGTCAGCTCGCGCCCCAGCTTCCAAGTCGGCGACGACTTTTTGCTGATCGGCTCACCGAGCGGAATCCCGATGAAGGTCGACGACGGTGGAAGCGTGCGGGACCCGCGCACGAGCGCCGGTGACTACCTCGTCGGAAATCCCGACACCTTCGGAGGAAACTCAGGCTCCGGCGTGTTCCTTCCAGGCTCTCTCGACCTCTTCGGCGTGCTCATCTCCGGTGACACCGACTACGTCGAAGACGGCGGCTGCACACGCGTCAACGTCTGCGCTGAGTCTGGCTGTGGCGGCGAGAACATCCTCTACGCGACCGCGGCTATCGACGCGTTCTGCGCCGTCGGTACCGACCAGGCACTCTGCAACACCGCGGCCTCCTGCGGCGACGGGTTCTGCGCCTTTGATGAGCGCACCTCCTGCAGCCAAGACTGCACGCCGGCCGCCTGCGGCGACAATATCTGCCAATCCGAATGGGAGTCCTGCCCACAAGACTGCAAGGTCGAGGCCCCCTCTGACTGGACATGCGACGTTGCCTATTACGGCACCCTAGACGGCTGTGACTGCAACTGCGGCGCCTACGACCCAGACTGCGCGCTCGGACAGGAGACCCTCAACTGCAGCCTTGGCGAGACCTGTGGCGATGACGGCACATGCGAATCGGACCTCTCAGGCATAGGGGCCTGCGCCGCCACCGCGGAGCAGAACAAGGCCGCCGCGCTCGCGATGGGGCTCATCCTCGGGTTGGCGCTGATCGCTCGCAGGCGTAAATACTAGCTCCGGAACTTCCGGATTCCCGCCGCGATCCCACCGAAGACCGCCCCGAACACCGCACCCATTACGAGGGCGACCGGGACGGTCTGCCACGACTTAGCGTCCGCCATCTGCTCGGCGTAAGCTGGGTTGTTGGCCATATAGCTCTCAAAGAGCAGCATCTGCGACACGCCGGTAAGAACCGCTCCGATCATGCTCGCGGCCATAATCGTCACGAAGGGCTTTTCCACGCCCCGCTGTGTGACGATCACAACCCAGGCGACGTAGAACACCGTCCAAACATACGCCTCGATGGCCGCGATACCGACGAGCGAGGTAATCAGCCCCATGATGAGCCCAGTTAGGCTGAGGACCAGGACAATTGGCCGGTTCATCATAGCGCTCCAGGTCCGAACATCGACAGCGTAAGCAGTGTCGAGCACCATGTGCTGACACCGCGGAGCGGTCAACGTTTCACGGCTGAACGCCCGCACGGGATCACCTGGCCACCGATGAGATGACGGAACTCAGTACTCAGTCGGCTTCGATGTCGATGTGCTTCACCTTCGGACACTCCGCAACGATCTGGCGCTCGAGCTCATCAATGTGATCTCCTAGCAGGTCGGTAATCTTGTCGGCGTAGGTGTGGGCGAATTCTCGAAACTCTTCGTAGGAGTTGATGCGCTCCCACTCTGCTCTGAGGTGCGGTTCTAGGGCCTCGCTCATGATGTCGCCTTGGAACACGACGTTGGCTTTCACACGGTACTCTTCGGTCCCGAGCTGACGCGTCTTGAAGTCCGTGATCTCCTCAATGATCGGGCTGTCCTCCAAAACCTTTCGAATGCGCAGGCGCGCATCCGTGGGAATCGACGGACCGGCCAACAGCGAGTGATTTCGGTTGATCAGCCATATCGCGAGCACGCCGAGCAAGAGGCCGATGCAGATCGAGCCGACGGCGTCCCATGCGGGGTTTCCGGTGAAGTGCGAGAGACCAATGCAGGTCATCGCGATAACAATGCCCAGGCATGCCGCGGAGTCTTCAAGCAGGACCGCCACGAGGGACGGATCCGCCTCGTGGCGGCAATACGCGAGCAGCGGTTTCCCGTTCGCTGACGCTTTCACGGTCTTGTAAGCAATCCAGAGCACTCCGCCCTCGATCACACCCGCCAACAACAATACGCCGATCGCGACCTCGGGGCTCTCCACCGGATGCGGGTGCGCCAACGAGGAAAACCCGTGATAGAGCGTGACACCACAGCCAAGGAAGAAGATCCCGACGGCGGAGATCAGCGCCCAAATGTAGCGTTCAGCCCCATATCCATAACGAAAATCTGGGTCTGGGTCCTTTGCTGATCGGACGATGCCGATCATCAACAAGACCTGGTTCATCGTGTCCGCGATGGAGTGAATGCCCTCCGAGAGCATCGACCCAGAGCCGGTGATGAAGAATGCGATAAACTTCAAAACGGCTACAAAACCGTTTCCTGCAATCGCGGCTGCAACCGCTGTCTTTGAACCTGATGCCATGAGCGTTCTATAGCAGAGGAATGTTAGCTTTCGTCCTCGCATCTCTCGCGTTCGTATTTGCCGTCGAAGCGCACCGTTCAAACGGGCGCCGACGGAAGGCCCTTGGTAGTCTCGCGGTTGCCGTGCTGGTCGGGTTTTTCGTCGCCCTGCCATCCCTTGGTATGGTCGCCAAAATAATCGGGACGATGTTGATGCCATCCGGCATGATCTGGCTCTACCTGATCGCCAAGTGCGCCTGGCTCTCCGTCCGAAAGCTCTGGTCGCAGCTCGCCCCCTCCTGCCTCCTCCTCGTGCTCTACACCTGTGCGGGCAACTTTTGGCTCGGCGCCACCTGGCTCGGAAGTTACGAAGCGGCTTACGAGTCGGTGGACCCCTTCGCCCGGCACTATGACGCGGTCTGCGTGCTTGGCGGCGGCGTCCACACCAACACCACCGGCCGCCCACAGCTCACCACCGCTGGAGATCGCGCGCTGTTAGGCGCGCAGCTCTGGTACGCCGGCAACACGCCCCTACTCATCGCCAGCGGTCGTACAGTACCGGGTGCCAACGCTACCGATGACCTCTCCACCATCACCTCCCAAGTCTGGAAGAGCATTGGTGTGCCCGAGGACGCCATCATCTTGCTTCCCGAACCGCACGACACTCGCTCGGAGATGCAGGCTTACGCGGCGCTCGCAGAGGAGCGTCGCTGGACCACGGTCGGCGTCGTCACGAGCGCGTGGCACTTGCCGCGGGCCGAGCTGCACGCCCGCGCGGCAGGCTTCGAGTTCGTTCCATTGCCCGCTGACTTCCGCGGCGGTCCGACCTGGGAAGGACTCTACTCGCTGATCCCGAACGGCAGCGGCTTCCAACTCATGTCGTTCGCAGCCTGGGAGACGTTGGGGGCTCTGACGCGCCAGTAACAAAAACGAGAGACGCCTGGGCGGGTTGCCCAGGCGACTGATTTGGCGACGGGGTTAGAAGCCGAAGATGGGGAACGCGACCTCGCACTCGGCGGGGCCTTCGTAGTCGTAGGTCACTAGTCCAACCAACGGGCCGATCACGATTGCCTCGCCATCGAAGACAGTCTCAGCAGCCCACTCGACCTCGTCGACCTCGCTGATGAACCAGAGGTCAGCCCCGTCCTGACCCCACTCCCCGCTATCACAGAGCGAGACCGCATCGACGATGTCACCGCGCTCGTACACCAAAACGTGGGCGTCGATGAAGTACTCGCCAACGTAGGAGTCGAGGTAGAGGTGGCCAACGTAACACAGGCCGTCACCCTCGCACGGTCCGCCGAGCACATTGTACTCCTCATCCATCGCGGCGCCGAAGACGATCACCTCGTCGACAAAGTCGCTGAGTCCCGAGGTCTCTGCCGGCGCTACTGCGCCGTCGTTGTTCGACGGGCGGGACGGAGACCCATTGGACGCCGGCGGGCTGGATGCACCGCCGCTGCCGTCGTCGCAGTACTCGATATCTTCAATCGTGATGCAGCTGTCTGACTCTGCGCAGCCAGCGAGGAAGAGGGCGATGGAAGCGAACGCAATGCTGAAGAAGTGGGAGTTCATGTCGACTCTCGGTGGAGGTTTGGGGTGACATGAACGTATTCGGGCGCCGACCGGGGCTGTTGCGTAAAAAGTTAACAGGGGGCGCTGCGGTGCGGACCGGAGCGACATGCCGCCGAGGCGATCAGCGAAAAAATGGTTCCGAGGGCTGCCGTTGTGACGAAGGCGATGCCGTATGCGCGACCGGTCGGCAGCGATGTAGTCATCGCACTGGTGGGACGCGCTGATTCCATCTGACGCTGACTTGCGCGGTATCGCTCGAGAGCCGTGTCCTCGCTCGCTGCCCGAGCCGGAAGCGCTGCAACGCTGGTGATTGAGATGCTGTCGTTCTTGGCTGCGTACAGATTGTACATCGTTCTTTCCGGCTTGGAGTTGATGAAAAGAAGATATGCCGATGCCCCATGGCTAGGCAGATGCCCCACGGGGCACCCGTGTCGTGTCTCAAAAACCCAAGCAGGCACAAGAACCCAGCCACAGCCTGCGTTATCGACGGTTTTCCGCCCGACACGCTGCAGCCCAATCACTGCCGGGTGTCCGAACCGACACCTCCTACCCGCAACGAACAACCGCCCGTCCACTACGAGCGGCGGCCAGGATGAGAGGCAGGCCCCAGCGGCGGCGAAACGAGGTGGCGTGGAACACTGTCCACGCTAGAGCGGCACTCATCCAAGTACCGCCCGCACCACATTCACTGACCCATCGAGCGCGCTACTCGCTGTCGCCGCGCTCGAACTTCTCTTCGGTCACCGGGACCGGATACGCCCCGGTGAAACATGCGTTGCAGTAGTTCCCGGTATCCCCAACGCTAAAGGCTAAGCCCTCAACGGAGATGTACTGGAGCGTGTCGGCTTCGATGTATTTGCAGATGCCTTCGACATCGAGGCGGGCGCCGATCAGCTCGTCCTCATTCGGCGTGTCGACGCCGTAGAAACACGAGTGCTTGGTGACAGGACTCCCGATGCTGACGTGCACCTCAGTCGCTCCCTGGTTGCGGACCATCCGCACGAGCTTTCGGAGAGTGGTTCCGCGGACGATCGAGTCGTCGACGAGTACGACACGCTTGTCTTTGAAGACGCTGCGAATCGGGTTGAACTTCTGGCGGACGCCTTCGTCGCGCCTCACCTGGTCGGGGCTAATGAAGGTCCGGCCGACATAGTGGTTTCGAATCAGACCGAACTCGAACGGCAGGTTTGCGTGCTGGGCATAACCCATGGCCGCGGCGATCGACGAGTCAGGGACCGGCACGACCACGTCGGCCACGGTGGAGTTCTCACCGGAGAGCTGCGCACCTATCCGCTTTCTGACGTCGTAGACTCGCTGGCCGAACGCGATAGAGTCGGGGCGGCTGAAGTACACGTGTTCGAACACGCAATGAGCGGCTTGCTCACGACCGTCGCGCGCGGCCACCACATCCGGGTGGGGATGCCGTGTGGGCCCGTGGCGAGTGAACTGAACGATCTCGCCAGGCTGAACATCGTCAACGAGGTCCACGAAGTTGGTGTCCAGCGCATTGGTCTCGCTAGCCACGACCCAGAATCCATCTTCGCCCCCGAAACAGAGGGGACGAAAGCCGTGTGGGTCCCGAATGGCGTAGAACTCGTCGCGGGTCATCAGCACGCAACTATATGCGCCACGAATCCGACCCTGCATAGCGCGGATCGCGGCCATCAACTCAAGTCCGCGACTAATGACACCGAACGCGATGAAGTTGAGCAACAGCTCGGCGTCGTTGCTCCCGCGGAAGGCAACGCCTGCTTGCTCAAGCTCGTCGCGGACTTCGCGATAGTTAGTGACGTCCCCGTTCGACGAGAGCGCCCACCGGGTCCCAGTCAGATCAGTCAGCAAGTGAGGTTGAGCGTTTTGAACTCGGTTCGAACCCGCCGTCGGATAGCGAACATGACCCACTGCGACGCTGCCCTCGAAGTCTGCTGTAGGCGGCGCTGGGAAAACCTGCCGAACGTAGCCCAGCGCTTTCCGCAATCGGATCACCTCCCCGTCCGAGATCGCCACTCCGCAGGCATCCTGCCCACGGTGTTGCATCTGGAAGAGCCCCTCGATGACGTTTGTGAAGACGTCCGCGCCTTCCGCTGAGAGAACACCGATTACGCCACACATCGAGCACTCCGGACTGAATCTCGGGGACTACGCGCAGTTAACACCGGGGTCGGAGAGCGGCAAGCTGAGACAGCCCTCAGAGTCGCTGCAAACCCGCTTGGATGGCTGACCGGAGGGGCTCTGAAAGCGGGACATATTCGCCGCCGGCCCTGACAAGAACGGGGTCGGCAGACGACCGCGGGTCCCAGCCATCTTTCTTTAGCTGGGTCTTCTGATGCTTGAACGTTCCGGTGACGTCGAGCGCTGAGCGAAGTCGAACGAAGACAGGGATCGCATAGTCCGGGAGCTTCTCAGAGAGGGTACGCCCCAGATCGATCGAATCGAACTCGGCACCGGGGCAGAGCGTGAGGGCCACCATCCCTGCCCTGCCCTCCATGCCCTCCACCTCGACGCCGTATACGGTCGACTCAGCGACCCACGAGACCTGATTGATCACGTTCTCGACTTCGCCAGTCGCCACGTTCTCTGACTTCCAGCGGAACGTATCACCCACACGGTCGACGAACTCGGCGTGCCCCCAGCCGACCTTCCGCAGAAGGTCGCCAGAGTTGAACCAGACGTCGCCGTCCTTGAACGCCCCTCGAATCAGCTTTTTCTCGCTGGCCTTCGCGTCGGTATAGCCATCAAAATCGAAGCGACCGGTCACCTTGCCGAGCAGGAGACCTGCTTCGCCCGGACCCACGCGGATCAAGCGGCCATTAGCGTCGCAGACGGGTTCGTCATTCTCGATGTCGTACTTCACGATCGCGTGCGGCGTCGGACAAACCCCGACCGTCTTCTGCACGTTAAACGCGTTCAAGAAGATCGTGTTCCCCTCGCTCGCGGCGTAGGTCTCGAAAATTCCAGGCACGCCAAATCGTTCTTGGAATTCCGTCCAAAGGTCCGGCCGGAGCCCGACACCCACCGCAGCTCGGACGCTATGGTCTCGGTCCCCTGGCCCTGGCGTTGCAGCGAGCAGATACCTTGGAAGCTCGCCGATGTAGACGAGCGCGGTCGCGCCGTAGTCGCGACAGTCGGACCAATAGGCGCTCGCCGAGAACTTCCGCCGGATGGCGAGAGACGCGCCGGTCGTTGCGGCGCTGCCCCATCCGACCGAGAGCGCCATGTTGTGATAGAGCGGCAGCGGCGCGTAGACACAGTCGTCAGACGAAAGGGCGAGCATCGCTTCGCCGTAAGCCGCCCCTGCCTTCGTCCAACGCATATGCGTCATAACCGATGCCTTCGGCAGACCCGTCGTCCCCGACGTGAAGATGTAGAAGCACGGGTCTCCAAGGCGAACGGCGCTCGTCCAGACAGGGTCCGCGCCGTTTAACTCAAAGCTCGCTTCGCCAAGGTCCACGGACTCGGGTGGGGCCTGAGCTTCAGGCCGAGTGTCGAGCGCGCCACAGCCGCAAGCGTCAGGGGAATCTGCGACCCAAAACTGCCGATCAGGAGGCAATTTGACCGCTTTGCTGACTTCAGCAAAGACCGGCCAATGCTCTTCACCGACGACGGCGGCAGCGCAGCGAGCGACGGTGAAACTGTGGGTCAGCACGTCGCCGCGCTGGTTGGTGTTCACCAGCGCGGCAATGGCCCCAAGCTTGGACAGAGCCCCGACCATTACGAAGACTGCGACTCGGTTGTCCATCAATACGCCGACAGCGTCGCCGGAACGAATTCCGGCGCGCGCGAAGGCCCGGGCAGTCCGGTTTACCCTTCTGTTCAGTTCACCGTGCGAGAGGGTCTCCTCAGCGGACCGAATCGCGACCGCCGACTTCAGGTGTCGCGCGTTGTGCTCCAGGCGGAGCCCGATCGATCCCACGGCTCGTTTATTGGACTGAAGTGCCGCTCGGCTGGCAGAGAGAGCCCCTGGCAGCCGCGGCGCGCTCTGAAGCACGGCCTTAGCGAGGGCGGGGAGTGTGACACGACGTGGCTCAGACATAGACTCCGACCCTAGGCGGACTCCTCCCAGCGGTCCACCGGCGGAGCTAGAGAGCGAACGCGGCGACAATGCCGAGCAAGGTGATGGCGGCCAAGACCGTTGCTTGCACCGGCCTGATCTTGAGCGCGACGGCGCCCTTGTGTTCGCGGGTCGAGCGGTTGCCCTCGATTTCCGCCATCATCTGACGGTACTGATGCACGCCCGAATCAGCCGCTGGCACCGCGGCCGGAAATGCATCGGACCTCGCAGCGACGGCGGGAGGCGGCGTGAGCTCGCGCGCCTCGTGAATCTCCGTCTTGAGGCCTTGATCGTGAAGTTGACGGCGAAGTTCGCGGAGGTCCCCTACGTATTCGCTGTTTGCGAGGCGGCACTCGCCGCCAGTCTCAAGCCAACGCATGAGGTGGCTGCGACCGGGCATCGCGGGCAGCAGTGAGATGTCGTCTTGGGTGAGTCCGTCGTGGCTTATCGCGTAGAGTGCAAACATCTTTCTCTTCCTATGAAAGTGGCTCGATTAAGGCAGGCGCTGGGCCACTGGCAGGCTGTTGGCTCTGACGACGCTCCTTGCGCTTTGTTCGACCGGGCGAGCGATCGCGTCTGGGACAGCGACGGCTCCCGTCTCTGCGAGGAGTAGACTGACAGGGTTCGGGAGCCCGACGGGGGTGACTGCTGAGACACCCCTTCTGACTTGCACAACAGGAGCGACTGCGGCGTCGACGAATCTCCCACTCTGCGGACACCCGCCCAGGACGGGGCTCGACTCTGCGAACACCCGCCCAGGACGGGGCTCGACTCTGCGGACACCCGCCCAGGACGGGGCTCGACTTTACGGACATCCGCCCAGGACGGGGCTCGACCTTGGCCTTAGGCCTTCGTGGAAGCGGTTCAATAGGACGGTATAAACACCAATGTTCTTAGCGGGTTATAGAACAACCCTTGCGGCCAGAGGAAATGCCAGCTTATGTTCCGCTCCCCCCTTTGGACCCTGCAGCGAGAGAGACATTGAGCGGCAAAGAACGAAACCACGTTGCCCATCACAATGTCGCGGTGCTGACCACCGTGGACAAGAACACATTGGACGAGATCCTCGGAAAGGCAGAGCTGCGCTCGCTGATCTGGAAGCGACTCGACGATACACATGCGCTGGTAGACAGCGAGCGGATTCAGCTTCTCATCAGGCGGATGAAGCATGCTGGACACGCACCTCGATTCTCCGAAACCCTGCCCAGCTGATGGCCAAGATGTTGAAAACACATGACGGCGAAGTCGCTGGCGTTCTTCGTTCTAGCCCGGACGAGATCCTCCAAGAGTTAATGGGCGTAATCGAGGCCGCACTCGAAAAGAGCGTGCGCCTGACCAAGTCCGGTATCCCGCCCAAACCGCTCTGGGCCGCTATCAACGAGCGGCTTCTTTGGAAGGACCCTCGCTCGCTCCTTCACGACTGGGACGAGGTCGATCAGATTCGGCTTCTCTACTCACTCGCCGGCCAGCTGGTGCTCATCCAGCCCGACGATGAGCGGATTTTGGCCGTCGGCCCAGGCGCCGATGAGTTCTTCCTGGCATCCGAGTCACGCAGGGCCGAGATGCTCATGCGCGCCTACCTCGAGGTCGTTCAGTGGGACGAGCGATGCGATGCCCGCAACGAAGACGGGCACCGCCAGAACTTCGGCCAGACGTTCCGACGCGAGTTCCTTGCGACACTCTGGGAGCTCCGCCGCGCACTAATCGCCGGACTCGAGAGGAGCTCGAACAAGTGGACTCTCGCAGAGACCCTGGCTCTCCACCTCACTCATGAGTCGCCGGACATTCTCATCTCCGAGGGCGACGATGTGCCGGAGACGCCTGAGACAGAGACCGATCCAGAGCTCGAGCGTCTGACAGAATACTGGCTGATGTTGGTCGCGCGATTTGGCTGGGTGGCCCTCGCACGCACCCCCCGAACCGACGAAGGAGGGGGGCAGCGCCTTTATCGGGTAACCGAACTTGGCCGCGTCGTTCTTTCTGGAGCATCGCCGAATTACGCCGCAGAAGAAGAAGCGCTGGCCGAAAAGAAGCCCTTCATCGTGCAGCCGAACAACGACATCGTCTTCTATCGAGAAGAGGGCGACATCGGCGACGAGTACTTGCTTCGACGTATCGCCTCGGACGTCGCACTTCCTGGGTGGGATGAGCCCACCGCTACGTATCATGTGACGCCGGACACCCTCAGGCGGGCCTTTGAGACCGGACTCGATCCGGACGTGCTCAGCCGCCGACTATTGGAGCGCTGCAAACAAAACGTCCCTCAGACGTTTATGCAGCTCATCAAGGACGCGCAGCGACGGCTCGGTAACGCGACACTGACGCAAGGGCTCGCCGCGGTCGAACTGGACAACCCGACGAAGACATCGCTCAAAGCGATCGAGGCCGCAGGGTTCGCAATCTACGGTGATATCGCGATGGTGCCTTGGCGCCGTTGGCACGAGTTCGAGGTAGCGCTGGGTGGAACCGTGACGGAAAACTTCCGCTACGGCGCCTTACCTGACCGCGAAGACAACGAAGCCGACGTGACGCTCGGCTCGTTCAAGGGCACAGTTCTTGAGATGAAGTGGGCAGCTGTACCGATGATCGCCCGCGATCTGCTCGACGCCGCCGGCGGCATTGGAGACCCACCCAAGTTTGAACTGGGTGAGAAGGCCCAGGGCAAATTGGCGCAAGCGGGGTGGACGGCCAAGTCCATCGCGGAAGCGGTTCTTCCGCTCGTCGGAAAGCTACCGAAGTGGTTGGAGTAGGGGCCCGCAACGCCGCGGCTTGTTTCGTTACCGCGACTCTCGCTATTGGCTGTCTGCAGCGAGACTCTCCGGTCCCAGTCGTTGAACCCGAAGTCTGCGCGAACCCCACGTCCGGCCTGCGAAGGCTGGCCCCAGTATCGGACCCGAAGGAGCTCGCACTGCACTTAGTGCGCGCTACACCACTGGCGTTCGTGCTGGAGCCTGACGCCGACGGGGCGCTCGGCGAGGACACCTGGGCACTGACCCGCGCAGCGATGGCCCAGCTGCTCTTGCAGTGGTCCGAGTCCGTACGCGCTCAGCACGCGGAAAGTGGGGTGGAGTTAGTGGCAGCACTCCAGGCCGACTTGGACGAGCTTGTACAGAACTCGGCGCAGACGGGAACGGAATACAGATGGTTCGCATATGAAAGCGAACTCTTTCCCATCGGGGGAGGCATTGGAGTCGCCAATCAGGAGTGGCTCTCGTTCGCGAGGGTCGTTCGAGGCGGGACGAACTGCGTCGGTCAGACTCTCCTGCTGGCTGAGCTTGCACACCCCCTTGTGGACACCAACGATGCGCTCGGTCGCGACGGGCACTGGATGAATCAGGTTGGCGTCGATGGTACCGAGTTCTCGGTTGATGCCTGGTCGGACGCTCCACCGTTCGCCGAGGGCGGTGGCCCCGGCCTGCTTTCGTGGGACGACGTCCTTGAACTCTGGGAGACCTCCGGACCGCGCCCAATGGCAGACAATTTGTTCCGGCCTTCGACCGCCGAGGCGGAACTCCCGATTTGCACGTCGCCTGATTGGCTCTATGACGGGACCGCGTCGGTCGAGGAGCTCCTGGCGCTGCCTCACCACGTTCCGGCGGATGAACGCGAGCGGGCATTGATCCAATTTCTGACCGCACGGGTCCACCATGTGTATGGCGACGCTGAGGGGGCCTGGCTCGCGTATTCTGAGTTCTTGTCGACCTCGTGTTCGACAATGAACCCCCAGAACCCCGACCGAACGGTCAAAACGTTCTGTCGCTCAAGCATCACTCACATGCGAACGCTGCGACCTGAGGCGGTACCTTGCGACACGTGTTGGTGGGCGCAGCCGTGAGGCTAGGCTGCCATCCAGGACAACCGAGACTTCGCGTGGCCGTCGGTCAACAGCCATCTCGAGTTCCTCCGAGCCAGCCTAGGCCTCTAGAATCCGTTCCCCGATCGCCGCGCTAAGGGCGATCGGTGGGACGTGTGTCAGCGGGTTGAAGACGATCCCATCGAGCGGGATTTGCTGGAGCCACTCGAAGAGCGCTTGACCGCTCATTCGCACGATCTCCAAGCCGCCTCCTAGATCATCAGCGACTTCCTTAATGAACTCGTCGACGGTGTCCTCCGCAGTAAACACAGCTGCGAGCAGGCGCCCTTCGGAGTCCGGTGCCATCACGAGGTCCCGATCCGGCCCCGATTGCCGGATGACAACGTTGAAGCCATCGAAGCGCTTCAACACCGCGAGCGGGTTGGGCAGGCGCTCCGGTGCCGCGAGCGCTATCTCCACGGACACAACCTCAGCCCACGCGCGAAGCAGCGGGATTTGGTCGACCAAGAAGTGGGTCGCGTGCGGAGAGTGGAGGTCTAGGTTGATCCGGTGAACGGCCCCATCCTCCAGCGTCGAGAAGAGCTGGAATCCTGCAAGCTGCAGCATTTTCGCCGGACGCTCTTCTTCTTCTGTGACGCAGAAGAGCTCGAGCGCCTTTTCGGACGAAAAGAGCTCCAGAATCCGCCCGCCGTTCGGGGTCGCGACCACGCCCAACCGCATCGCGTGTCCTTCTGCTTCTTCGGCCACGACCGCCCAACTCGAGTGGGCCATAATGGTGCGATAGAGGTCCGCGTCCGAGAGGTCTTCGGCTTTGAACAGGTCGACGGCTTCGGGAAAGGTCAGCATGAATCGGGGGGTACACGAGATGGGGTCAAATCGACAAGGCAGTTTCTTCGATCTTCCGCGCATCTAGTGGTCCCATAACGCGTTGATTTGCCTTGGAAAAATCGACGAGTCGAAAAAACCGAATCCGGGCGTTTGACACCCAATATGGGGTGCCTAACGTACCTGCCGTTCAAACCCCGTAAAACTAACAACCCCATCGGAGAAAAAAGCGATGAATGTGAAGCCCCTCAACGACCGTGTGCTCGTGAAGCGAACCGAAGGCGAAGAAAAAAGCGCCGGCGGAATCATCATTCCTGACACCGCGAAGGAGAAGCCCCAAGAGGGCGTCGTCGTCGCCATCGGACCCGGCAAGCTCGAGAAAGGCGAGCGTATCGCCATGTCCGTCGCAGAGGGCCAGAAGGTCCTGTTCGGCAAGTACTCGGGAACGGACGTCACGATCGCTGGAGGAGAGCACGTGCTCCTCCGCGAGGATGAGATCTTCGCGATCCTCGAAGACTAATTCGCCAGCGCCGCTTCGGCGGCCCGTAACAAAGGTAAAGTCATGAGTTCCAAAGAAATTATCTTTAGTGAAGATGCGCGTCGCCGCATGCTTCGCGGCGTCACGATCCTCGCCAAGAGCGTCAAGGTTACGTTGGGGCCGAAGGGCCGCAACGTCATGCTTGAGAAGTCCTTCGGTGGCCCTAAGGTCACGAAGGACGGCGTCAGCGTTGCCAAGGAAATCGATCTTAAAGACAAGTTCGAAAACCTCGGCGCGCAGATGGTCCGCGAGGCCGCCAAAAAGACCGCCGACGTAGCTGGTGACGGCACGACGACGGCGACCGTGCTTTCCGAGGCCCTCTTCCGCGAAGGCGTGAAGTTCGTCTCGGCAGGTCACAACCCGATGTCTCTCAAGCGCGGCATCGACGCCGGCGTTGAGGCGATGGTCGCTGAGCTGACGAATCTCGCGAAGCCGACCTCTGACCCGAAGGAAATCGGCAAGGTCGGAACGATCTCGGCGAACGGTGACGAGACGATCGGCAACTACATCGCGCAGGCGATGGACAAGGTTGGCACGGACGGCGTCATCACCGTCGAAGAAGCCAAGGGCATGGAGACTGAGCTCGAAACTGTCGAGGGCATGCAGTTCGACCGCGGCTACCTCTCCCCGTACTTCGTTACGGATCCGGAGAAGATGACGGTTGACCTCGAAGATCCCTACATCCTTCTTTACGAGAAGAAGGTCACCAACATGCGTGACCTCCTCCCCGTACTTGAGAGTGTGGCTCGATCGGGTCGTCCGCTGCTCATCATCGCCGAGGATATCGAGGGCGAGGCTCTCGCGACACTCGTCGTGAACCGCCTCCGTGGCACGCTCAATGCTGCGGCCGTTAAGGCTCCCGGCTTCGGCGACCGCCGCAAGGCAATGCTCGGCGACATCGCCGTTCTCACTGGCGCAACCGTGGTCTCCGAAGATCTCGGTATGAAGCTCGAGAACGTCACGATCGACCAGCTCGGAACCGCGAAGCGGGTCCAGATCAACAAGGACACCACGACGGTCATCGAGGGCGCTGGTGAAAAAGCTGCCATCGACGGTCGAGTGAGCCAGATTCGTGCGCAGGTCGAAGAGACCAAGTCCGACTACGACAAGGAGAAGCTCCAGGAGCGTCTCGCTAAGTTGTCCGGCGGCGTTGCTGTCATCAAGGTTGGTGCAGCCACCGAAACCGAGATGAAGGAGAAGAAGGACCGCGTTGAGGATGCGCTCGCCGCAACCCGCGCTGCCGCAGAAGAAGGAATCGTCGCCGGTGGTGGCGTCGCCCTCATCCGCGTCGCTTCGGTTCTGGACAGCCTCAAGTTTGGTGACGATCGCGACTTTGGCGTTCAGATCCTCAAGAACGCTGTCGAGGCTCCGCTCCGTCAGATCGCGGCAAACGCCGGGATCGATGGTTCGATCGTCATCGACAGGGTCCGTCAAGGCAAGGATGGCTTCGGCTACAACGCGCGTACCAACGAGTACGGCGACCTGATCGAGATGGGCGTCATCGACCCCGCAAAGGTCGTTCGTACCGCGCTGCAGAACGCTGCATCGGTTGCTGGTCTTTTGATCACCACCGAGTGCGCCATCGTCGAGAAGAGCGAAGACAACGACGAAGGAAGCGAGCAGGACTACTAGGTCCTAAGCTCGTCAGACGAGAAACGCCGGGCCCAAGGGTCCGGCGTTCTTCGTTTTTGCGTTGGCAGCGCTCGCACTCGGCTCGCTTAGCGCTGGTTGGAGCGATACTCGTGCTTCGAGCCTGCGAAGCCGTCAAAGAGGCGTTGATGAGCAGCGAGCGAGAACTCATCCGAGCGCTCGTCATACTGCTCAATCCACTCGACGAGCATTGCCAGGTTGGCGTCCTGCGCTTCCTTTGACGGGTACTTGTGAGGCTCCCACGCTCGCGACCGAGCGTTTCCCGCACAAACACCGGTGCCCGGATTCAGGAATACGAGTTCGGTCGCGCGGCCTAGGGCGAATTCCAAGAGGTCGGCATAACACCCCTCGATTACCCAGCTCTTCCCTGCGTCCATGAAGCTGGCGATCGCCGCCTGACTTACGGAGGGAGACTCTCGTTTAGGACTTGAAGCATTGGGGCCCCAAGCGATCGTGTCGAGGTCGAGATGCGGACAACTCAGTCGCGCGGCCTCCAACTTCGCGTAGGTAGATTTGCCGGAACCCGAGTTTCCAAAGACAACAATGCGAGTCAAAATGAGCCAGGGAGAGGGAGAGGGAGAGCCTACACCGAGAGGTCTGCTCGCAACGAGGCGATCACTCGCCTGAACGTCTCCAGGTCGTTTCGGCCGCGGGAGACGATGAGAGCGCCTTCCAGTGCCGAGAACATGACGGTTGCGCGGTCCCCAGCGGTGCCGGCGAAGGCGATGTCTCCGGCGCGGCGACCCTCTTCGAGGTTCCGCTCCAGCCACTCTTCGTGGAAGGCAAAGAACGAGTCGATCTCACCGCGAAGGGCCTCACCGACCGTGTCAAACTCCGCCGCTACCGCAGCGCAGAGACACACTCGAGGGCCGCTCCCGACCACTCCATGGAAGCCGACGAGGTAGCGATCGAGCTTTGCCGCAGCTGACAGATACGAGGCGTCCAGCGCCTCAAGTACATCGGAATGACGCTCAGCGTAGCGCTGGGCCACTTTGACCCCGAGCATCTGCTTTTTGGGAAAGTGGTAGTGGATACTCGCGGTCTTGATCCCGAGCCGGGGCGCGATGTCTTGATACGAGAAGCCATTGTAGCCCCGTGTCATGATCAACTCTTCGGCGGCGTCCATGATGCGATCGGCTGTACTCATGGGAGATGTCCTGACTTTGTCCAAAGTAGGGTAGATTCGGTAGCGCGGAGTTCAACTGGAGCGCTCGTCGGAACCCGGATCCACGAAGGGGCCGCGAACTCGCCGGCGAGCGCGCCGCTTGCGATGACGGTTCCGCTCAAGACGAGTATCTCCACACCGACGAATTCGATGGAGCAGTCGGCCCGGAGCGAACGCAGTTGAACGTGCTCCGCGTCATCTTTGTAGAGTGTCCGGGCCTCCTGATCATCCCGAAACTCAACGGTCACTTGCGGCGATTCGCTCGCACTCATTTGGTGGAGCTTCACAAAGATAGTGCAGCCACCCTCGCTGAAGGGAGCGTGAGCGGATCCCACCTGATTCCGGACGTAGGTCAGGGGCCCGAAGTCCCCAGAGTCGTCGCTGAAGACCCCGTGCAATACGATAAACTCTTCGCCACCCGTGTGGGTGTGCGATCGGAATCGAGAGTCAGGTGCGTAGCGGACCAACGAGGTTGCGTGGCCCGACTCTGCCTCGAGCCGCTCCAGCCGCTTCCTCTCGACACCGGGCATCGGCGATGGGGACCAGGGTACGTCGTCAAGCCGAAGTGCGACCGGTAGTGTGAAGTCTAGGTTGAGGTTCACGCGAACTCGATGTGTTTAGACGGTGCCAAGCAGAAGAACGGCGAGGTAGATGGTGACGGCCCAACCGACCGCGAAGGTTGCGGTCCGGGCGTAAGGAATCTTGGCGGTGTAGACAATGTAGTGCGCCAACCTCGCGATGAGGTAGATCATCGTCAGCGCGACAATTAACTCTGGGTCGGTGCCCAAGACGGTGTGAGCCAACATGATCGGCGCATTCTCGATGGCGTTTGAGTGCGCACTCTTCGCCCGCTACGCCCATGGTTCCAGCGGTGTGGAATCATCGTATCCGAGGGCCGTGACTAGCCCTCGGACCGCGAGCTGGTCCAGGATGTAGGGCATCCAAAGAACGGTTGTAAGAGCGAGCGTAGCAGCGAGCCAGAACATGAGGGTTTACTTTGATTTGCTAGGTCTTGAGAGGGACAACACCCGCTACCTATTAATAGGTAGTTTTATTAAACTCGTCTACCAATTAGTAGGTAGCCACTTGTTTCGCGCGAAATGGGAGCTCAAACGAGACAGGGCCGCAGAGAAACTCTGCAGCCTTCTTCGGGTCTATCCGCCGCCTTCTGCGCGGCCACTGGCTGTCGACCATCATGCCATCGGACTCGTCTGGCACATCGGGTTCACCGACATCGGGAGACTCTGACTCTGACACTGATGGCGACGAACTGGCCTCAGCATTGGATGAGAAGAGTTGGCATCCGCCAATCGGCGCGATGACGAAGAGGAGGAGAAAGAGGGGCGTGAATCGTTTCATCTTTGCCCGGTGGTGAAAGTTGAGTTCGCGAACACTCACCTTCCGGCGCGAGACCCGTGCCAATATCCGGTATCACGAAACCTCCGGCAGACAATCGAAGGAGTGCGCAATCTCCCAGCGGCACGGAAAAAACCGAGCACGAACACACAGAGGTTTCCGCCCGATCGGCCCGCGACGCTGGCCCAACACCATCGGGCCTCTCCGGCGCGGCTACTCCGCGTTCATGAGAGTCCAAAGCTCATCGGCGTACGTGCCGCTCTGGCTCGCCTGCGTCCGCGCTCGCACTCCGTCGCCCCAGACGAGCCTCGTCACACGCCAGACACCTTTGCGGTCCTGGAACGTCGCTAGGTTCGATGAGCGATTTCCTTTCAACATCCCGAGCGCATTCCCGATCTCGTCTTCCATCGACGGGCCATCCCGGCTGGCTTCCCACATCAACGCCGGCGCGAGGAACTGGGCGCGCGCAAGGAGGTCGGCCGCGGGGGCTGGATCACCGCAAGCGAGCTCCAACTGCGCCATCACAAGCAGTGCACCCAATCTGCTACGTCCAACTTCGACCGCAAACTGCAGGTGCTTGCGTGCGCTCTCAAGGTCGCCCAGCCGGAGATAGGCCTCCCCCACATAGGCGTGGGTCGCCTCTCCATCAATGTACCCCGAGAGGTACTCCTCACCTTCTGCAAAGACGGCGAGTGCTTCTTTGTACCGCCCCTGCAAGACCAGCGAGCCGCCCCTCCCCACATAAGACCATCGGGTCCGAGTCGTCCGCCAGGACTCAGTGAAAAGCTCCTCTGCGACCTCGTAGTTTCCCCGAAAGAGCTCAAGTTCAGCCCGATAGGTCGGCCCGATAGGGACTTCTGGAAACTCCCTTTCAAACTCAAGAATACCCGCCATCACCTCGTCTATCGGATAGGAGAGAACACGATGCTGGAGGCGAATAATCTCGGCTCGGGGCTCACGAAGCGTGATCGGACGAATCCCCTCGGCACACGCCACGCTCAGGCTCTCACTCCGGTTCCCTCCGAACCGCTCGAGGGTCTCCAAGATGGCCGCTTCATCGTCTCGACCAACGGGCCGGCCTAACACCTGCTGGCAGAGCGTGGTCCAGAAGTAGTCCGTAGGGTCCCCCGGGCCCGTCTGGCGCAGTGTAGTGATACCGGTAAGGAGCCTCTGAACTGGACCGTTGCCGTGCACACCAGACTGCTCTCTTAGGTTTTCCTCCGCTTCTTGGGCGTTACCGAGACGCAAAAGCGCCTCTGTCTCCCATAGCGCAAGCTCGGTTGAGGAAGGCCATGTCGACCGGTGAGCGCGCGCGAGGCGAAGCGCGTTTTCAGTGTCGCCGTTCAAGAGGTGGTGACCGACCTCCGTTCTTGCGCTCACCTCGTCGCAGATGGACTCAGGCAGTAGGTCCGCGCAAAGCGAGAGGTCGCCGGACCACAGCGCGATCTCAGCGAGAGAAGGCCTCATGTCCTCCGGCAACCTTTCGGCAAGACCTCGAAGGTTGAGGGGCTGCGACAGCGCAAGAACTCGGAGAGCACGGTCCCGAAACTCGACCGCGGTTTTGCCCAGCAGAATCTGGGAAGCGTGGCGAGCCGCGTCTATCCGGCGCCCCCCAGCCAGGGCGATCTCCGCCCACACGATCACCGCCGCCTCCCCGGAAGGAATCGGGCCTATGACCTCAAAGTGATCCATCCCGAGCACCGCTGAGAGCAGGAAAAGGCCTCTCGGAGCCACGCTCAGGCGAGCCTCCATCAGCCACTCTCGCGCAGCAACACCGCGGCCCAAACTTGTGAGAACGATCGGCACACCGACGCCGACCCGCGGACACTCAAGGAGCGCGCCCGAGTCAGCCAACTCCGTCGCCTCGCGAAAGTAGTCCGCGGTTTGCTCGCGACCGGCAAGCCGGACCGCCGTGGCAAGCGGACTCGGACTCTCTCCCCCGAACTTCGGGTACTCGAGTAGTTCGACGTCCCGATCAACCGTTGGGCGGCCCTCCGTGAGCGCCAGAACCCGAGCAAGGATGGCCCGGAACTCTTCGGGCGCGGCCAGCAGACGATCCTGAATCGCTCTGCCAAGAACGTGGAGCGGACGCGGCGCCTCAGTAGGAATTGAGGACCGCAGTTGCTCAGTCGAACCCTCGAAGACAATGTCGTGGGGCATCCCCCTCAGACGGTAAGTCAGGTGCAATCGACCAGCCCTGCAGGACGCTTGAGTCGGCCGGAGCCGAGGCTCAATCCAACCAAAAACCTCCTTCAGGGGGAAACGCAATTACCTCAAGGTAGTGTAGCGGAGCAGTCGGTGCGCGCATTAATGATTGGGTGCCGAGTGGAGTACGAATACATATCTGGGCGCCTACTTCGATGGAAGTCCAATCGGCGGGTGACACCGGACCATCTGAGCTTCAGCTATCTTCACGTGAGAGTTTTGATTCGCCGAACTTCCGCCGACGGAGTTCAGGCAACGACACAGCCAGTGATAGGATCTTGCCGTTCGTCTCCCAAGGAGCCCCATGATCCGTTTCAGATTCCCCCTTCTCCTCGCTCTCTCCCTTAGCGTGGTCGCCTGTGGCGCGACCGATGAGGACTCGACAGATGTCGCTGAAGAAGTTCGAGATCGCAGTGGCAGAGATACCGAATCTCCTCGAGACACGGGCGTGAGCGACGTCAGCGAGGATGTCGGGGCAGCCGATACCATCGGGGAAGACGCACTCATCGAAGACACCTCTGCCGACACTCTCCTAGATACCGGGATCCCGGACACACGGCCGGAAGATACGGCCCGCCCCGACACGCCGCCACGTGACACCGGCGGTGAGCCAGACATTCCGGACGGCCTCGAGTGTAGCGAGAAAGCCGAGCTGGTCTACGTCGTCACGAAGGAGAAGGAGCTCTACGCCTTTGATCCTCGGGACGGCTCATTCACCCTCGTGGGCGAAGTCGACTGCGGCGAGTGGTTGGACACGACGCCGGGTTCGATGGGCCTAACGCGGCTTGGGACCGCCTATGTGAACTACAGTGATGGGGAGGTCGGAGCGGTGAGCATCGAGGATGCAGCTTGCGCCCCTTCGGGATGGAGCGCGCAGGCTGGGGAGTTCGCTCGCTTCGGGATGAGCTTCGTAGGGAACGCCGGTGAGGAGACGCTCTATGTTGCATCGGCAACACGGCTCGCCCGGCTCGACCATGAGTCTTGGAATCTGGTGCCCATCGGCACGCTTCCCAGCCAGTGCGAGCTTGCCGGCACGGCTCGCGGCGAACTGTGGGGCTTCTTCCCATTGGAGAATCCGCCTCAGATTCATCGAATCGATCCCAGCAACGCGCAGATCCTGGAATCGTACGCGATGCCCCAACTTCCGCCGGGCCTCGACACGTTCGCGTTCACCGCGTGGGGCGGAGACTTCTACATCTTCTACCGGCTGAGCGGCATGGGCAGCACGACCGACGTCTACCGATACACACCCGGGGAATTGGAGCCGGTGCTCGTGGCCGCCGACACTGGTATCAACGTAGTTGGCGCGGGCGTCTCAATCTGCGCGCCAACCGGGTTCTGAGCGCCTATCTGAGGGCCCAGGCGTAGCCTCGCTCAAGCTGCTCGCGGCCTCCAATCTCAGAGACCGCGCCATGGGCGACGATGACTCGCTCGAAGGGCCATTCAAACATCCGCTTCAACGACTCACGGAACGCTGTTTTGTCCCGAACGAGGATACGCTCAAGAAAGGTCGGTGAGAGCGTGTTGTAGGTACCCGCCATTCGGAATGCCAAACGGGTCAAAGCCGGGCTCTTGTTCCCAATATTGAAGGCGATGTCCGTCGCAATAAGCGTGCGGCTGGCCGAGTGGAAGAAGACAACTTCGTTCAGCGCCGGCAGGCCGTCGAGCGAGATTTGATCAAGTTCTTCGCCCCATGGGGCGTCGCCAGCGGAGACCAATATGGTTCCCTGAAGGTCCGGTCTTTTCTGGTCGAGACCGGGAGCGAGATGAAGCGACGCATCCGGAAAAGCGCTCACCCATGCCCCAACGTGGAGATGGTGGAAGCAGTTGGGCGCGATGAGATAGTCCACCCGACCCAGCGCTCGCACTTCGTCAAAGAGCGCCTCGCTGGACGCCACCGGGGAGTGAACGACCAACCCGGAGTCAGGCAGGCGCACGATCGTCGTCCGAGCGCCGAGTTCAAGGCCAAAGAAGCGCTGGGGAGCCTCGGTGACCCAGAGTTCCCCGTGGAGCCTCGTCAGGCGCCCGGCGCCCGACGTTTGCTCACTCTTCGACATGAAACCCGCCGCCTCCGCAGCCGCTACTTGTAGATCTTAGCGCCGCCTTCGACGAACTCTTCCGACTTCTCGGCAAAGCCCTTTTCGATCGCCTCTTCGTCGCCGTACCCGTGCTCCGCTGCGTAGTCTCGGACTTGCTGGCTGATCTCCATTGAGCAGAACTTCGGCCCGCACATCGAGCAGAAGTGGGCGACCTTTGCCGAGTCTGCTGGCAGCGTCTCGTCGTGGTAGGCCTTGGCGGTATCAGGGTCCAAAGCGATGTTGAACTGATCCTCCCAGCGGAACTCGAATCGGGCCTTGGAGAGCGCGTCGTCACGAATTCTCGCGCCCGAGTGGCCCTTGGCAACGTCGGCCGCGTGGGCTGCAATCTTGTAGGTGATAACGCCCGTTTTGACGTCGTCGCGATTCGGTAAGCCGAGGTGTTCTTTGGGCGTGACGTAGCAGAGCATCGCGCAGCCGAACCATCCGATCATCGCTGCGCCGATACCGCTCGTGATGTGGTCGTAGCCTGGAGCGATGTCGGTAGTCAGGGGCCCGAGCGTGTAGAACGGCGCCTCGCCACAGACTTCGAGCTGCTTGGTCATGTTCTCTTGCACGAGGTGCATCGGAACGTGACCCGGCCCTTCGATCATCGTTTGCACGTCGTGCCTCCAAGCGATCTTGGTGAGTTCGCCGA
>JBLHWZ010000016.1:0-36661 GCA_047629415.1 Bradymonadia bacterium | reverse complement strand
TATCGGCGTGCGGGAACCCGACCGTCACGTCGAGGCGGTCACCGGCCTCGAGTGCCACGGAGAACCACGCGTCGCGGCCTTCACAGATGGCTTGGTCGGCAAGCTCACCCGCCACGAGGGCGAGAGGGGTCTCCTTCTCTCCACCAGCACAGGTCGGCGCGGGCGAGGAGTCTTCGACGCAGGAGCCGTCGACCGGGTTACAGACGAAGCCGGTCGGGCAGTCGTCGGGCTCAGGGTTGCAGACAACCGGCGCGTTCACGCGAACGTCGACCAAGCGGTCCATGACGTCCGTGAAGAGGAACGGGTTCTCGTTCGGAGCGTTGCGACCGTCGTAGAGGTACTGACGAACCTGCTCCGGCGAGTAGCTGTCGTACTGCGACGCGCGGCGAGCATTGTTCGCGTACGGGACCCAAGCGAAGTCCGGGTGGTCCTCGACCGAGCCACCGGTCCATTCGCCACCGGTGACGGTGCCGTCAGCGTCGCTGAAGAGCGTGTACGTGTAGTTCTTGGTGAAGCCTTCCGGGTCGCCGCCGATGACGTCCAGGTGATCTTCCGCGACTCCGTCAGTCGAGAAGACGAGCGCGGTAGCGACCTGCCACTGGTGACGCTCGCCGTGCACGGAGAACGCGGTTCCGAGTGCGTCCAACGTGTCTTGCTCAACTCCATCGAGGGCGAGAAGGTCGGACATGTTCTCCACGCGGCCCTCGCGAAGAAGGCGTCGCACGATGATGGTGGCCTGCTCGGAGGAAACCCCCTCGATGGCCTCGAGAGCGGTGACGCGGGCGGTGTTGATGCTCGCCATGCCTTCGTCGGTCACGCCGGCGTCCTCGATGGTCATCGAGTAGGCGTAGGCGGGGTAGTTCCAGACCGCGTCGGTGGCGGTCGTATCGAACACGAGCGGGAACTTCTCCTCGCCGATGTAGTACGTGATGATGCGGTGGAAGGCCTGCGCGTGAAGATCGCTGAGGTCGTCCTCTTCGTCGGCGTAACGCGCGCCGTAGAAGTGCGACATGGTCGAGTAATAGACGCCCGAGACCATCGCCTTGATGTCGCCAGACTCGAACGGAACCGAGATCGCGTCGCCCTCTGCGCCGACCGACTCGGCAGGAATCTGCAGCGTGAGCTCTTCGCGGGGCTCGTTGGTCAGGATTGCGGCGGCCGCCCAACCGTTGCACTTGCCCCACCAGCTTCCGCCGACAGGGTTGTATTGCTTGATGACTTCCCAAGCGAGCGCCTCAAAAGGGTGCTCCGAGAGCTTGTTCGCCATCAGGTAAATGCCCCACTTGGTGAGCGGCGAGAAGTCGTCGATGTTGGTCATGTCGATCTCGCCGTTCTGGAAGCGCTCGGCCAGAGCGTCAGTGTACTCCCAGACGATTGTGCGAACCTCCGCCTGAATCTCGAAGTAGCGGTCACGGGCCGTGTTGTACTCGTCGCTTTCACGCTCAAGCTCGCGAAGGCTCTCGCCAACTCGGTCCTTCTCGGAGAGCAACTCCACAACTAACTCGCGGAGCACAACGGATGGCATGTCGTCGTGCTGCTGGCGCTCACCGCGGCTCCATCCAAAGGCGGTCGGAGCGTCGCTGAGCGGCCACCAGAAACCGGCCCACGGCTCAAACTCCTGGGGCACGCCGGCCTCAAAGGAGCCAGGCGCGAGTTGGTAGGTGTCGTTGAGGCGGATGGGGCTGCGGAACTTTTCCGCGATGGTCTGCGCGTCCTCAAGCTCGTGGCTGTCCTTCGGAATCAGCGACTTGTTGTCGTCCAGTCCGCCGGGAATCTCCGAGGGAGAGATGACCCAGGAGATACGGTCCGGCGTGGCCGAGACGTCGAACCAAGCCGAGCCATCCTGCCAGAACTGACGAACAACACGACCGTCCGGCTGCGTCCGGAACTCAACCGTTGCATCCTCGGCCGAAGCCTCGACGGAGATCTCATCGAGGACCGTGCCCGCGCCAACGACGGACTCGTACGTGCCCTCTTCGAGCGGGAAGCTCGGCATGAGGTAGGGGACGACGAAGAGGTCGTGGTTGGCCGAGACGGCCCGCGAGTCACCGGAGGTCGGCAGCTCAAGCACGACCGTGTTGCGGAGGCCGCTGGCGATTCTGTAGTCGAAGTGAACCGAGCGAGCGTGACCGTCGGCATCACCGATGATGACGTAGAAAGTCGGGTCCAGGCCCTCAATGACTTCCCGCGGGTTGATCGACGTTGGAGCTGTGACGCGGAGAATCGAGAGCGTCTGCGCCGCGCCCGAGCCAGTGACAGCATAATCGACGAGCGGCGAGTCCGCCTCAGGCGCGACGCCAGCGCCGACCACGAGGAACTCCCAAACAATCGGCGATCCCCAGGACTCGTCTGCGTCCGGCTCCCAGCCTTCCGGCGGGGTCAGCTCGGCGAGAGCATCGGGAGCCGGCTGCGACGACAGCTCGTCGAGCCACTCGGGGGTCTTCGCCTGGCCGAGTCGGTAGAGCGATGCGACAAGCCAACGCTCGCCGGCGGTCCAGACCGGCTGGTGCACCGAGATGCAGTCATCGTTTTCGCAATCGATCCCAAGCGGAACGTCCGGCTCCGTGTCGACACCGACGTCTGTGCCGGGCTCGAGACCGGTATCCGTCTGTCCATTGGTGCCATCGTCACCGCAAGCGACGGCGAGTGCCATCACGGGAAACGTAAGAAGTCGCCGGTAGTTCTTCATCATCGGAGAGAGCCGAGTTGGGTGGGAGTGCGGGCCCGATACCAGCGATGAGCCAGAAGGCAAGGGGGAATGCGACGATTGAGACTCGCGTTTTGAACGGTCTGATGTGGAGAGCAACTCCGTGGACAAGCCTTCGAGGTCAGCCATGGTTCCAAACGGGCCCTGCTCTCAGTCGACGATCTCGCAAACCCTTGCGGAGCAAGCGATCGGCGCACAGACTCGCTTTCATCGCACTTAGATGGGTCCCAGACGCTGGAGCGTGAATGCTGAAGAAACTACTTTCGCTCGTATTCACGCTGCTTGCATGGGCGGCTACAGTTTCGGTCCCCTTGCTAGCCGTGTGGGTTGCGTCATCTCTAGCCGCCTATCACTTCGGGATGGCGAGAGCGGCCGTTGGGGTTGGGCTCTTGTTTTTCCCAGTTTTTCCGATTCTTTGGGACTTCCGGGCGGAGCGCCGCCGGCGCAAACGCGGGGACGAGCGAGAGCGTATTCTGCGACGGTCCGACCGAGTTCTCATGCGCACGTTCGCCGTGAACGCGGTCCTCGTCGCATCGATGTTCTACTTCGTACCAGCCCAGGTTTTCACTGCCACTTCGGCCCGTGGGGACTGGTTCCTGGACGACGCCAATGGACCGGTCGCCGAGCAGTGTCGTGAAGTTGTTCTGAAGGGCGCACTGGGCCTGGAGTGGCTCTACGAGTGGACGGTCGAGAACCCGTACGGGGAGATGGCCGATGGTGAGGTTGGCACCGGGGAGGATGTCGACCCCGACGCACAGGCTCCTGTGCTGACCGAACCCGACGAGCCCGATCTCGAGCCCCTGCCCGATTCCGAGCCTCTGCCCGAAGGAGTTGAGGACGAAGCCAAGCCTGACTTCGGTGGGGGCGGGAACACAGACGAAGCACTCAGATCCGATGGACGCGTGCTTCCGGGCGACCGAATGTGGCCGCTATCCGCAACAGTTCATCCGGCGGTCACCGCTATGCCGGTCACTGCGAAGCGGTCCTTGGACTCGGTCGCGGCGTATCTCGCCGCGAACACTCAAGGCGAGGCCGATCTAGCGAAGGCAGTGCACGACTTTGTGGCCCTGCACGTGGAGTACGATGCGGCAGCGCTCGAAATGGACTGGCGCAGCCGTGCCCCTCAAGACGCGGCGACGGTCTTCAGGTCTGGGCGAGGTGTTTGCGCCGGGTACGCGAATCTCTACGCGGTCGTCGCCACTCGCGCAGGCCTCAATGCGCTCTACATCGTCGGCGACAGTCGCTCCGCGACAACCGGTGAGGTCGCGGACGTAGGCCACGCCTGGAATGTCGTGAAGGTGAACGGCGCCTGGTATCACATCGATGCCACCTGGAACTCTGGAGGGGTCAGCGACGGACACTTCGAGGAGAGATACAGCACAGACTATCTTTTCACTCCGGCACACATCTTCGGCGAAACCCACTATCCGGACAACCCGCAGTGGCAGCTGATGTCCAACCCGATCGATCGCACAGCCTTCGCACGGCGACTAATCGTCCGCCCCGGATTTCACGCTGCCGGCCTGCAGATCCTTCAGCCGACCACGTGGCCGACCGAAACGGGAAGCAGTGCACGCGTTGTAATCGACAACCCGGGTGCGGAGAGTATCTGGTTACAGATCAGCCGCCCCAACTCGGACGAGAAGACAGAGTGCGCGAGACCGAGCGATTCAAGCCGAATCGACGTTTCCTGCGATGTCCCATCCCGAGGTCAGTGGATCGTGCACGTCCTGGTCGAAGGCGAGGGGGAGCGAATGTTCTGGACCGAGGCGGGACTGCGCTTCGTGCGGTAAACGCGCGCTGCACCGCGAGATGTATGGCCGAAGCCGGGGTGGCGCGGGAGACACTGTGCTGCGCCCTGCTTCGGTGGTCCGCGTAGAGGAATTCTGGTGGACGAGTTCCGGTGGACGAGCTCCGGTGGACGAGCTCCGGCATCACGAATCGCGGGACCCACGACATCCCTACCCCGCAACACCAAAGCTATAAGTGACCAGCCCGCCAACATAGAGCAACGCCCCGAACCCCACGGTCCAGGCAGTCCAGCGAACCATCGTCGGGCTCTTCTTTCCTTGGAAGACCGCGACCACGACTGGCAACCCACCAACCGTTCCGATGACAACGCCCGCGATGACGACGCCGAGACCGATCACCTCCCCGGTCTCTCTCCTCATGCCTGAATCCGAGGCGAACGCCATCATGAGCACCGTGCCCACACCAAGGACGAGCCCGACCCCACAAACGCCGAAGAGCAGCGCCAGCCCTGCTACGATTCGAAACCCCCGAGGCATACTGGACGGTCGGTGGTCCAGCTGCCCTTGAGCATGCGGTGTGTCCATAAGTGCAGGGTACCACGCTTTGGCTATCTGACCCATCTGAGTTTCCCGACTTAATTGGTCGGGATTGACACACCGCGGTATGAATCCCTATTCCCAACCCGGCAAGCGAGCTACGATAGCAGGCTACGAACCGATATTTGGAGACAATGCGCGCAGACATCACGTGGAAAGGGGACGTTCAATTCGAGGCGACGTCCGGATCCGGACACACAATCACGTTGGATGGTCCGCCAGACTCCGGTGGTACGAACGCGGGTCCGCGACCGATGGAGCTGGTCCTGATGGGAGTCGCGGGCTGCGCTTCGTACGACGTCGTGCATATTCTCAAGCGGCAGCGTGAGAACGTAGCGACATGTACGGCAAGCGTGGAAGCGGAGCGCGCGCCCGAGTCGCCGAAAGTCTTCACTCGGATTCATATGCATTTTGTGGTTTCCGGAGATGGACTGACCGAGAAAAAGGTCGCGCGCGCCGTCGCGCTCTCTGCGGAAAAGTACTGTTCAGCCTCGATCATGCT
Organism: Bradymonadia bacterium; assembly: GCA_047629415.1. GTDB lineage: Bacteria > Myxococcota_A > Bradymonadia > REDH01 > REDH01 > CBDUJZ01. The sequence continues at coordinate 31,104 of JBLHWZ010000016.1, read as the reverse complement.
CGGCCGCAGTGGTGCCACCATCGAACACAGCCACGAGATTCTTGAATCGTGAGTGGGATTGAAGACAACCAAGCTTCCCCGCGTCTCTGTGAACGTCACGTAGACTCCCCCCTTCAAGGGAACGAATGCGCGTAATTGACGATATTAGTGAGCTTATCGGCAGCACTCCAATGCTGCGAATCACCAAGCTCTTTCCTGACTGTCCCGCGCATGTCTTCGGAAAGCTGGAGCTATGTAACCCGATGTCGGTCAAGGACCGGCCGGTGAAACACATGGTTCAAGCCGCGTTGGCCGACGGTCGGCTAAAGCCCGGCGCTGAGCTGGTAGAAGCTAGCAGCGGCAACACCGCGATCGCGATCGCCATGTTCGGCGCGGCACAGGGCTTCCCCGTGAAGATCTTCATGAGTGAGCTCTGCAGCGTCGAGCGCTGGCAGATTCTCAACGCTTATGGAGCCACCGTCATTCTGACTCCAGGCGTCGAGCACACCAAAGGCGCCCGTTCGAGAGCGATTGCCTACTGCGACTCGCGACCGGGTAAGGCCTTCTTCGTAAACCAGCACTCGAACCCCAACAACGGCGACGCCCACGAGGCCACCACTGGCCCCGAAATCTGGGAACAGACCGGCGGCCAGATCGACACGATGATCATCGGGCTCGGAACGTCGGGCACCTTCGAAGGGCTCTCCCGCTTCTTCAAAGAGAAGAATCCTGACATTCAGATCGTTGGTTTCGAGCCCGCCAATAGCCCCGTCTACTCCGGCGGAGAAATGGGTAAACACAAGCTCGTTGGTATCGGTCCGGGCTTCATCACCGACAACTTCTTGCGCGCTCAGCCTAGAATCGACGAGCTGATTCAGGTCAAAGATGAGGACGCGTTTGCGATGACCAAGCAGCTGGTCCGGTCAGAGGGTGTCTTTGCCGGAATCACCGCTGGTGCATCACTCTGGGTCGCCGGCGAGCTGATCAAGCGACCGGAATACGCGGGCAAGAATATCTGCTGTATCATCTGCGACAGCGGCGAGCGCTACCTCTCCGTCGACGGGCTTTTCCCGCCCGACAACGTGCACCGACTGGACTGCTAGGTCCGGGGTCTTCGAGAAGGTGGAGGACACGCCAAAGCCGGGCCAGCCGAGGGCGCGAGGGCGCCCCATAGGCTTGTCCCCTCAGGAGGCCTGCGCATCACGCCTCCGGCCCCGCGCCACCACTGTCCGCGAGCAACCCTCGAGCACGCGCCTGAGGAGTGCCACGTCGCCTCCGGCGGGGACACGACAGAGGGGCGCCCTACGGTCACGGAGGTTGCTTAGGGTTTACCCAAAGCTGGGCAGCGTGCGTCACTTCGATCACACGACACAATATCCCGGCCTCCAAACAACACCCATGCCCAGAATCTCTCATCGTCTGTTCGCGCTCACGAGCCTTCTGACGGCCTGCGGAACTGCACCTGGCGATGGACCTGGGATCCCCCAGCCACCCGACGCACCGGAACCAGACGCGGAGAGCGACACCGCTCCGGACTCTGGTCTGACCGAACGCGACGCGACCGGCGATGCCACACCGATCGACGTCAGCTCGCCGGATGTCGCGGAGCGCGATGCACGTGAGGACACCGCTCCCATCGACGAGATCTGCGACAATGGCTTCGACGAGGATGGTGACGGAGCTATCGACTGCACCGACCCTGACTGTTCACGCGACGCTGCCTGCTTGAACACCTGTGGGGTCGTTCGCGCGGTCTGCACAATTGAGGGATCGGGCGCACCTGCTGAGAGCGACCTCTTTGTGCTGCCGCTCGACTCGCTTTCTTGCACGCTGGATCTCGACTCTGATCAAGTGCTCGAGACCGTCGAGTGGTCTGTGGCGAGCGCCCCGCCGGGGTCTACTTCGGAGTTTCTTTCTCTCAATGGCTTAGAGTCAGCGTTCTTTGTGGACCTCGCTGGTCGCTACGTTCTGATCGCCTTCGCCACTTTCAACGACGGCTGCACGTCGGAGTCCGCCGTGTCACTCGTCTCGCGTCCAGGCGCAGACATTCACGTGCAGTTGGTTTGGAATACTCCAGCGGACCCTGATGAAACAGACGTTGGCCCCGGAGCAGGCACCGACCTGGACCTCCACTACCGGACCCAAGACGGATGCTGGGAAGATCGGATATGGGACTGTCACAACCGCAACGTCTCACCAAACTGGGGCGACACCGGCACCGCTGAGGATGACCCAAGTCTCGAGGCAGACGATACAGATGGCGCGGGACCAGAAAATATTAACCACGACAATCCCACCAACGGATTCTACCAAGTCGCGGTTCAATACACTGAAGACCACGGCTTCGGAACATCCTACGCCACCGTCCGTATCTACCTCTTTGGTGAGCTCGCATTTGAGGCGCGGGACAAAGAGATGCAGGAAGGTGACTGGTGGATCGCGGCGGGAGTCAACTCGCCGAGCACAGAACTCACACCGATCGACCTTGAGTACGACGATGTACCTCCCTGCGGCCTAAAGTAACTGCCATACCCAGATCAAGGGTCGCTGAGTATGGCATTTAGACCGCTTTGCGGGTGCGGCGCCTGGTGCCTAGCCGTGCCGCGGTGGGGCGCTTCGAGCTTGGTCCAGCGCGGAGCGCCGCGCGAATGTGGCCTAGTGTGAGTCTGTTGCACCTCCACCCTCCACATTGGCATTTGCTACCCATCGATCTAGACCTCCCGCGTCAACCTTCGCATTGGATGTAACATGGCAAACGAAATCAACTCGATCGGCGTCGTCGGCGCCGGGCAGATGGGCAACGGAATCGCACAGGTCGCGGCCACAGCCGGCCTCTCAGTCGTCATGGTCGACCACGTAGAGAGCAACTGCGCGGACGGCTTAGCGGCGATTCAACACTCGCTCGCACGCCTTCTGCGTAAGGAACGCATCACGGCTGAGCAGCACGAGGCAATTCAGGCACGAATCACGACGTCGACGGACATCGCCGCCGTCGCAGACTGCGACCTCGTCGTCGAGGCTGTCACGGAGAGCCAGAGGATCAAGAAGAAGGTCTTCATGGCTCTCGACCAGGTCTGTAAGCCAGAGACAATTCTGGCCTCCAATACGTCGTCGATCTCGATCACATGGCTCGCCGCGCAAACGAAACGCCCGGAGAAGGTGGTCGGAATGCACTTCATGAATCCGGTCCCGATCATGAAGCTAGTCGAGCTGATCCGCGGCCTCGCGACATCCGCCGAGACATATGACTCCACCCAGCAGATGGCGGAGAAGATGGGCAAGGCCACGGTCGTCTCCGAAGACTATCCCGGCTTCATCGTGAACCGCATTCTGATGCCGATGATCAACGAGGCCTGCTTCGTGCTCATGGAAGGCATCGGGACCCCCGAGGACATCGACAATGGCATGAAGCTCGGCACCAATCAGCCGATGGGGCCACTGGCGCTCGCTGACCTAATCGGCCTCGACACCTGCCTGTCGATTATGGAGGTTCTCCATGAAGGCGGCGACTCCAAGTACCGCGCCTGTCCCCTCCTACGTAACTACGTCAATGCTGGCTTCCTTGGCCGCAAGTCGGGTCGCGGCTTCTACACCTACGGAGGCTAGTCATGAGCTTCGAGAACATCCGCTACGAATTCGCCGATGGCATCGCGACGATCACCTTCGATCGCCAAGCCGCGCTGAACGCCCTCAACGCCGCCACGATGGTGGAACTTGGACGAGCGATCACACAGGCGGAAGAGGAAGACGCTGGTGCGATCATTCTCACGGGCGCGGGAAAAGCCTTCGTCGCTGGCGCGGATATCGCAGCGATGACCGGAATGAGCACAAGGGACGCCAGCAGATTCGCGGCGCTCGGCAACAACCTGTTCCGCCGTATCGAGCAGCTCCCAATCCCAGTCATCGCCGCCGTCAACGGCTTCGCCCTCGGCGGAGGATGTGAGGTCGCGATGGCCTGCGACTTCATCTACGCGTCCGAAAAAGCCAAGTTCGGCCAGCCAGAAGTCGGGCTCGGCCTAATCCCTGGATTCGGTGGCACCCAGCGGCTTCCTCTCAAGCTGGGCTACGGCATGGCAATGGAACTGCTCATGTCCGGCCGCGTCATACGGGCCGATGAAGCGCTCCGTATCGGTCTCGTGAACCGGGTCGTGGCCCCGGAAGAGCTGATCGAAGCAACCCGCGCCACCGCGAAGGAGATTATGGCCAAAGGCCCCGTCTCCGTGCAGGTCACCAAGCGCCTCGTACAGCTCGCCGGCGACGTCGGCCTCGACGCAGGCCTCAAGGAAGAAATCGGCGCCTTCGGTGCTATCTTCGCGACACAGGACAGCAAGGAAGGCACCACCGCCTTCATCGAGAAGCGCAAGCCGAACTTCAAGGGCGCCTAGTACGCGATTACGCTGGCCCCACCAGGCTCCACACCGATGGCTGACCGGCGCTGACCGGCGCTGACCGGCGCTGACCGGCGCTGACCGGCGCTGACCGGCGCTGACCCGTGGCTCCGATCGCCGCTCTGCGCTGCCCCCGCTTAACGGTGCTGACCTGCGCTCCGTCCTGAAACATTTCCCCTCCGGTCGTGCCCGAACCGCATCAACCCATTCGATCCACGAAAGGAGTCATTGGGGCGAAAGGTCCTCAGTACGATTCAGCGGACGCAACGAGCCTAATGCGTTAGCGCCGACCGTGTGCAGATCACGCTCAACCGCCCCTGCGTAACCGATCGAATCGTCGCCTCGAGCGCCGGTTAGAACGCGCGAGCTCCAACTCCCATATCACCCACGAGACCTTCAAGGCCTTCGCCGCCTTCATCTAGAACGGCTTCATCCAGGTCGACATCGCCAGTGCCTTCGAGTCGTGTGGGAACATCACCGCGGCTATCGCGGCGCTCTTGCTCGTCCAGTACGCGCGGGAAGACGTCGTCTTCTAGCCACTCACCAACACGGACGTTGAGGAGAAGCTCGTAGTCACCAGAATCGGTGAGGCTAACCTCACCAAGCTGAATTCGGGCTACCGAATTCGACTGATAAACGAAGTCGACGTGTTGGGTGACGTTGTAGCTTCGGCGCACTCCCTTGGGCTCCCAGGGGAGCGGCGAGGGCTCGTCGGCAACCATCCCTGGTTCGACGTAATAATGCCCGTAAGCGACAAGGCTGCCGTCGTCTTCATAGGCCTTGTTCGACCCGACCTCAGTCGCGGAGGGCTCAAGCTGAACGCTTACGAAGAAGTCACCGCCGTACGGCAGCTGAAGTTCCGGCCCCATCAAGTCAACGCTGCCGCTAGCGACGTCGAAGTTCAATTCGAACGGGTCGTGACTCGTAAAGGCGATGCCGTCTCCGTCCGCGGGGTCGAGCACAAGCGAGCCGACGTTCACGAAGAGCTGGTCGAGCATCAGCTCGCTGTCGACGTTGTCATGGCCACTAAGAACGAAGCGCGTCTGCACCGTCACCGGTTGCTGGGCGGTCGTGCGCTCCGACTGAGACTCGGCGGCCGATAAACCAGATGTCTCAGGAAGTTCGGCACAACCCATCGCCAGCAGCGATACTCCGAGGGCGATTCCGACTTTTCGCGAGATATTCATGACATTCCAGGGCGAACACTACTCATAGTACCTGAGACAGTACCGAGGTGGTAGTGCGGGCGCAAGCGATGATTGCCGCTGGCTGATCCTTGATTTTGCCCGACCTCCCGCGGCTTCGAGTGCATCCGGCACCTCGATCGAAAGTCTCAGTTGATCGGTCCCTCCGATTCTGTCTTAAGGGGCCAATGAACATGACTCGATCCCGAACTGCTCTCGCACCTATTCTTCTCATCGCGTTGGCCGCGTGCGGCGATGGAATCGACGACGAGCCCGGCGGCGATGTGTCAAACGTACGAGATGCGAGGGCCGACATCCAAACCTTCAACGATGTCGGCGACGACAGCGACGACGACGCAGAGGCGGAAGAAGATACCGTGGCGGATGTCCCCGACGCCGACGCCGACGCCGACGCCGACGCCGACGACAGCGACACACCCGACGACATCACCGAGCCCGATGCGAACGGCGATCAGATAGGCCCGGCCGGAGGCCGAATCCTCTTCCCGGGTGGCTGGCTCGACGTGCCACCAGGTGCACTTGAAGACCTCACTACGATCGTAATCGGTCACGACGACGCCCTCATCCTGGAAGGATACGAACTCGAAGGCCTCGTATGGGACTTCGGCCCGGACGGACTTGAGTTCGCAATCCCATTCACGGTCTGTTTCACTCCCGACGGCGTCCGACCGGCGAATATGGCCATCCGTTGGACGAGGAGAGGAGTTACCACTTTTGAATCGGTGGCGAGCTGGGGCGGAGAATCCGGCTCAATCTGTGGGAACACCGATCACTTCAGCACCGGCTTTGTCGGCCGACTCGCAGATGAAGCATGCAACGGTGTCGACTGTCAGCCATCCCAAGCAACTTGCACGGGCGGTATCGCGGAGTTGAGCGTGTTCGGCTCCTGTGTTGCCGGCGATTGTCTGTATCCAGACGCACGGCAGCTCGACTGCAGCGCCGCAGTGCTAGTCTGCACCGAAGGCGAGTGCACAGAGGCGCCGGTCTGCGGCGACGGCGCCATCAACCGCGCAGAGGAGCAATGCGACGGGACCGAGGTCGACGGCGCAACGTGCTCCGACTTCGGTTTCATCCGAGGCGAAGTGGAGTGCGGGGACGGTTGCCTCCTCGATGCGACCACTTGCTCGGGAGACCTCTGCGACGACATCTTCTGCGACACCCCACCCGAGGCGGACTGTGACGACACAACCGCGCTCACCTACGGGTCGGGAACGTGTGAGGCCGGGTCATGTAACTATGAATCAGTCGCGCAGGACTGCACGGACACTGACCAGACATGTCTGGATGGAGGCTGCGTCACGCCCCCTGGTGCGGGGGAACTCGTCATCACCGAAATCATGGCGAACCCGAGCGGGGGAGACTCTGGCACCGAGTGGTTTGAGATCCACAACCCCTCCGCCACACCCCAACCGCTCGCCGGCCTGACGCTGTCGGACGATGGCGCCGACTCGGTCCAGATTAGGACGCCACATACGGTCGCCCCGGGCGGATACGCAGTAATCGCATCCTCGGATTCTGCGGCGCCTTCCGTCGATGTCGTCTGGGCTGACTGGGGCTCATTTTCGCTCAGCAACAATGATGACGAAATCGAACTCTCTTTCGGCGGGAGCTTCATCGACGCCGTCGCTTGGGGGCCGGGCGCCGAGCCAGCATGGGTGAGGCCCGACGGCGCATCTATGAGCCTGAACTCCGATTCCACCGACGCGGACAACAACAACTTCAGTGCGAACTGGTGCGCAGGGCAGACCGAGTACGACCGCCCTCCTAACCTCGGCTCACCAGGCTTGGCCAACCCGACGTGCCCGGTAGTTCCCTTCTGTGGAGACGGCACCACGGACGAAGATGAAGAGTGCGATGATGGCGGCAACCTCGACGGAGATGGATGCCAAGCAGACTGCTCGCTTCCAGAGTGCACAAGCGCCGGAGACTGCGATGCGCCGCCGAGCAATTCGTGCTCCGGAAACACCGCGATTGTGTGGCCGGAAACAGGCGTCTGCTCGGAGGGCTTCTGCGACTATTCAAGCAGTGAGTTAAACTGCACCGACTCCGCTCAAACCTGTACCTCCGGAGCGTGCTTGGACCCGCCAGCTCTGGCCGGCGAACTTGTCATCACGGAAGTAATGTCGGACGTCGAAGGCCTCGAAGCAGACCTCGAATGGTTCGAACTCTACAACCCGACTGGCGCCCCGATTGACCTCGACGGGCTGACGATCCGAGACGATGATCTGGACTCGTTCGATATCACCGGCAGCCACGTCGTTGGAGCCCGCTCCTACTTCGTCGTCGGCGCGAGCGCGCTCGCTGTCCCCGGTAGCGTCGACCTCGTCTGGGACGACTTCGACACAAGATTCTCGCTCGGAAATGGCGGGGATGAGATCGTCATCGAGTGGCGCGGTGCCGAGATTGATCGAATCGCGTACAACTCCGGGTGGCCACTCGCCGAGGGGGTCTCAGCCGGGCTAAGCGCGCCCTACTTGGACGCAGAAGCCAATGACGTGATCGACAACTGGTGCGCGGGCGTCGAGCCCTACGGAGTGGATCCGAACCTCGGCTCGCCCGGCGGACCCAACCCCGATTGTTCCAGCGCGATCTGTGGCGACGGTGTGCTTCAGGCTGGCGAGGAGTGTGACGACGGCAACACAACGCCCGGAGACGGCTGCGACGCCGACTGCGGAGTCGAGCCGTCCGGCTGTATCCTCGATACGGACTGCACAGCCTCCCCTGCGAACTACTGCTCCTCCCCCTTCGAGGCGGTACGCTTCGGCTCCAATGGCGTCTGCGATGCAGGAGAGTGTACGTATCCTCCGACTCCGGTGAGTTGCGACGCAGGTACTCGCTGCCTCGCTGGCGAGTGCATACTCAGCGAGGCCATTGGCCCCGGCGAACTCGTCATCTCCGAGTACCTCGCCGACTCGACCGGAAGCGACGATGGCCTGGAATGGTTTGAAGTCTACAACGCGTCCGGACGTGCGCTGGATCTCGATGGACTGACCGTCAGCGACGAAGGTGGCGACACCATCCTGGTCGAAGGCACCACGCTGCTCCCTGCAGACAGCTATTTCATCTTTGCAGAGTCCCTGGCCGCTGTCCCGGGCCCGGCCTTCGATTGGACCGCTGCCGGCTCAGGGTTCCAGCTCGCCAATACGAGCGATGAGATCATCCTCAGCTACGGGCGCACCGAGATCGACCGCATTGAGTACGTCGGGAGTTGGCCCGACTCGACGGGCGCTGCCGCTCAGCTGGCCGCCGGCTTACTGGACGCGGACCTCAATGACTCCTCAAGCAACTGGTGCACTGCGACGACCGAGTACGGCACGGATGATAACCTGGGCACGCCGGGTGAGCCGAACCTCTTCTGCCGTTAGGCGCCGAGCCTGATCAATCTCTAGGACGACCGTGCCAACTTCTCGCGCAGGTCGCTGAGTTCGGGACTCGCGTTGACGATCTGGCTCAGCCGAGGCCTCGTCATATCGAGGCGTTTCGCCGCTTTGGTGATGTTCGCGTTGGTCTCGAGCAGGGCCTTGCGGATCAGCTCGTTCTCTAGCTTTCGCTTCAAGTCGTGCAGTCCCACGCCTGACGACAGCGCCCAGTCCGCGATCTGCTCTTCTGGAGTGCCGGCCGCGCCCTCGAAGAGCGCAGCGTGAGCCCGTGCCGCTGCCATCTCAGGGGTCACGCGCGGGGTCGGAAGCCGCAGCGCTACCTGATAGTCTGTCATGAACTCCGGGGTTCCATCCATGAACCCACCGTCAGCGAAGAAGTCATCGAACTGACGGACGTCGGGCAGCTCGATTCGCTGTCCCTCGACGAAGAGTAGAATGGAGCGGACGAAGTTCTGAAGCTCGCGGACGTTTCCGGGCCACGAGTACCGCACGAGGTAGGCCATCGCATCGCGGCTGAACGTCTTCACATGGCCGGAGGTCGACGCGAACTCGCGACAGAAGTGCTCGATGAGCAGCGGGATATCCGCGCGCCGCTCTGCCAGCGGCGGCAGCTCGAGCACCACGCCCTTGAGGCGGTAGTAGAGGTCGAGTCGAAACGAGCCGTCTCGGACCATCTGCTCCAGGTTTCGATTGGTCGCACAGATAAGACGTACGTCGGCGTTGACCGTCTCGCTTCCTCCGACCCGTTCGAAGGTGCGTTCCTGAAGAACACGGAGTAGCGCGACCTGTGTGTTGAGGGAGATATCGCCAATCTCGTCGAGGAAGAGTGTGCCTCCATTGGCCAGTTCGAACCGGCCCTTCTTACGAGCCATTGCCCCCGTGAACGCTCCCTTCTCGTGGCCGAAGAGCTCAGAGAGCAGCAGAGTCTCAACGAAAGCCGCACAGTTCACTTTGACGAAGGGCCCAGTAGTCCGCGGGGAGTAGCGGTGAATCGCCTCAGCGATCAGCTCCTTGCCCGTTCCGGATGGACCTTGGATCAACACGGTCGAGTCCGAGCCCGAGATGCGATCGATCATGCGGAAGATCTGAAGAAGACGCGGGTCGTCTCCAACGATGAACTCGTACTTCTGGCGCCACTGCGCCTGTTCCGCGTCGGTGATTGTCACGGTCTCTGCGGCGTCCAGCACCCCGTGACTCAGCCGCGGGATCCGTCCCCCTTCAAGCGCGTCGAGAGCCGGCCGGAGCATCGAGCGGGACCCGGCCTTGAGGTAGACATCGCGGAGGGTCTCCGGCAGCAGCACCGCAATCTCCCTCGTGAGTTCAACCGCCGAAATGATAAGAGACCGAGCCTCGGATGTGTCACCTTCGCCTGCGACAGCCAGGGCAAGGTAGAACCGAGAGAGCCAGACTCGCTCCGCCCGATCCAGCCGCTCGAACACGATCAGCGCACGCTCCAGCGCTGGGCGGGCGGCCTCAAGGTCGCCGTCCTCTAGCGCGAAGTAACCGCGCCGCAGATCCGCCTCCGCTCGAGCATCCTCCAACTCGGTGTCGTCGCCCTCGAGCGTGAGTTGAGCCAGGTAGTCGTCGCGCAGCGCTCTGTTGCCTGCCCCGTGGGCAGCTCGCGCTAGCCCAATCTGAATGAGGCCGCCGAACGTCCTGCTGCTCGTTCCGCCAAGGACCTCGGAAGCTGATTCCAGAGAGGTGGTCGCGGCGGACCACTCATGCTCGATCAGCTGAATCGAACCTAAGATGTAGAGGCTACGACCGTGGAAGTAGCGCATATCGCGCTTCTCCGTGATCTCGATCGAGAGCCGGATGAGCTCGCGGGCTCGATCGAACTGGCCAATAGTCTCGTAGAGCGACGCGAGATTCATCGCGGTCACTGCGAGCTGCAGATCGTTGCCGCTTTGTTGGAAGGTCGCGAGGCCGTCTAGGTACGCGTCCAGCGCCTCGCCGTAGCGGCGGGTTTTTTGGAAGACGACCGCAAGATTAAGTTTAAGAAACGCCCGGGTGATCGGGTTCGAAGTGTGGGAGCCGAAGGTCAAACACTCGGCGAAGACCGTCTCAGCGCGCGCGTACTCCCGCTCTTGCAAAGCGATTGTGCCAAGATTGAAGAGTGCGCGGACCTCTTCTTCTGGCCAGCCGAGTTCCTTGGCGCGCTCTCGGTTCCCCGCAAACTCCGCTGTGGCTTGCTCATACTTGCCAAGGAAGAGGTGCACTTTCCCTAAAGTGTTCGTCAGGTGCAGCGCCTGCCGTTTTGCCTCAACATCCTCCACGAGTTGCGCATCTGCGAGCCCCTTTTGCGCTGCCTCCTTCGCCTCAGGGTACTGCCCTCTGCCGTAATGACACTCTGCTTCGGTGCTCAGCAGTCGAAGCAGCTCGAGCCGTGCTTGATCCGGCGGGAGGTGTTCATTCGCCAAGATTCTCGCGGTGTCCACGCGTTCCAGAGCCTCATCGTAGGACCCTGTGCTGAGCAGAATCTCGGCCTGTTTGCGCAGGATACTCGCGTGATGCTCGAGGCCCGACACCTTGAGGTGGGCGCGAGAATGCGCGAGCGCGGCGTCGTGGGCGTTCGCAGCCGCACATAGCTCGACGAGCCGCTCCAACACCTTCCCTCGTCGGCCTTCATCCTCGAGACGCGGCAGCAACAACTCCAGGAGGTTGCGCGCTCGGTCGTAGGCAAACGAGATATGTAGACGTTCTGCAGCCTCGATCGCGTATTGGTACGCCTTCTCAACGACGTTAGAGTGCAGGTAGTGTCGAGCAATCTCGCCGATCTCCGTTGGCTCGCCAAGACGTGTGCGCTCCTCAAGCATTGCCGCCACGCGACCGTGCAGTAGCTCCTTTCTCTCCGCGGTCATGCTGTCGTAGACGGCGACCGCGTTGGCCTCACTGGGCAGCGAAACCAAGAGTTCGCCCCTCGCAACGTGTCGCGAGATCATACGCTGATCCGCCAGCAGGCTCAGCGATGGAGATGCCCCCGCGTCGTCCACAACCCGCAGAAGAAAGTCCGGCTTGGCCGGAGCCCCCAGAACCGCGAGCGCCTGAATTGCGCGCCGTTCGGAACGGTCCAGACGTTCGAGTCGACGGAGGTACAAGTCTTCAACTTTGCCAGGCAGGGAGCCAAGCAGATCCGAGAGTGCCTCGACCGAACCGCCTGAGGCTTGGGTCAGACGAGCAACTATTTCGTCGCTGAGTAGGAACGCTCGGATTGCCTCTTCCTCAAGATCACGCAGCGAAATCCAGTGCGCGCTCGCCCGATCGGAGAGGTCATCCTCCAGTAGCGCGAGGTTCCCTTCCACCTCGCTCGCAGTGACAACGACGGTTCCCTGGAATCCCGCAGTGCGGCCGGCCGGCGCATAACGATCGACAGGGTCGGTGAAGACGTTTTTCAGCAGGTAGTCCAACGCCGCGCGGGTCGCGGTATCGGCGAGTTCGAGTTGGTGGATGATGAGAACGCCAGGCATGCGCTTGCTGAGCGCGATCATCAGTCGCCCAAGCACATCAAAGAAGCGAAACTGATCGAGGCTGCTGACGTGCTGCTCGTTCCGATCCTCGCGAAGGCCAGACATCGTCGGCAAGCCGAGCGACGCGCTCACCTGAGCCGCCAGCGCGGTGACTTCCTCGTCCAAGGCGCCAATTCCATCCAGCACCCGAAGGTACCGACCGACGATCTCACGGAGCGGACGGTACGATCCACCGCCGGTACACGTTCCCTCGAAGACCTGAAGCCGCTCCTCCATCAGGTGACGCCGCCACGCTTTGATCAGAGGCTCGGACCCACCGCCGTGCGGGGAGTGCAGAAGCATGAGCGCCCCAGCGCCGCTCTTCGCCGCTTCCTCTCGCACCATAATCATGCGCTTGAGGTTCACTTCGGCCGACTCGGTCGGCGCTTGTCCGTGCGGGGTGTCCATCTGGGAAACTATAGCATGTTTCGGGACTACGCCTGAGGATGCCTCTGCGTCCGCGTGCGGTTCAAGACAAGTTCTCAACGGAACCCCGGTGCGCGCCTTCAGCTCACTCTCCGAAAGCCTCGGCGACTAGGGAGCCAAAACGAAGAAAACTCCGACCGGCGCTATCGCTAGTCGAAGCTTCCAAGTTCCAGATGACCTAGCGGCGCTCGATAACTAAGGTCTCGATCGTCACATCCTCAAGCGGTCGGTTGCCCGGGCCGGTGGGAACGCGCGCGATCGTGTTGACCAGATCCATCTCTTCGCAGGCGCCGAAGACGGTGTGCCGGTTGTCGAGGTGAGGAGTCGCGACTTCCGTCACGAAGAACTGGCTTCCATTCGTGTTCGGTCCCGAATTTGCCATTGAGAGCAACGCTCCACGGTCGTGGCGAAGCTGTGGATGAAACTCATCTGGGAAGGCGTAACCTGGACCTCCGCGGCCGGTTCCCTCGGGGTCGCCGCCCTGAATCATGAAGCTCGGGATGACGCGGTGGAAGATGAGCCCATCATAGAAGTTGGAGCGAGCTGGCTCCTGAGACTCGGGGTCAATGTACGTCTTCGTTCCGGTGGCGAGACCAACAAAGTTTGCGACCGTGTTCGGAGCGAGCTCCTCGTAGAGTTCGCAGTTGAACGCGCCCATCGTCGTCGTGATGACTGCGTAGAGCGTGCCATCGCCTTCGATGGCGCCAAGGATCTGCTCGGCTGTCTCAGTTCCGAGTGGTGCAATCTCAGCCTGATCGACGGCAGTAGGAGGAGTCACTTCCGCAGCGGGATCGGCCTCTTCGCCGTCGGCCTGCGCGGTTTCGGTGCCATCCTGCTCCTCACCAGCAGCTTCGTCGCCAGAGGCTTCCGCAGCGGCTTCATCGCCGCCGGTACTGGCCTCGGCATCTTCTCCAGACTTACAGGCAAAAAGCGCGCATGAAGCGCAGAGCAGGGTCACAAAGAGCGGCTTTGACATCGATCGTTACTCCAGTTGAGTGCAAATGGGACGGAATCCATCAATGAGGCTTCCGGCCCCACCACGTGCACCGGTCATTACAAATCCAGGCGGACAGTTGCGCTCATAGCGCGTGCCGCCCGCTCCGCCAACTCGCGGCAACACCGCGGTCTCACGGCTAACTCGGTTGCCCGTGGGCCGATTGACCCGTTGGCGTAAGTCTTCAATCTGTGCGCTGAGCTCATCATAGTGATCGAGTTCATCCACAGTCTGCCCCGAAAGAGTCCTGCATCTGTTCGCAATTCCGGCCCGATCTGCATGGATCGCGCGGCCTGCCAACTCAACGAACGACTCACGGGAAACACGAGGAAGTGGGACTTCGCCTGGCGCACGCCAGGGCGTCAGCAGCAGGGGCTGACGCCCGATGCTCCCAACTCCGGTGATGGCGACATCCAGCACGCGTGTCGCCCCAGCCCAGTCCAACGGGATTCCCGAGTCACGGCCTAGCTCGACGGAGTACATACCATCGAAAACCGACACGAACTGCTCCTCAGTCCAAACGGCTTCCGCAGACGCCTCATCGCGATAGAGCGAGAACGTCAGCGGAAACACGCCGGTAATCGGAGAGTTTCTCTCGTCGAGAAGCTCACCGACGTATCCGACGCGCATCGTATCCTGCGAGAAGGCAGGCACTGATGCGAAAAGCGCCGCACACAAGAGCGCGGCTACTGAGAGCAGACGGGGCACGGACATGAGGAAGGCGCTTAGTTGAGGACCTTGATGATGAACTCAAGCTCCAACGTGAAACGCACGTTGGCTACTCCGCCCTCTTGGAGGTTTCCGGCAGGAATCTCAAGCTGCGTGCCGATTCCAAACCCGAAACTCAAGTCCGCGATCTGCTGACCAGCGGGCGAGAGGTTGCCCTGATTCATGACAGCGGGGACAACGCCAACAAAGGCAGCCACTTGCTCATCAGTGATTCCGACCGACAAAGCCGAATCCCAATCCGCGCCGCCGACTTCCTGGCCAATGAGTTCAGTGCCGGGCTCGCCAATACGGAAGTCGAACGCCTCGAGGGGCGTGGACAGCGAGTTGCCCTCGACATCCATCGAGATGCCCACGATACGAACTTCCTCAACGACCTCTGCCCCAGGAATCTGGCTGGAGACGGAGGAGAGATCGATCGGCAGGTAGTTGACGATCGGGTACACGTCCGCGCCGTCGTTCTGCAGCGCAGCGAGCCGTTCATCGCCAGGGAAGGCAATCGGGATCGAACGCGGGATCTCGTAGGTCACCGGAACAGTGATCGTCGCGAGGTCCGAAATCGTGTCGCCCAGAATGCTGCATCCCGGAGCACTCATGGCAAATGCGCCGGCGAGTCCGATGAGTGCAGTACGTCGTGTGAATGAGGTCATGTATCTTTGGGGGAGTATATAAATGGGGAGCGAGGCGCCGAACGGAGGGTACGCGTTCAAGCCTCGTCTGTCTTTTTCTTGGCCTTACGTCGACGACGCTTCGAGGCGGTTTCTTCAACCGGGGCGCCATTTTCCTCGGCTGGCGCTCCTGAATCATCACCGGCCGCAGAGTCCATGTCGTCCGCAACGGCCTTGAACATGCGGCCAAGGATGACCTCAGCGAGCTCGGTCGCCGAGGACCGTACGGCCTCGTTGATCTTGTCTGTTGTACCCGGCGCTGTCTCGACCGCCTTGCCCTTCGACTTCAGGCGCGCGCTGGTCTCAACGCTCGGCTTTAAGGCTTGGTCGTTCGGGATGAACCGAATCTCGGTCCGAATCTCAAAGCTCAGCGTCGTGAGGACTTTTGCGAGCTCTTGGTTGAACTTGGCCGAGTCCAGGAACGTGCGAAACTCGCGAGCCGCAACGCGCACGACCTCGTTCTTCGTGTTGTCCGCGAGGTCGACAATATATGTCACGACCTCTTTGGGCATCATCCGGTCCTGAAGCGCGTTCTTGATGACGTCTTCCGTCTTCTGCTTCGCGTCGGCGCCGCTCGACATCGTCCTGCGGATTACATCCGGCAGGAGCGACTCAAGCCGTTCGCGGAGTCCCGCGCCATCGACCTCGTCGTCGTAGTCGTCGTACGTGTCGTCATCCGGATACTCGATCATGGAGCCCCTAGGAGATCGGCATTCTCGATCGCACGCCGAACCGGCACGGAGAGCGCGGGGTCTCCTCCAAGTTCGTTGTAGAGCCGCAGAAAGTAGCGCGCCGTCTGGAGGTCGCCGGCACGACGATGATAGTCGGAAGCGGCAAGCGCGAGGTGCCTTTCTGAGGGCGCGTCGCCGAGTGCCTGCACCGCGTCGTTCGATGCTTCCAAGATTTCGCCGAGCAGTGCGTGCTCCGCCGCGTCTAGTTGAGGCGATTGCAAGCTAACACCGTCGCTGCCGGCGACGCTGCCGCTGGCGGCTCGGGCGCTCGCGACGACATCGCCATTATCCAGCGCCCGCTCACGGACACCCGCCCGAACCTCGGCGTCTTCTGAAAAACCGTCAGGATCCGCCGACTGCGCCAACTCCCATTGAGCCCGGGCGTCAGCGGCCGCGATCCGCATCTGAATCTCGGGGAACTGGGAATCCAGCTCCTCCACTCTGCGGAATGAACTCGCCGCACGGCCTGGATCTCCGGCGATCGCCTGCACGACACCGAGTCGGTACCAAGACGCGGGGGCGGTCGAACCCTCCGCTTCGGCCGCATAGACCACGGCTGCCTCTTCCCAATCACCCAAGGCAACGTGCGCCTCCGCAGCGCTCGGCTGAGCGGCACCGGGCGTGCTCCATAAGAGAGCGAGAGCAATGGCCAATCGGGTCATCATGCGCGAATCATAGGCGATCTCGACGCAGTGCGCCAATGACCCACCAACAACGCGCCGATGAGTTCGAAGGCACAGACTAGAGGACGATCGTCGCCGATCGAGCCGGCCCGACCGATACCATCGCGATTGGTACCCCACACAGCTCGGAGAGACGATCCAAGTACGCGCGAGCAGTATCCGGCAGATCGTCGAGCGACTTGGCCTCGGTGATGTCCTCTGCCCATCCCGGTACCTCTTCGTAGATAGGCGACGATTCCTCGAGCGCGCCCGCGTCCAGGTCCGCTACCTCTAAGCGGCCGTTCGGCGTGTCGTAGGCGACGCAGATCTTCAGCGACTCGAAACCCGACAACACATCCAGCTTGGTGAGAGCAAGTCCCGTTAGGCCATTAAGGCGCTGGCTTTGCCGCATGACAGGTACATCGAACCAGCCGCAGCGCCGAGGCCGGCCAGTGGTCGCACCGTACTCGTGCCCGATGTCCCGCATTCTCTGTCCGTCCGCGTCATCAAGTTCCGTGGGGAACGGCCCGCTTCCGACGCGAGTTACGTACGCCTTTGCCACACCGATGGCGACGTCAATCGCCTGGGGAGGAACACCGGCGCCCATCGTCACACCGCCGGTCGTCGTATAGCTCGAAGTCACAAACGGGTAAGTGCCGTGACCGACATCCAGCAACGTGCCCTGCGCGCCTTCAAAGAGAACTTCCTTACCGGAATCCAAGGCGGCATGAGCAAGGCCAACGGTGTCATCGACGTACGACCGAATACGGTCGCCGTTCTTCAGGCACTCCGACACCAACGCGTCCAACTCGAACGGTTCACCGCCGAGCCAGGAAATCAACGCGTTCTTCTCGTCCATCACGTGTAACAGCGCGCGACGCAGGCGCTCCTCGCTGAGGAGATCGCGCACTCGGATACCCCGACGTGCGGCCCGGTCCTCGTAGGAAGGACCAATCCCGCGACCGGTCGTGCCAATCTTGTCGCCGCTGCGACGGGCCTCTCGCGCTTTGTCGATCGCCGTGTGGTACGGCATCGTGACGTGCGCATCACGGCTGATGCGGAGACGAGCCGCGTCGACCGACTTGCCGGCCTTCGCGAGGCCTTCGAGCTCTTCAAAGAGCACGTCCACGTCGATCGTGACCCCCGAACCGATGATGCACGTCTTATCCTTGTAGAGGATTCCAGACGGGATCAGGTGAAGGACAGTTGTCTCGGGACCGTTTCCGGAGTCCACAACGAGGGTGTGACCCGCATTGTTTCCACCCTGGAAGCGAATCACGAGGTCAGAGTCCCGGGTAAGAAGGTCGACAATTTTGCCCTTTCCTTCATCGCCCCACTGGGCGCCAATAACGACAGTACCGGGCATCAGTTTCTCACGGATTGTAGGTTGAAATATTCTGAGCAGACGCCAATCGCGGCTGCATTGCGGACAGGGCCGCCGAGACACCGACGCCCAATTTGGGCTCAGCGCCATACTCGACGAGCGCGATCTCTAGGGCCGCGACTGTTTGCACGATATCGAACGCGTCCACCGCACCAAGATGCCCGATGCGCAGGACTCGACCTTTCGCTGACTCTTGTCCACCGGCAACCCACACTCCGAGGCGATCGCGCATGAATGCGCGCATCCCCTCGACATCGATCCCGTCGATTTCAATCGAGGTCAACGCGGGGCTCGCAACGTCCTTCGCGAAGAGGGACAGCCCCAACGCTGCGGCGGCTGCACGCATACCAATCGCCAGAGTCTCGGAATGCGCGAAGAGTTCTTCGCGACTAAACTTGCGCCACCGATCGATCACCTCGGCAAATCCAACAACGAGTGGGATCGGAGGGGTAAATGCTGATTGCCCTTTGGCAGTCTGCTTTCGCTCCGCGCGAAGATCGAAATAGTAGTTTTTCGCATCCGTTTCCTCGATGCGCTCCCAAGCCCGCGCGGAGACACCGATCGCGGCGGCGCCCGGAGGTAGCCCGAAGGCCTTCTGACTGCCGCTGACCAGGACGTCGATCGCGTCGCGGCGCATGGAGAGATCGGCGCAACCTACTGCGGTGATTCCGTCCACAATCGCGAGCGCCTCTGGAGCGTGGTCGCGGAGGGTTCGAATCAGATCGGCCACCGGGTGCAGTGCGCCGGTCGATGTTTCCGAGGCGACGCAGACAAGCGCCGTCGGGACCCCTGTCTCGTCGATGAGTGTCTCTAGATCAGCGGCGGACGCGGATCGACCCCACTCGACATCCAACACGTGAATCGTGCAGCCGATCAGGCGGACGATTGAAAGCCATCGTTCTGCGAACTTCCCGCCCGTCACCACCACGACTCGATCGCTCGGTTCCAGCGCGGAGCGCAACGCCGCTTCCATGCCGGCGGTACCAGAGCCCGCCATCAGAAGCACGTCATCGTCGGTGTCCCAGAGCCATCGCAGGCCGTCGAGAGCGCGATGCGTGATAGCCGCGAACTCGGTGGATCGATGGTGTGGTTGTGCCGCAGCCATCGCAAGTCGGGTCGACTCAGCACTCTGAGTCGGCCCCGGAGTCATTAACCGGGTCTTCACGAACATGGTCTCCGCTCTGCGGCGGTCTTAGTGCGGTAACGCAGCGCGTTAAGCACCGGCGAGAACGTGGGTCAAGCGCGCCTACTCGAGTGCAGGGGCGACGTAGTTCGGGTCAGGGTGCATCGGGCGCCGAACGCTGGACTCCGGCTCTCCGGCGGCCCAATCCACGGAAACCTGCTCATCGAGATAGCCTTCCAACTTCAGCACAACGTCGACGCCGCGGCGATGGTCAACTCTCAACGGGCCGAGCGCGACCGGGGTCACGCCCACCTGCTCACCGAGGTAGAACACTTGGGAGCCCGCGGGGTCTGAATCCACGCGGATCGTATGAGGAGCAGGCTGGAGGTCGAACGAGAGCTCGGCTGGAGGCAGCGTCGCGTCGAGAGTCTGGGCGACTGGTGTCTCGAAGCCGCTGAGCTCAACAGTGATCGACACAGAGCCCGTCGGAAGCGTCGAAAGTGGCGCTGGCGTTGTCGTCCCTGTCGCAAGTCCATCGACGAGAATCGATGCCCCCTGCGGTCGTGACGTGATGAACACTAGAGTCGTCGAGGCCTCGATCGTCGGCTCTGCGGATGCCTGATCGACGAGATATTTCACGCCAAACCCAAGACCGGCGAGGAGCACCAATCCTATAAAGACGCCGAAGAGAGATGGACCAGGCTTTGAGATTATCTCGTCGGCCTCCGCGGCAGCAACCGCCGCTCGGCCGAAGTCATCCGGAACTGAATCGTCGTAGACCATGTCCGGATCGATCTGAATCGGTCCGCCGGTATCTTCCTCGATGTGACCATATTGAACGCCCGATCCCGACTCGGTGTCGAGGGCAGATGGCGCTTCGGCGTCTTCGTAGGAGCGGGCCGCAAAGACATCTGGAGCCTCGGTCGAAGGGTCAGCTTGGGAAACTGCGGCTTCGGAGGGCATGTCGCCGGGTGGGATCGCGCGTACCGGCGGCGGTGCTGCGACCTGGCGGGCCTGACCGGCCGGAACCCGCGGGAGTCTTTGAGACGCCCGGTGCTTCGCCACGTTTATCGCTTGCTCACGCACGGTTGCGTGAGCTCCGGTCTTCATCCGTGTGATGTCGAGATGAATGATCTCCGGCAGATTCGGCGCGACCATTAGCGGCCGAATATCGTGCTTTTCGGTGGGCACGTCGGGCTCGGACTCTACCGCATCGGCGATGAGCGAGTCGCTGTCGTAAAAGCGGAAGTTCTTGCGGTGGAGTGTCTGCCAGTCACCGTCGGGGAGCAGCCCGTAGGTCGTCTCGGGCAGCAGGCGATGCAGGTAGCTCTTCAGGCGGTGCCGACCAAAACCGGGAGAGTTCCGACGCAGCCAAGCGCCGAGCCCGCTTCGCAAATCAGTGGCCTCCTGAATGCGGTCTTCAGGGTCGGCGGCGAGGGCCTTGTCGACGAGGAGGGCTAGCGCCTCGGGCACGTCGGGATCGATGTCGAGAACTGCAGGCACGTAGCCGCGCTGAGCCTTCTTAAGCAGCCCTTCCCCCTGGGTCCCCTCGTAGATCCGGTGGCCAGTCAGCAGTTGGTACGCGATCGCGCCGACCGAGAAGACGTCTGCTCGTCTATCGTAGGCATCGCCTCGGACGATCTCCGGTGCGAGGTAGTGCAGGTCGTCGTCTTCCGTGATGGCACTGCGGACGTCGGTGACGACCCTCGCCAGACCGAAGTTCACGACCTTCACAAGGCCTGACTTGGAGAGCAAGACCGTGCGCGGGGACGGACGCGTGTGCACGATGCCCAGCTTTCTGCCCCGTTCGTCACGGCGGCCGTGCGCGTAGGCGAGGCCAGCACAGATCTCGACCGCGATGAACGTCGCGACCTCGGCTGTGACGGCCTTCTGCCGAGGAGCTACCGCCGCCTGGACCATCTTAAGGGGGATGCCGTCGACGAATTCCAGCGCGACGTAAGTCAGATCGCCGGTCTGACCGAGGTCAAACGTCTGAGCAACGTTGACGTGGTTCAGACGGACCGCGAGGCGCATCTCGTCAACGAGCCTCTCCCGAAGCGCGGCGTCGGCCGTAACTTCAGGGTCGATCGCCTTGATCGAGAGAATGTGCTCGGTGTCCTTCCGGCCTTCGAATCGTGCAGCGAAACTGACCGAGTCATTCGTCGCGGAGATTGCGCGGAGGAGCGTGTAGGGGCCGAAGCTCGCGAGAGCGTCCATCAACTATTGCGCGGCAAGAGAATGAATGTGTGGATAGCTACCACAGCGGGCACCGGCACGGTAGTTCGCCCTGTGGCACTCGACAACCGACAGGAGCCTCGTTATCTCGGCGGCGATCTTCCACCTACCATCGAACGAATATGCCAACGCACACCCTCGTCCACCGGCTCGCCAACTGGGCGGATCTGAAGGCTCACGAGCCCGCAATCTTCGGCAAGGTTAATGGTACGTGGTCCAGCCGCACTTGGAGTGAGTACTGGCGGGATGCTCGGCTCTTCGCCAAGGGCCTTATCGCACTCGGACATCAGGTCGGTGATTGCGTGGCGATCGTCGGCGACAACCGGATGGAGTGGGTCATCTGCGAGCTAGGGATTATGACCGCCCGTGGAGTCCCCGCACCCATTTACGCGACCGAACGGCCAGACCGCGTCGCCTATATCGTTGATAACGCGCAGGCCACTATCGGGATCTGCGACGGGCAGGCGCAGTACGACAAATATAGGGCCGGGATCAAAGACGAGGGCATGAAGCTGTCCCAGATCATAACGATGGATCAGGTCGACGGCGCCGAAGAGAACACCCTCACCTTCAAGGAGGTTCTCGCCCTTGGGCGCGAGCAATCCGACGACGAAGTCGACAAGCGATTCGCGGAGATCACGGTCGATGAGACAGCCCTGCTGATCTACACCTCGGGAACCACTGGGAAACCGAAAGGAGTCATGTTGGAGCACGGCGGCATGACCTCGGTCGCCGACGCGATCATGCTCCGGACCCCCGAGTTCGCCTCGGGGGCTCTTGAGTACAAGACCGTCAGCTACTTGCCCCTCTGCCATGCGGCAGAGCAGCTTCTGACAACAATGGGTCACCTCGCCACCGGCGGTAAGGTCTACTTTTGCCCTGACATCAAACAGATCAAAGATTATCTGACAGACGTTCAACCCAGCGTATTCCTGGGAGTTCCGCGTGTCTGGGAGAAATTTGAGGCTGCGCTCTCCGCCGCTTTCGCCGACGCGACTGGGGTGTCCGCAAAACTCCTCGGATGGGCCCGGGCCGTAGAGCTTGCGTCTTTGAAGGAGCAGTCCCGAACCGGCGCCGAGGTTGTTGGCCTCAAGCGGACACTAGCGAATCGGGTGCTCTCGAAGGTCCGCGCCAAGGTCGGATTCGACAATATGCACTTCGCTGTGACCGGCTCGGCACCGATCTCTGTGGGAACTTTGGAGTTCTTCGCGTCGCTCGGAGTCATCATTTACGAAGCCTACGGGATGAGCGAAACCAGTGGTGTCTGCACGATCGGCGTGCCCGGCCGACCCAAGTTTGGACGCGTCGGAACGGCGATGGAGGGGGTGAAGATTCGCATCGCAGAAGACGGCGAAATTCAACTGCACGGCCGAATCATGACACGAGGTTATCTGCGTCTCGAGACCGAAACGGACGCGCTCTACACCGACGATGGTTGGCTCTGCACCGGCGACATCGGCGACGTGGACGTGCAGGGGCACCTCGCAATCACCGGACGGAAGAAGGAGCTACTGATCACCGCGGGCGGCAAGAACGTCGCCCCAGTCGAGATGGAGTCACACATGCAGCCGATCTTCGGCGTTGCAAACGCCGTCGTCGTCGGAGATCGCAAGCCCTACCTCTCGGCGCTCATCACAATCGACGTCGAAGCTCTCGACGTGATCGCCGACCGATTCGGTGGTCCCGCGGATTTGGGGTCGCTCGCTAAGAACGAGAAGTTCCGCGCCCACATCGAGTCCAGCATCGAATCTGATTGCAACTCCAAGGTGGCCCGCTACCAGACGATCAAGAAGTTCCACTTGCTCGCGGAAGAATTCACCGTCGAAGGCGGCGAGCTGACCCCAACGATGAAGCTCCGACGCAAAGAGATCACGGCAAAATACGCCGCTGAGATCGCCGCATTCTATGACGACAGCCTCACTAAGGCCTAGACTCCGAAGAGTCTGACCGTCACTCCGGCCTTCAACATTGAAACAAGTCCCCTTCTTCTGGATCTCGGTTACGGCCATGGCCTTTGTCGGCTTCGTCGTTGCCGTCATGTCGGTTTCTTCCCAAAGGGCAGACGCTGAAGTGCAGCGCTGGGAGATCAGCACGGAGGGCAAAATTGTCCTTGAGCCTGATCTCACAGTCATCACACAAGAGGCAGCGCTCTACATCTTGGTCTTTGGTGAGGACGTCAGACACCAGTGGATGTGGAACGAGCGCAGCGTGATCAACCTGACGATCACCGAGTATGGCTCAGAGTACGGCTCGGACACTCAATGGTGTTCCGCTAGGCGCGTGCCCCTACCTGGCTTTCGAGACGCGCAAGCCTGCAACCTCTACCTGACTTGGCAACCCGGTGTCTCAAGTGCCGCGCGGATCAACGGTGCGTTGCCTGACTTGCCGTCAGATTATCGCGTCGAGCTGGTCGCAGTGCCCTACGGGTTGGTCGGCGAGATTCGGGACGGGCGCCGCGTCAGTTGGGTCTTCGGAATCGCCTACCTCCTCGGCTGCGTGATTACGGTTGCCTCGGTCCGACGCCGCCGCAAGCTCGCGGGCTCTCCATGACCGATCGCGCCGATGAGCTCGCGGCGTTTGGATACAAGCTCGACGACGGATTTCTCGAACCTGGTGCAGCGCGAGAGCTCCAGGCAGCGATGCGAACAGCGGCTTCAGAGCCTGTGCGAGTCTTCAATCCGCAGAAAGGCGAATGGTTCGATTCCGACTCGGTCCGATCGACTCGCACGGTGACGGTTCTGGAAGAGGTCAGAGAAGCGCTCACTGCCCGTTTCGTCGCCCTTCTGCCTGAGCTCTCCGAACACTTCGGTGTGGAGTTAAGTTCAGTCGAGCCGCTCTCGTTCCTCCGCTACTTGCCCGGAGATCACTTCGTGGCACATCGCGATGCGGAGAAACAGGGCGCGGGAGAGCAGTCCGGGCGCCTCGTCTCACTGGTCTTCTTCGTGAACGACGCCGCGGAGTTTGAGGGAGGTGAGCTGCTGATCTGCCCATTCGACGTTCCCGAGGCCTTCGACCTTGCGATCGATCTTCAGCCGCGAGCGGGCAGGCTGATCGCGTTTCCCTCTCACACGCTCCACCAGGTCTTACCGGTGCGTCGTGGGGAGCGGTTTTCCGTCGTCAGCTGGGCGCGTTAGTGGGGCGGGATTGAGCATAGTCCTACTAAACGGTAGGAGATCGTTCTAAGGCGGCGCTTCCTCTGTCCAATGAACCGTATGTCCTCTCGCGTATCCAGCCGCGCAGACGCAGAGATCGAACTCTTTGCTCTTGTCGCAAGTGCGCTCAACGAGCTCAGCGAGCCCCGCCAGATCGTCAGCACCGTGTTGCAGATGACGGTCGATCAGTCGCAGCTGCGCCGAGCGACCGTGCTGCTGCGGGACCCGAGCACCGACGAGATCTTCATCGACGACGCGTACGGCCTCTCGATGACCCAGCAGTTCAGAGGCCGCTACAAGCTTGGCGAGGGCATCACCGGGCGCGTCGTTGCCGCGGGAAAACCGGAGATCGTGGACCGAGTCTCGAAGTCTCGCGACTTCCTCAACCGCACCGGCGCGCGCAAGATTCGTCGCGCCAACGACCTCTCGTTCGTCTGTGTGCCTCTCTTCTCGGGCGGCGACGTCATCGGTGCGCTCAGTGCCGATCGCGCCTATCAGCCGGGGCACGATCTGCAGAAGGATGTTCGACTCCTCCAGATTCTCGGGACCTTAATGGCCCAAGGCGTGGAACTGCGACGAGTCAAAAGCCTGATCGAAGAGCGCCGGCGGGCTGAAGAAGACCGCGTCCCGGCACCGACGACCCAGTTCAAACCTGACAACATCATCGGGAAGTCCAAAGAGATGCGCGGCGTCTACGCATTCGTGGAGCAGGTCGCGAGCACCCCCACGACTGTTTTGATTCTTGGCGAGAGCGGGACGGGCAAGGAACTGGTCGCAGCAGCAATCCACGGCAACAGCGCTCGAACGTCGCAGCCATTCATTCGAGTGAACTGTGGCGCCCTACCCGAATCGATCGTGGAGAGTGAGCTCTTCGGGCACGAGAAAGGAGCGTTCACCGGGGCAACGCAGCTTCGAAAGGGCCGATTCGAGTTGGCGAACGGTGGCACGATCTTCCTCGACGAGGTCGGCGAACTCACACCCGCGACGCAGGTCAAACTCCTGCGTGTGCTGCAGGAGCGCGAGTTTGAGCGCGTCGGCGGGACCCGAACGGTGAAGGTCGATGTTCGAGTGATGGCCGCCACCAGCCAGGATCTCGAAGCCTTGATCGAGACCGGGACGTTCCGCCTCGACCTCTTCTATCGACTCAACGTCTTTCCGATCATTATGCCGCCTCTCCGAGAGCGGACCGGCGATGTAACGATGCTCGCGGACTACTTCGTCGAGAGCTACAACAAGACGCACGGGAAGAACGTGCGGCGTATTGCGACATCCGCGTTGGATCTGCTGACTGCGTACCACTGGCCCGGAAACGTGCGCGAGCTTGAGAATTGCATTGAGCGTGCGGTGCTGCTCTCGGCCGACGATGTCATCCATGGACACCAGCTTCCTCCCAGTCTGCAGACCGCCGAAGCAACCGGAACGCGGCTGACGGGTGGGCTGTTGACTCAGCTCGACAACGTCGAGCGAACGCTGATTCTAGACGCCCTCAAGAGCACGCGCGGCAACATCACAGCCGCCGCTAGGCTGCTCGACGTGACGGAACGAGTGATGGGCCTTCGGGTAAGCAAACACGCGATCGACCCTCGGCGTTTCAAGCGGCAATAGAATCGCGCAGCCGCGGGGCGAGAGGAGCGCATACGTCCGCGAGAAGTGAATCGCGCAGCGGGCGGGCAATAGAATCGTGCAGCGAGGAGACGAAAGGACCGCGCGGCGAAGGGACGAGTCGGCCGACCATACGCAGCCGTAGGATCAGCCATCAAGTCCCTACATTTCGGTAGGAACCATCAACGCGCTGCGTCAACGAAAGAACGAGGATGCTGTGCAGGACTGCATCTCCGAATGTTGGCACGCTCGGTGCTATGAGGGGTGGCTATGGAAGAACTCAACCTAGAATCCCTCTCGTTCATTATTCATAACACCTGGATGCTCGTCGCCGCGCTCCTGGTGTTCATCATGCACCTTGGGTTTGCGTGCCTCGAAACCGGGCTCACGCAGGCGAAAAATACTGTCAACATCCTCTTTAAGAACATCTGCATCGTCGCGATCGGCGTTCTCACTTACGCCATCGTCGGATTCAATCTGATGTACCCCGGCGAGGCTGCAGCCGGCGGCTGGTTTGGATTCGCCGGGTTCGGCGTCAATCCCGGTGTCGACGGACTCACTTCGGCATACAACCCGGCCTACACCTATTGGACGGACTTCATCTTCCAAGCGATGTTCGCCGCTACCGCGGCAACCATCGTGTCCGGTGCCGTCGCCGAACGCGTAAAGCTCCACACCTTCCTCATCTTCTCCGCCATCTACGTTTCCCTGGTCTACCCGATCGTAGGAATGTGGCACTGGGGTGGCGGCTGGCTGGCTGAGCGTGGATTCCACGACTTCGCCGGGTCCACTCTCGTTCACTCTGTTGGAGGCTGGGCAGCACTCGCAGGCGTCATCGTGCTCGGGCCTCGCCTAGGAAAGTACGTCGGCGAAGAGATTCGTCCCATTATGGGCCACAACCTTCCGCTCGCTACGATCGGTGCGTTCCTCCTCTGGTTCGGATGGTACGGGTTCAACGGCGGTTCTGTCCTTTCGGCCGACCCCGCGATCGTATCCCTGGTCTTCGTTACAACGACGCTCGCCGCCGCCGCCGGCATCATGACCGCGATGACCACCTCTTGGATCTTCCAGGACAAGCCTGACCTAACGATGGTGCTTAACGGTGCACTCGCAGGTCTCGTCGCAGTCACCGCCAGCGCAGATTGCGTCACGGCGCTAGAGTCAGTCATCATCGGCGGCATCGGCGGCGCTATCGTCGTCTTCTCGGTCATTGGCATCGACCGCCTCAAGTTGGACGACCCTGTCGGAGCTATCTCCGTCCACCTCGTGTGTGGCATCTGGGGCACTCTGGCCGTCGGTCTCTTCGGTGAAGGCAAGGACTTCATGGCCCAACTCATCGGCGTCGCCGTCGTCGGCGTAACGTGCTTCGGCTCAGCCTTCCTGCTGCTGAAGATTCTCAACAAGACGCTCGGGCTGCGAGTGGACGAACGCGAGGAGATACGCGGGCTCGACATCTGCGAGCACGGACAGGAAGCGTACGCAGGATTCCAGATCTTCTCGACTCACTAGGAACATATGAAACTCGTAATTGCATACATCCAGCCTGAAAAGCTGACCTCTGTTAAGCGCGCTCTAACCGCCGCAGGCGTCTGTCGAATGTCCGTCACCAACGCACTCGGCTGCGGTGCTCAGGGCGGCTACCGCGAGAACTACCGAGGCGCCGACGTCGAGGTAAATCTGCTCAAGAAGATCCGCATAGAATGCGGGGTTAACGACGAATTCGTCGGCCCTACCATCGACGCTCTCGTCGAGGGTGCCCGCTCCGGTGAGATCGGCGACGGCAAGATCTTCGTCATGCCTCTCGAGCGATGCATTCGCATCCGCACCGGCGAGGAAGGCACCGAGGCGATCGGTTAACTCAAGGAACACCGCGGGAGCTAGCATCCCGCTGGGCTTCGGATGGACAGCGGATCGACGCTTCGCTCTCCATTCGTGCCCTCACCTTGGAGAATCCCCACACTTCGATTGCGAAGTGGCCTCGTGTAGCTTCACGCACATGAGCGATTCTCCTCCCCGAATTGAAGGCGGCTGCCATTGTGGGGCCGTCCGTTTCGTTGTTCGTACCTCAGCTCGCAAAGCGTTGAACTGCAATTGCTCCATCTGCCGGAAGACGGGATACGTGCACCTGATCGTGGCTGGGGACGAGCTTGAGATTCTGCAGGGTGAGGAGGCGCTTACCGAGTATCGGTTCAACGCTAGGACCGCGTGCCACCTCTTCTGCTCAACCTACGGGACGCACCCGTTCTACGTGCTGCGATCCCATCCGGGAGGTTTCAGCGTCAACGTACGCTGCCTAGACGACCCCTGGCCCAAGCAGTTTGAGGTGACGCCATTCGATGGCGCACGCTGGGAGGCGAGCATTGACCACCTTCGCTAGCGCCGAGCTTGGCCCTGAGCCGGGTTGGATCGAGGCCGACCCGTTGAGTCAACTGCCTGCGGCCGAGAATTTCGTAAAGAGCACGCGACCTGACCGCATCCGCCTTCGGTACTATCGAGTACCTGGGGACACGAAGCTCTACGGGAAAGTCGTCTTCGGACCCGGCGCAGAGGGACCGCCGCGCCACGCCCATGGGGGCGCGCTGATGGCGGTTCTTGACGAAGTCGCGGGTGGAGCCGCCTGGCTAAATGGCTACCGCGTAGTCCTGGCCAACTTCGACTGCGACATGCTGCGTTCCGTGCCACTCGATGAAGTGATGCTGGTCAGCGGCGAGATCGTCCTAGTCGAGGGCCGTAAGGTGAGAGCAGAGGCCGTCTTGACCAGCGCGACCGGACGAGAGTTTGTTCGCGCCCGGGGCCTCTTCATTCAGCTAACCGACGCGCAGATCAACCAATTCAAACTTCCCGAAAGTACAAAACAGGCCCCCCATGAGTGATGGACAAACCGTCGTCGAACGACTGCTGGCTTCGATGGAGGCGTGGAGCGCCTCCGACATTTTCGTAACCGAGGGGCGCAAGCCGTCGGCACGGGTGAATGGAACCGTGGTCGGGATCGAGATGCCGACGATCTCCGAAGAAGACATGGAGCGCTGCCTGGAGGCGGTGATGACTTCGGTCGTCCGCGAGCGATTCGACCAAACGGGTGACGCGGACGTAGGATATTCCTATGCTGGCACACGATTTCGATTCAACTTTGCCAGGTCCGGAGGTCGTCGTGGGTTCGTCGCGCGAGCGCTGGCCAGCGGCAACCTGGAGCTAGGCGAGCTCGGGCTGCCAGACGTCGTAGCAAACTTCGCCGACCTACCCCGCGGTCTTGTGCTCGTGACCGGCGCTACCGGTAGCGGCAAGTCCACGACGCTCGCCGCGATGGTGAACCGCATCAACAATACGCGACCGGTGCACATCGTCACGCTCGAGGACCCGATCGAATTCGTACACCAGGATATCCTCGCCAGGATCACCCAGCGTGAAGTCGGGACGGACACCACCGACTTCCACGTCGCTCTCCGGCATGTGGTCCGCCAGTCTCCTGACGTAATCCTCATCGGCGAAATGAGGGACGCTGACACCGTCGAGATCGCACTCCAAGCCGCCCTCACGGGCCACCTAGTCCTCGCGACGCTTCACACGATTGATGCGACGCAGACGCTCCGGCGCGTGCTCGGCTACCTCCCGGCGGAGCGTCGAGCGCAGGTGTGCTCGGAACTCGCGATGTCGCTCCAGGGTATCGTGTCTCAGCGCTTGATTCCCCGCGAAAACGGGGACGGACGCGCCCTCGCCTGCGAAGTCCTCACCGTCACACCCGGTGTTCGCAGCCTCCTGCGCGAGCAACGCATTGACGAGCTTGGTGACATCATGCGGGCAACGTCTGACCCGGGGATGCTGACGTTCAACCAGTCATTACTTGAGCTTCACCAAGACGGCGCCATCTCGGTGGAAACAGGTCTCGCCTACGCATCAAACCCAGACGAATTCGCGCTGGCAGTACAAGGAATGGCCACAGGCTCGGGCACCTTCGGCGAGAACGAACTCGATACGGTAAGCGGTCTCGACATCAAGGCGCTGCTGAACATGGCGATGGCAAAGGGTGCATCGGACCTTCATTTGACCGTGGGCCGCCCGCCGATCTTTCGCATTTTCGGACACTTGCACCCCCTCGAAGTTCGACCGCTCTCAGAGGCCGACCTGCGGCTTTTGCTCTTCTCGATTCTCACCAACAATCAGCGCAGCACATTTGAGCTTGAACGCGAGATCGACTTCGCCATCTCGATCGACCGGCATCATCGATTCCGCGTGAATGCCTATTTTCAGAAGGGAAAGATGGCCGCCGCCTTGCGCGCGATCCCGTCTGAGATTCCAGATGCCGAAGCCCTTGGTCTACCCAAGTCAGTGTTGGAACTCGGCGACCGTCCGCATGGGCTTCTCCTTGTTGTGGGACCCACCGGCTCTGGTAAGTCCACCACCCTCGCGTGCTTGGTCAACCGCATCAACAACGGCCGTTCCTGCCGAATCATCACGGTCGAAGACCCGATCGAATACACGCACGAGTCAGCGGTCGCCACCGTCGATCAGCGCGAGGTACACGCTGACACTCAGAGCTTCGCCGCGGCGCTCAAGTACGTGCTTCGGCAGGACCCGGACGTGATCCTGATCGGCGAAATGAGGGACCTGGAGACCATACATGCAGCGATCACCGCAGCTGAGACGGGCCACTTGGTGCTCGCAACGCTGCACACCAACGACGCCGTACAAGCGATCGATCGGGTGATCGATGTCTTCCCTCCGTTCCAACAACCGCAGGTTCGGTCTCAGCTTGCGGCTGCGCTCCTGGGAGTCGTCTCGCAGCGGCTACTCCCCCGGGCCGACGGCAGAGGCCGCGTAGCCGCGTTCGAAGTAATGGTCGCCAACACGGCCATTCGAACCCTCGTGCGCGAGGGCAAGATGCACCAAGCCGCGGGAGTCATGGAGACCAACCTAGCGGACGGGATGATCACCCTGGACCGTTC
>JBLHWZ010000015.1:0-36784 GCA_047629415.1 Bradymonadia bacterium | reverse complement strand
TTGTTGTCCTCGGTCTCGCATTGGGGCTGATTTCCGCTGGCTGCGCAGCTCCCGATCCGATCGCGCTCGTGCCACTTCCACCCGGCGTGGAGTACCCCTGGCGCACACAGACTAATGCGCCAACCCCCGCTGAATTCGCGGCCGTCCGCCGTGCGCGGCTCGTGGTGATCAACGGTGTTCTCGGCGCCGGCTACTACGCTGAACGCTGGGAGTCGTTGCCTGCGTTTCCACCGCCACTGCCCAGTCGCTCTGAGCTGCTGGTGGTGGTCGAGGACATGCCGGAAGTAGCGCTCGAAACGAGGCGGCAGCCTGATAGACGCGTCGCCCCAGCTGAGAACGATCCGGCCGCTGCAGAAGAACCAGTCGCCGCGTCGGGTCCTCCAACCGGCCAGCCAGGTCGCCGCGTCAACATCAACTCGGCATCGTCGCGGGAGCTCGAGAGTTTGAGTGGTATTGGCCCGTCCTTGGCGTCGCGAATCGTCGAGGCGCGGCCCTATCGCGCGGTGGACGACTTACTGAGGGTGAGGGGGATTGGGCCCAGTACGTTGGCACGGTTCCAGGGGTCGGTGGTGGTCGAGTAGCGCGACTCGTTTTAGATGCACGTTATATGCTCCACCACATCTCTCCCCATCTCCGACCTCGCGGCCTCGAAGTCACTCTACGACGCCATGCTCCAGGAGCTAGGTTATCGCTGCGTCTTCGACATTAAAACCGCGGTTGGCTAGGGAGTGGAAGACGGCAAAGACAAGCTCTGCCTTGAGTTGCGAGACGACGCCCAAGCCGCTGGCCCTGGATTCCACCTCGCGTTCGCCGCGCCTTCACGAGACGCGGTCGACGCGTTTCATCGCGCAGCGGTAGCCAACGGGGCCACCGACAACGGCGCTCCGGGGCTGCGCGAGCACTACGGTCCCACCTACTACGCGGCCTTCGTCATCGACCCGGACGGCCACCGATTGGAGGCCGTCTTCAAGGACTAAGCCTTAGAGCGCGAGGCCGCCGTCGACGTCGATGCAGCGGCCGGTGAAGTAGTCACACTCGATGATGAACTTCACGGAGAGCCAGAGTTCTTCTGGTTCGGCGAGGCGCCGGAGTGGAACGAGCTTCATCAGCTTCTCCAACGCGTCCTGGCGCATGCCTTCGAGTATGGGCGTGCGAACGAAGCCAGGTGCGATGGCGCCAACGCGGATGTTGTGTCGGGCGAGTTCTTTGGCCCAGAGCGTCGTGTCTGCGACCAGGCCAGCCTTGGCGGCGCTGTAGTTGGTCTGCCCCACATTGCCGTTTCGCGAGACGCTGGAGATGTTGACGATGCAGCCTGCGTCGACGCCGTTTTCGATGCACTTGGCGGCGAACTCACGGGCGCAGAGGAAAGGCCCGGTCAGGTTCACATCGATGACTTTCTGCCAGCTGGAGAGCGACATCTTGGAGATGTCGCCGGTCTTGCGATCCTTCCGAACCAACAAGCCGTCACGGATAATCCCAGCGTTGTTGATGAGACCATTGAGGCCGCTCATTGCTTCAGCGGACTTGGCCACCGAGCTGACGACTTGGTCTTCGTTGGCGACGTCGCAAACGAAGGTGTGCACGGTTCCGGTCGAGTCGGCGGCGGCTTCCTTGAGCGCGCTAAGGCCGTCCTCGTCGAGGTCCCACGCGGAGACTTGGGCGCCGGCTTCTGCAAGGCGGAGCGTGAAGTGCCGGCCCATGCCGGAGGCTGCGCCGGTGACGATAATCTTGAGGTCTTGGAGGTTCATATCGAGTGGGTGGTTCGCGACCTGGGCCGCTGGGTTCGTCCAGAAGGACGCTATTTTGTAGGTGGAAACCGTTCGCCTTCGCGCCGCTCGATGACGGCGGCGCGCGCGCATGCTTCCCGTGCGGTTAGTCGAGCGACGTACTCGGCTGTAACGCCCTCGTTCGGAATCGCGCCGAACATGTGGCCGAAGCGGACGTTGGATCCAACGAGCACATCCGCGGCCGAGAACTGGTCGCCGAGCAAGTAGGGGCCTTGCTTGAGGCCTTCCGTCAGCGTGGTCATCATGCGGTCGAATGAGCCCCAAGCGACCGACGCGGCGGGGATCTCCCACTTGAAGAACTTCTCGCCGAGGCACGGCTCGATGATGGCCGAAGCGAAGAAGCACCAGCG
This sequence comes from Bradymonadia bacterium, assembly GCA_047629415.1. Lineage (GTDB taxonomy): Bacteria > Myxococcota_A > Bradymonadia > REDH01 > REDH01 > CBDUJZ01. The sequence continues at coordinate 34,647 of JBLHWZ010000015.1, read as the reverse complement.
CAGGTAGTCCGCTCGTTTGGGGTCGTCGATGGCTGGCGCAAGCCCAGCATCTGGGAAGCGGTCAGAGAGATAGATCGCGATGGCACCGAGCTCAGCAACGGGCGTGCCGTCGTGCACGACCACCGGGACTTTCCCCATCGAGTTTAGCTGGTGGAATTCGTCACTCTGGTGAACGCCTTTCGAGAGGTCGAGGCTCTCCAATTCGAAGGAGAGACCGAGCTCTTCAAGCAGCCAAAGCGCCGTGAATGCTCTGGTTCTTGGCGCGTAGTGGAGAGTGACTTTCGGTTCAGACATCAGCGTCGGGGTTCGAGTCGCGGGGACGCTAGACGATTGGGCAAGGAGCGTCACGGGCCTCTCGTGGTCCGCGCAGCGCTCCGCTACCCTCGTCCCATGGCCAAACCGTTCATCTATTGTCCCATGTGTTCCGCAGCCCTCGCAGATCGTGTGCTGGAAGGCGAAGCGCGGCGTGCTTGTCCTGACTGCAACTACGTCAACTACAACAACCCGACTCCGGTCGTCGCGGCGATCGTGGAGGTCGGTGACGACGTGGTTCTCGTACAGAACAAAGGCTGGCCAGGCAGCTGGTTTGGGCTGGTGAGCGGCTTCCTCGAAGCGTGCGAAGACCCAGCGATGGGCGTGCTCCGCGAGGTCGAAGAGGAGATTGGGCTTACGAGCAGTACAGCTACTCTCGTCGGCGCGTACAACTTCCCGCAGATGAACCAGGTGGTGATCGTCTATCATGTGATCGCGTCAGGCGAGCCCATCGTTGGGGACGAGCTGGAGGCGATCAAGAAGGTGCCGACGGCGAAGCTCAAACCGTGGCCCGGAGCAACGGGAGAAGCCGTCGCCGACTGGCTCGCTAGCCGCTAGGTGTGGGATGCGTCACAGCGCCGCCCAACCCTTGCCGTTCGCGAGCCTTTGACTAGGACTATTCCCGCACCAACTTGCCCCTAGGAACATGCGTCTAATCCACGTCGCCGCGGCAACGCTGAATCAAACTCCCCTCGATTGGGAGCAGAACAAACGCAATATCATCGCGGCGATGCACGAGGCTCGCAAAGCTCGCATCGACATTCTCTGCCTGCCGGAGCTCTGCATCCCGGGTTATGGCTGTGAGGACGTCTTCCACTCGCCGTCACTGCGCAGCACCTGCTTGCGCATGCTCGACGAGATCGCGGCCGAGAGCAAAGAGCTGGTCGTTGCGGTGGGGCTGCCGGTCCTGCACAATAACGGGCTATTCAACACAGCCTGCCTTCTCGTCGACGGCGAGATCGCTGGCTTCGTCGCCAAACAGAACTTGGCCGGAGAGGGCCTCCACTACGAGCCACGGTGGTTCAAGGAGTGGGAGGCTGACACTCGCGTGGAGCTACAAGTTGGCGACGAGAGCTACCCGTTTGGCGACCTTGTGTTCAATATCGATGGCGTTCGGATCGGTTTCGAAATCTGCGAGGATGCTTGGGTCGCAGGCCGGCCCGGAAATCGCCTCGCGCGGCGCGGCGTGGACATCATCCTTAACCCGAGCGCGAGTCACTTTGCGTTCGGGAAGTTCCCGACGAGAAAAGGCTTCGTAGAGGAGGGCTCGCGAGCGTTCGCCGTCACTTATGTCTACGCAAACCTAGTTGGGAACGAGGCTGGCCGCGCCATCTACGACGGTGGAGCACTCATCGCGACCGCCGGCGAAATTGTCGCACAAGGTCCGCGCTTCTCCTTCAAAAACTCGAGCGTCACCGGCACAGTCGTCGATGTAGACCGCACGCGGCGAATCCAGTCTGGCACGCACAGTTTCAATCCGGAGCTCGGAAACTCCTCGGCGACTGTGGAAGTCGAGCATCGCTTCAACCTCCACGAACCCGGCTCCCGCGCAGCTGCGCTCGCACCCTGGGAAGCAGGGGAATTCGTAAAGGAAGAGGAGTTCGCTCGTTCCGTCGCGCTCGGTCTTTTCGACTATATGCGTAAGGCCCGAGCTGGCGGCTTCGTCGTCTCCCTTTCGGGTGGCGCGGACTCCGCGGCCGTCGCTTGCTTGGTCGGCTTAATGGTCCGCTTCGGCGTCGACGAACTAGGCCTGGACGGGTTCAAGCGCCGCCTCGATTACATCGGGCTCAACGGAACCACCAAGAAGGAACTCGTCGGAGAGCTGCTGACCTGCGTTTACCAGGGAACCCGCAACAGCTCGGAGACGACGCGGAACGCGGCTCAGGCGGTCGCCGAGCAAGTCGGCGCGACCTATCACGTGCTCGAGATCGACCACATCGTCGAGACCTACACAAAGCTCGTCGAAGGTGCGTTGGGGCGTGAGCTCACATGGGAGCGCGACGACCTCGCCAAACAGAACATCCAGGCGCGCACACGGTCTCCGGGCGTTTGGATGATCGCGAATCTCAAGAACGCGATCCTGCTAGCGACGAGTAATCGCTCCGAGTGCAGCGTTGGCTACGCGACGATGGACGGCGATACGAGCGGCGGGCTGTCGCCGATCGCTGGGGTCAACAAACACTACCTTCGAGCGTGGCTGCGCTGGCTTGAGGAACAAGGCCCCGGTGAGTCAGACGGCTGGCCGGCGCTCTCGCATATCAATGCGCAGCACCCCACGGCTGAGCTGCGTCCGCAAGGCGAAAACCAGACCGACGAAGCAGACCTGATGCCCTACGACGTGCTCGACGCGATCGAAGAGTTGATGATTCGGGACAAACAGGATCCCTCCGAGGTCGTGCGTTCGCTGCGTCCGAAGTTTCCCGCTGCGTCCGAGGGTCAGCTGCGAACCTGGGTCTCACGCTTCTACAAGCTCTGGTGTCGCAACCAGTGGAAGCGCGAACGCTACGCACCAGCGCTCCACGTTGACGACCAAAACGTCGACCCCAAAACTTGGTGTCGATTTCCGATTCTCTCCGGCGGTTACGCTCGGGAGCTGGCACGACTCTCCGCGACGGATTCCGAATGAGTAATCGAGCAGACCGTATCAAGGGCAGCATCTTTGGCGTCGCCTACGGGGACGCACTTGGCGCCGAGGCGGAGTTCATGGATCTGCCCGCCATCCTGAAGCGCTGGGGGCCTGGCGGTCCGCGTGAGTTGGAAGGTGACCCGGCCCTCATCACCGATGATACGCAAATGGCGACCGCTGTCGGCGAGGCGTTCGTGCAGACATTCGCTCGGCCCGCGCTGACAGTGAACGGTGTGCAACGTGACCTCTCGGACGCTTTTGCGGCCTGGTTTCACTCCTCGGACAACACGCGCGCCCCGGGCCTCACCTGCCTCGGCGCGGCCGCTCGACTCTCGCAGGGGTTCGCTTGGCAGCAATGCACGATCGTTCACTCCAAGGGCTGCGGCGCCAATATGCGCGTCACCCCTGTTGGGCTGATCGATCTTCCGGAAGGCCTCACGACAGCAGACGGCGCGTCGGTCACTCACTCGGCGCTGGCGCAGATGCAGGCGGCGCTGACCCACGGGCATCCCACCGCTCTCGCGGCGGCCGACCTTACCGCCCATGCCACGCGGTGCTTACTAGAGGGGATGGCACCGGGCGACTTGCTGGAGACCCTCCAAGCCTATGCTGAGCGCGAGCGATTCACCTACCACGAGAAGTGGCTCGGCATGCTCTGGGAAGAGTCACAGGGTGTCGACACGCCGTCGCAGTTCATTGCGCAGGGGTGGTCGGAGTGCGCACGGTCACTGAAGGCGGTCGAGCGAGCGCTCGAGAACCCGAAGCCCGAAATGGATCCTTGCGAACAGGTAGGTGGAGGCTGGATCGCTGAGGAGGCGCTGGCCGCGGCGCTGCTCTCGTTCTTGCTCTTCCCTAACTCTCCGGTTGATGCCCTCAACAGAGCGGCAGTCTCGCGGGGTGACTCGGACTCGATCGCGGCGATTACGGGGGCATTCACGGGGGCGACCCACGGATTCGACGCGTTCCCGGCCTCTTGGTACGGTGTCATTGAGACGCGGGAGCGCCTCGACGCGCTCGCTTCCGCCTTGCACAAGATTGGGTCCCCCGTCGCCGCTTCATGAATCACCGATAACGTGCTCTTCGCAGCCTAGACGGCCTCTCCTTTGGTGACGCACTCGGCGAACGTCTCTCGGCGGGACTGTCTGACGCCGTAGTTAGACGCCGTAGTTAGACGCCGCAGTTAGACGCCGTAGTTAGACGCGAGCTGCCAGAAGCGCCGTGGCCCTGGACCGACGACACCCACATGGCGCTCTCGGTGGTGGAGATGTTGCTCGCCGAAGGCGCCATCGACTCTGACCAGCTGATGAAGCGGTTCGTCCTTCGCTATTCCCAAGACGCGCATCGAGGGTACGGCAGAGGTGCCCACCTATTGCTCTCTCATGTCGAATCTTGCGCAGACTGGCGAGACGAGGTCGCCGCTATGTTTGATGGGGCTGGCTCGTATGGAAACGTTGCAGCGATGCGATCGGCCCCTATCGGCGCATTCATCGCACGATTCTCGGCTCGCGCCGCTGATTAAGCGCGAGCCAGCGCCATTATGACCCATGCTCACATCGAAGGAATCGCTGACGCGATCGGCGTAGCTGTTGCTGCTGCCCTTCGGTTCGGTGGGGAAGATCTTAAAGGTGTCGACTACATCGACGAGGTTCTCCGCTTCATGCCGAACGGAAAAACCTTCGATCGAATGGTCGCTTCGCGCTTGATCGCAGAGGATGAGATCGGCCGCGCGGTCCCAGGGTTTGGCACGGGTGAGGAGTGCGCTGCGTTCGACACCGTACCGTTCTGCATTTGGATGGTTGCGCACCACGACGACAATTTCGCGGACGCGCTATGGAAGACTGCAGGAGGCTTTGGCGACAGCGATACGACCTGCGCAATCGTCGCAGGAAACCTCTGCGGCAGCGGCTTGGCGATCCCGCAGAACTGGCGCAAGCGACGCGAAGACCTGCCCACGCAGATGGACATCATCGCGCTCTAGCGAGCGAGCAGTCCGGCTCTCTGGGCGCTACTGGACTACCGGAGCGCCGGTCAGTGACTCGACCCAGAAACGCACCGCGAGTTCGGTAGCGTCCTCGTTCTCTTGGATGGTGAAGTGGCCGCTGTCTCGGTCCAAGAATGTCGCCATCGTCAAGGGGCTGCCGTCGAACGCGGTCGCGTTGCCGGTGATGGGCGGTTCGACCTCAGACGGCTCCTCCCAAACATCGTATTCGTCCGGGTCCCAGCCGGCCGGTGCGATCGGCGCGAGGCCCGCTCCGATCGTCGTCGCGTTCATGCTCGGCGGAAACGTCGTGTAGTCCTCGTACCCGTTGATAACGAGCATGTGCGCGCCGCTCGGTTGCCCCGCCCACCCTCGGTAGAAAGGCATGAACGAGTAAGGTTCGACGACGTCGGTGCCGAGCTGTACGAGCGCGACTAGCGGGTGTTGCACGTCGAGCCTGCGGCCTACGCCGAACACCTCGTTAATCAGCGCTTGGATATCGAAGGGGTCAGTACGCTCAACCACAGTGACGGAGATGTAGGAGCCCGTTCCGTTCAGCACGTAAGAGGCAAACTCGGTCTCGACGCCGGCGATCAGGCCTCCGACGAGGCTGCCCTGTGAGTGCCCACCGTAGACGAGCGTGGAGAGGTCGATGTCTGCGAAGACCTCGCTCTCAGCGAGGCTCTCGCGAAGTACGCGCACGAAGTAGGCGGTGTCGATCACCTGCTGGCGAAACACCGTACGACCCGAGACCGGGTTCAAGTAGTTGAACCCGTGAATGACGGGATCCGAGCCGGGAACCGCGCGTGTGTCATGGAACTGTGGAGCGAACGTGGCGACCGCGAACCCGGCGAAGATCGCGTCGATACCCGGGTGACGCCGAATGGTGCCTGAGATAGTTCCGCCGGTGCCTGGCATCTGGATGAGCAGCGGGAAAGGCCCATCGCCGGTGGTGGGAATCGCGACAGCAAAGGGCACTTCTTCGAGGCGTTGGACCTCGGGCAGTCCTTCGTCGTCAAACCCGAACTCACCGCCGGTCGTATAGGGCGACGCCCCGGTTTGGTAGATTGGCGTCTGGTAAGTCCCGCGCCAGGTGTTGGCGACATCGGGAGCCGAGAGTTCTTCGTCGAGGACCAGCTCAAACGGTTCCGGCGCGTCGACGGCGTTCGAGACGACGTGATCGCGGATGGCGCGGAGCTCGGACGCCGGATCCTGGGTCGTGAACACCGTCGCGATCCCGATGGAATCTAGATCGAGATCGTCCTGCTGGAGGCAACGAATCATCGGCTCGTAGCTCTGCGCCCATTCGCCTTCTCCGTTCAGAGCTGCGACAAACGCCTCGGGCGGAACCACCTCGCGCCCCGCCTCTAGTCCGAACTCTCGTCGCAGGACGAACGCATAGGGCGTCGCCGCGCGCAGCGCGAAGCCGGGGACTGGGCTGGCGGCCAGCGTGTTGGCATCGCGGTAAGGGTCGCCTTCCTCGTCCAGGCCAACGACGATTGGGATTCGGGTCCCGCATCCTTCTTCGCTGACATCGATAAGCTGCGCGATGCTGCCAGGCCGCAGGGTCGTCGAGGGCGCTGGTAGATTGATCCGCCCGACGGGGCCGTCGAAGGCCACATAGGCGACCGGCATGATCGAGTAGCCGAAAATGTCCCCTTCGATCGCCTGGCGGAACGTCAGCATCAGGCCTTCGTCGGCTCCAGGGAACGTGGCCAAGTCGGCCGAGCCATCGGGCAGGACGCGCGCATCGGACGGCCAGGGTGTCGCGAAGAACTCGGCGACTTCGGTGTCGAACCGCGGGTTTAGTGAACGCCCAAAGAGGTCGTCTATATCCACTTCGGCGTCTTCTTCGGCCACATCGTCTGCGTCCAGTGCGACATCAAGCGGTGCGTCTCGTTCGGCATCCGATTCGGCGTCGGCATCGTTCTGAAACAGCGCGTCGGTTTCTGCGTCGTCGGAGACGGAGTCTGTGCATGCGCCAAACGCGAAGACGCAGGCTAGAGCGATGTTCTGACGCTTCATTCGATCCCTAAGTTGGTATCCATCGCTTGCTGAAGGGCCTCGATATTCCGAGCGTTCTGACCGAAGTCACCTTTGCCAACTCGGCTCTGACTGCGCACAAAGACGATGGCGCCTCCATCTCCATTCGCTTCAACGCGCACCGTGATGTCGTCGGTAAAGCGTCCAGATGGCGTATCGGCGGTCGCAGCTACGACCCCCGCCTCTTCATCGACGCTTACTACCTCGAAGCGCTCCAGGGCCTCCACAGACTCGGAGGCCGCGGAGAGAACTCGGTCCGCGGAGAAGCGGTAGTCGCGCGGCTGAATGTCCGGGTATTCAGGCGTGGCACCGGTCTCGACGTCATTGATCGGAGGCCAGATGGCGAACGAGGCGAAGGTGGCAACGAGCAGCAGTCCAAGGACGGCGGTGAGGACTTGGCCCGCTCTGATCGCGGCCTTCTTCCAGGGGTTCGGCTTCGTAGTGCGTCTCTTCATCGAACAATCAGCAGGTAGTCAGGTGTTGGGCTCAGCGGACATGAGTAGATGTAACGACCGGGTAGAAGTTCCGCACTCCAACTCTTGCTGGCGCCGAATTGAGCGCCGCCCCCGGTCAGAATGGGGGTGTTTGGGTCGTCTTCTCTGCGCAGCCAAAACCCGAGTGGTCGCTCAAAGGCAGAGTTGCTGACGAGGAATTCGTATTCCCCTGGATGCACGACGAGAGCTCTCGCGCTTCGGTTGTGAACCGTTGCGCGATTGATATTGCGGCAATGATCCTCCTCGGTCTCACCGGCGTCCCAGTTCGGCTCGGCAGCCGTAAAGCGGCAAGCGTCGAGTTCGAAGCTCAATCGGTTCGCGCCGGGTCCTACCAACAGCACCCCGGCTTCGGCGGCTGACAACTCTTCGGTCACGCTGAGGAGCATCTCGGCGGCAGCGACTGCGGTCGGTGCTGGCGCGGGCAACACGGGCGGTAGCTCGGGCGGCAGATACTCAGGAGCCGGCGCAGCTTCGAGGTTGGGGTCCGCGAGGTCTGCAGGTGGCTGAGACCGTGGCGAAGCGCATGCTAAGAGCGCACAAAGAAGCGTGGATACAAGGCAAGTATTGCGCATCGATCGGAGCTCGGCGTCCATTGGTCTGAGGGGTGGGTCGTGGTAGCACAAGCGTCCTTCGCGCGCTCCGCTCTTGCAGTACTAACGTGCATCTCACTCTGAAGTTTCACGGCGGCACGTTAGTGCTTGATCCGGATGATCTCGCTAAGGCGGCCTCGCTAGAGCCGCCGGAGTGTCGCTTCGACGACCGCGTGGGTCGCTGGCGTGCCCCCGCGGCGAGTTATCGGCCAGTGTTTGCGTGGCTGCATCGGGCTCAGAAAGCTGGTCAGTTGACCTTCGTTGATGAAGCGCGAGACTATCTCCCGCTGGGTGCGAAGCTCGACGGCGTTAAGTCACCGCGACCGTACCAGAAGGAGGCGGTCGAGGCTTGGATACACGCCGGAAAACGCGGGCAAATCGTTCTGCCTACCGGCAGCGGGAAGTCGTTTGTAGCGCAGCTCGCAATCCAGGCAGTGAACCGAAGCGCGCTCATCGTCGTGCCCACAATTGACCTGATGAACCAGTGGTACACCGGCTTGCTGGTGGCGTTTGGCCTACAGAATGTTGGTCTGCTCGGTGGGGGCTACCACGAACTGCACCCGCTCACGGTCACCACTTACGATAGCTTCAACATTCACATGCCTAGGTACGGCAATCGATTCGGAATGCTGATCTTCGACGAGTGCCACCACTTGGCCGGGCCCAGTTATCTCGAGGCCTGCACTGCCTCGATCGCACCGTTCGCTCTTGGCCTGACGGCAACTCCAGAGCGTCAGGACGGGCGGGAGTACTTGCTCGATGAGGCGATTGGGCCAGTAGTCTACCGGAAGGGAATCACTGAGCTCGCCGGAGAGTACCTCGCTGCGTACGACGTCGAGCAGCTCATCGTCGAGCTCACCGAGGCCGAGAAGCTGCACTACACGACGGAGCGTGAGATCTACCTCAACTTCATCCGCAGTCAGGGAATCCGGTTCAGTGCAAAAGGTGGCTGGAGCGACTTTGTCATTCAGTCCTCACGGACGTCCCAAGGCCGCCGCGCGTTCAAAGCGTTCCGTGAGCAGCGTCGTGTCGCCCTAACCTGCGAATCCAAGATCAGTCTGGTTGGTGAGATCATTGCTCGGCACGCGAAGGACCGGATTATCGTCTTCACCAACGACAATCCCACCGTCTACACACTCTCAAGGCTGTTACTGCTGCCGTGCATTACACATCAAACGCCTACCAAAGAGCGGAAGGAGATCCTGGAGCGGTTCAACGACGGTAGGTACCCGGTGGTGCTGACAAGCAAAGTACTGAACGAGGGCGTCGACGTGCCGGAGGCGAACGTCGCGGTGGTGCTCAGTGGTTCTGGCAGCGTGCGTGAGCATGTGCAGCGCCTTGGACGAATCCTGCGAATGGGCAAAGACAAACGTGCGCTCCTCTACGAGGTCATCACGCGGAACACGGTGGAAGAGGGAGTGAGCGAGCGGCGCCGGGAGCACGATGCTTACCGCTGACTTACTCCGCGCCCGAGTCCGAAGTGGTGGTCTTCACCCGATGTTCATCGACCCAGAGGACGAGGCCCTGCTGCGCCGTGCCCGCGGACTGGTTCGTGAGTTCAAAGCGCACGACCAGAAGACGCGAGCCGAGATGGACGAGGCGCTGAACGATCTGGTCGGCGATGATGTCACCTTCGCGATCACGAGGGGACTCAGCAAATTACTGCATGACCGGTCCACTTGGGAGCCCAGTTCTCCCGTGCCGCCCGTTGAACTGCGCCGGCTCATCTTTGAGACGTCGGCCGCGAACCACCCGGTCGGTGAGTTCAAGAGCCGAGAGCAGGTTCTAGAAGAAGTCGCGGCAGAGTTGGGGGTTTCAGCCGAACAGGTGGAGCTCGGAATGTACTCTGATCTCAAAGCAGAACATCGGCTGACCTCGTTCAAAGAGCTGGACCCCAGCGCGCTGCTTCATCGATACAACCTCGCGCTGGCTCAGGGCATGCTGTACCGGGCGAGCACGATGTCGATTGAGGTGAAGACGAAGAGCCCAGCTGGACTTCGCCAATTGTTCCGTTGGTTGAAATTCTATCAGCTGATGCATCGTGCGCTGCGCTCGAAGACGGGTTGGCGCATTGAAATCGACGGCCCTCTCTCGCTCTTCGATCAGTCTCAGCGATACGGGCTGCAGATGGCAAAGTTCCTTCCGGCGCTGCTGTTAACCGAGAATTGGCGGATGGAGGCGTCGGTTCAGTGGCGCGACCGACCAGACACCCTAAAATTCGAGCTGACGCCATCTGTTGGGCTTGTCTCGCACCTCAAGTCGACGGGGATGGCGGTCTCTCGAGAGGAGAGGCTGGTCGTCGAGCGCTTGAAGAAGAAGAAGGATTGGAGCGTCTCGAAGCGTGCCACGGTGCTGGACCTTGGTGGGAAAGACGTGCTGGTGCCTGACTTTACGCTCTCGCACAAAGATGGCCGGAAAGCGTATGTGGAGGTCGTCGGCTTCTGGCGTCGCTCTTACCTGGAGCGCCGTATTGAGGTGCTCTCGAAGTATGGTCCAAAGAATCTCGTGCTCTGCGTTTCGCGGCGGATGGCGACGGAAAAGACGAAGGCGGATCTAGGGGCTGTTGGCGATAATGTTATCGACTTCGCCGAAGTGATTTCTGTTCCCCGATTACTGAAAGTGGTCGAGCGAGTCGCTTTGTAAGCAAGAGCGAAAGACCAGTGAGAATCAGGGTTTTAGAGGTGAAAAAGGCTGCAATTATGCGAAGATCGCAGCAATCACTTGCCGAACTACTGCCCGCGGGCTAGGCAGCGCCCCGTTGGAGATCACCAACCGTTTTTTGCAATGCGCACTATTAAGTCCGTTACTCGGACTCGCCATTGCACCTCTCTAGCAGGAGATACTGCGATGAAGTCTACGAAATTCCTTTGGCTCTCCCTTCTTGTTGGTTCGCTCGCTTTTGCTGGTTGCAAGGGCGGCGGTGATGAAGGCGGCGAAGAAGCCGCAGACGGAAGCGGCGAAGAAGCCGCAGCTGAGGGCGAAGAAGCCGCAGCTGAGGGCGAAGAGGCCGCAGCTGAAGGCGAAGAAGCCGCAGCTGAAGGCGAAGAAGCCGCAGCTGAGCCGACCTCGCAGCCGGCCGGAGAAGCCGCAGCAGCCGGTGGCGATTTCGCCGCTAGCGCAGCAGCCATCCACGGCACCTGGAACGCTGACTTCCAGGCCATGCTTGCCGCTCAAGAGATGTCCGAGGAAGAGCGCGCCATGGCGACCGCTTTCCTTGCAGGCGCTCAGATGGCTCTCACCTTCAATGCTGACGGCACGCTTGCGATGACCGGCACCATGATGGGACAGGAGCAGAACGAGGGCGGAACGTGGAGCGAAGTTGGATCAGAGGGCAACACCCTGACCATCTCCACCACGACCCAGGCTGAGGGCGCAGAGGCCGAGACCGAGACCATGACGGTTTCGTTCGCGAGCGCGACCTCGATCATGATCGCCGATCCCGAGGGAGAGGAGATTCCGTTCAACAAGGCTCAGTAATTTACTGACCTTCTTCGATGAAACGCCCGGCTCGCCGGGCGTTTCGTCGTTTTTGCTCGGGAATCCGCCAGCGACTGGCACGGTTGCAGACCTCTGTGCGCGGCAGACGGGCGAGACGCCCGATCCCGTGATAGGTAGGTTACCCCCATCACCACGTCGTATGTCCGAGTCGAATTCACCCCTGCCGATGCCCAAACACGTTGCCGTCATCATGGATGGCAATGGCCGGTGGGCGAAGGAGCGGGGACTCGCACGGACAGACGGCCATCGCGAGGGCGCCAAGACCGTGCGCAAGATTGTGACGCGCGCTCGCGAGGTGGGCATTGGGTACCTGACTCTCTACGCGTTCTCCTCGCAGAACTGGTCGCGTCCTCGGGCCGAGGTCCGTGAGCTGATGGGGCTGCTGGTTGAGTTTTGTCACAAGGAGCGCAAGCTCCTGCTCGACAAGGGCATTCGGTTTCGCGTCATTGGGGAGCGAGATCGCATGCCGCTCGCGGCGAGAAAGGCGGCAGAGGTGCTGGAGAAGGCCACGAAGTCGAACACGTCGATGCAGCTGGTCATCGCGCTCAGCTACGGCGGGCGCGAGGAGATCGTTGAGGCTGCGAAGACGCTCGCTAGGCGAGTGAAGTCCGGCGTCCTCGACCCAGAGTCGATCGACGAAGGCATGATCTCGGCCAACCTTTGGACCTCTGACATGCCCGACCCCGACCTGATCATCCGAACGTCTGGGGAGCTGCGGCTCTCCAACTTCTTGCTCTGGCAGGCGGCGTATACGGAGCTCTACGTCGACGAGTGCTACTGGCCTGACTTTGACGAGGCCGCGTTCGACAAGGCCATGCACATCTATCGCAGCCGCGAACGACGCTACGGCGGCGTGACGCCCAAGTGAGGGCACCGATCGCAGCAGCCATATTCGATATGGACGGGCTGCTGATCGACTCTGAGCCGATCCACTTTGAGTCGCTTCGCGTTCAGCTCAAGAAGCTCGGGGTTACCTACGAGTACTCGCTGCACGAGACCCTCGTCGGGACCACGGACGTCCACTGCTATGAGGTCATTCGCGCCGCGAATCCTCAGCTAGTCATGCCGACCGAAACACTCGTCGATGAGCGCCACGGGATATTCCTCGCGCTTGTCGACAGACCGCTGACGCCCTTACCCGGCGTCGTCGAGACTCTCGACGCATTCGCTGCGGCTGGTCTTCCGATGGCGGTCGCGAGTTCGTCTCCCGCAGCTCATATCGAGCGTGTGCTGAGTAACCTGGGGATACGTGACCGATTCGTGGTGACTTGGTCAGGCTGCGATGTGCCGCGTTCGAAGCCACACCCAGACGTCTACTTGGCGGCCGCAGATGCGCTAGGAGTGGCCGCGGAGTCCTGTGTTGTCTTCGAAGACTCTGGTCCAGGCGTCGCAGCCGGCGCTGCCGCAGGCAGCGTGGTTTTTGCCGTGCCGCAACGGGAAACGCTGGGCCACAACCTGGCGCCTGCGCATGCTCAGTTGGTGAGCCTTGAGGAGTTCGATTTGGCTGCGCTGAAGCGACGGTGGAACAATCTTTGAGGCGCGTGTGTTCGCCCGCAGGGGTATCGGCGCCAGAATCCCGTCGCCAGGCTATCGACCGGAGGTAGGGGAGCTCGAGTGCGAGCCTAGGCCGGATGTTCTCACTCTGGGTTCGTGCTACCCGTGCGGTATGCGGAAAACGATTGGCAGGGCACTCTTCGGTATTTTGGTTGCGAGTTGTTCGTCGTCCGAAGAGGTCGTTATGAACGTCAGCGGCGCGGACGACGTCAGTGGGGTAGATGCTGCGCTGGCGGACGCAGACGATCTCGGATTGGAGACCGAGGAGATTGCGGAGTGCGAGCAAGAGGAGCGTGGGATTTGCGTGGACGAGTGCGTCGGGTGCACGCCTGAGGCGGTGATCTCCGGGTGGGCGGGGGTTGGAGCGGTCGATTGCGGCATGGATCCTGTGCAGGCCCCGGACCTACTCGTGGTTGGCGATTGCATACCCAACTCGTTTGAAGCGGGTGTGCCGTTCCATGGCGTGCTTGCCTATTTCGGCGACGACTCCCTCTTCGCCACCGGTTGGGCGCTTGGCTTGGACGGCGTGCTCCGCTTCCTGCGCTACGATTCGTCGCCCTGCGGAGGCGCGTTTTGCGGCGACTGTATGCCGTCGCTCGCGGCGTTCGAGTGCAGCGATCCATCGCTCGCTGACGACCCGGAGGGAGGCTGGTCTCAGACGATGTTCAACTGCGGTTCGGTTGCCAGGATCGTCGTCCCTGCCTGCGTCTTCGAGCCATAGAGGTCGCGCCACTGCGCAAATTGCGAGTGTGCCGATCAACCAGAGGCAGGGGGAGCCTGAGCGAGAGCCCAAGGGAGTAGGAGTCCTGCCAAAGCGGCGTGTTCGCTGGGCCGCGTTTCTGACGCGCACACGTGACTCTCCGACATGATTTGGCCGCAGCCGTCGCGTCGACCGGCAAGATGACCCTCCGTGCGGCGAATCGCTGGGCGTTGGGGCTGCGATTCCGCGGTAACCGCGAGCTTCGCAACGCCCTCCACCTCCGAATCATCGCCAGAACCGACTCGCGTGTCGCTTTCAGCGGACTCCGAACAAACTAAAAACCGGATCTCCAAAAGGGGGGACGCCACCCTTTGCCAGAAAGGATGGCGCATTCAAGGAGAGATCCGTGAAGGGGTGTCCGGGGAGGGGACTGGGATTGAGTTCGGTGGGCTTGCCGAAGGGGCGGGGGATTCCAGAGGTCATCGCTGGCACCTGTGGACCGCACTCTCCGACAAAATGGAGTATAATGGTCCACTTTGTTTTCCGCTTGACCAAGACCGACAAAGAATTGACTCGGAGCGTCAAACCAAGCTCAAACCGACTCCGGCTGAACGTGGATCAGTCCGATTCCGACCGCGCTCGCCACCACCGTTCAACGGTCTCGAAGTCCTGAGAGCGCCGCGCCCGCGGCAACGACGACAGGAAGCGTTTGCCGTAGCCCCGGCGGAGGAGCCGGCCGTCTAGGATCGCGATGATCCCTGAATCGTTCCGGTGTCGAATCAGCCGTCCGAACCCTTGCTTCAGGGTGATGGCTGCTGCTGGCACCTGGTAGTCAGCGAAGCCGTGGCCGCCTTCGTCCTCTAGGTGCTTCAGCTTCGCCTTGAGCAAGGGGTCACCCGGGCTGGCGAAGGGCAGCTTGTCGATCACGACGAGCGAGAGCGCTTCGCCTTGAACGTCAACACCCTCCCAGAAGCTCGACGTTGCGAAGAGAACAGAGCGCGGGTCTTTGCGGAACTTGTCCAGCAACGCCGCGCGGCTCATGTCGCCCTGTTTGAGCAGCGGCTGAGAGAGCTTCGGTCCGAGGATTCGGAACGCCTCGTTCATGTTGCGATAGCTCGTGAAGAGCAGGAAGGCGCGTCCATCGCAGAGTTCGACGAGCCGCTGCATTGTGGGCGCAACCTTCTGAATGAACTCACGATCGGTTGGGTCTGGCAGGTCGTTGGGCACGTAGAGGAGGGCCTGCTTCATATAGTCGAAGACAGGCTCCAGCTTCAGGGTCTGCACCTTCTTCGGCATGCCGAGACGTGAGCGGAAAAACTTGAAGTCGCTGTCTGTCGTGAGCGTCGCCGAAGTGAAGATCTGGGTGGAGCACGAGGAATAGAGGAGGTCGCGAAACACAGGTCCGAGGTCGATGGGGAACGCGCCAAGGAACGTGCCCCTGCCTCGCTTCTCGATGACATAGACCATGTCCTTGGCGTCCTGATCGATGAGCATCGCGGTCTCCCGAACCAGCGATTGGATGCGGTCCGCTAACTTCGTCCCCGCCTCGCCCACATTGGCGGACTTCACGGACACGTGCAGTTCCAACATCCGACGCTCGAGCGCGCGGTGGTCGTCGGTGATTTCCTTCTTCATCGGCCCGTCGAGGATCGGGGCGGACTCCTGTCTTCCGTCATTGCCCTGCATCGCGTCGCCTAGCGTCGCGAAGAAGGTGCGAGCGCGGTCCTGGGCTGCCTTCTGGAACGCCTTAATCTCGATCGAGAGGCCCCCCTCTCGTTGCAGCGTACGAACCAAATCGCTGAGCAAGTCGTTGTATCGGTAGCTGGAGACCTGCATGCCGAAGTAGCTGGAAGCGGTCTCCTCGAGGTTGTGAGCCTCGTCGAAGATGACCGCCTGATACGCTGGAAGCAGCGAGGCGTCGGCGATCTGACGGAGGGCGAGGTCGGCGAAGAAGAGGTGGTGGTTCACCACGACAACATCGGCATCTTGGGCCTCTCGGCGCGCCAACGTGACGTAGCATTCGTTGAAGAGCGAGCACTCACTGCCCATGCACGCGTCGGAGCTCATGGAGAGGTCGCTCCAGGAGCCCCAGTCGTCGGGCATCTCGCCGATTTCACCTCGGTCGCCGGTGTCCGTCCGTGCGGCCCACTTGAGCACGGCCGGCCAGTAATGGACGTCCTCCTTCTTTCGGAACTTCGGATCGTGCCGGAAGCCCTCGTATTTGTACTTACACAGGTAGTTCTGGCGTCCTTTGAGGACGACCGCGTGGAATCCCTTGTCCAGCACCTGATGCAGCAGCGGGATGTCCTTGTTGAGGATCTGCTCCTGTAGGTTTTTCGTTGCAGTGGACACGATCGTTCGCTTCCCGGAGAGCACGGCAGGGACGAGGTAAGCGAGGGTCTTCCCGGTTCCCGTTGCAGCCTCGATGAGCATGTGCTTGCCGTCTTCGAAAGCTTCCGCCACCGCCTCGACCATCTCGACCTGCTGCGAGCGAGGCTCGTATTCGGTTAGGAAGCGCGCAAGGCTGCCTTCTTCGCCGAAAACCTCGGCTGCGACTTGCTTAAGCGGCTTCTTGGGACGCCGTGGTTTGGTCTCAGTTTCGCTCATATCCACCTGTTAGGGGCGCGAGAATACCCATGCAGATCGGCCGTGGGGGAAAAAAGATCACCGGGGGCTGAATAGCTCGGCTGGGCTCGCGTCTCTACAGGTGCAACGCGACGGACGGGATGCCGGCCGGGAAAGAAGCTCATAATTGTGTGAGTGGAAGTCCCGGCCGGCGACCTTTTTGGAGCCGGGTTTCGTGTGGAGGTGGCGGCGTGATGCGCGGTTGGATGCGGGTTTTGCGTTTGCGACGGTGACCGCTTCGCGATGTCGGTACACGGTGCCGACACCGCTTTGGTTGTTCGCCCAGACGGCGTTGGTGGTCGCGCGGGCGCACATCGACGGGCGGGTCGGGGTTGCGGCGGGTTCGCGATCGGCCTACTTGCTGCGCTGTGCTCTCACTCTCCGATACTGCGACGCGATGAAGTCCCGACGTTTTTTGTCTCTCTCTGCCCTCTCCCTTCTTCTCCCTCTCGCTGCTTGTGGCGGCGAAGACAGCGAGTGCGAGGGAGCTAACTGCGGCGACGCAGGAACGGTGGACACGCCCCTCGACGCTCCCGGTGAGGACGCGCTTGAAGCCGTCTGCACATCCGGGACCTTCTACCAACCGGGTATTCCGGCCTTCCGCGAAGCGACGAGCGAATGGGGACTCGATGGTGTGCAGGGCACGCGGCTCGCTGTGGGCGACGTCGACGGGGACGGGTGGGCGGACTTGCTGGTTCGCCGAGGCGGCGTTCGTGCGAACGATTGGACCGCAGAGGGTCCGCGCCACGCTTGGTTAATGCGGAATAACGGCAACGGGTTCGAAGACTTTACCCAGGAGTCGGGCCTCGACTCGCCTCGTCTCGCGAACGCCGAGAACATAGCTAGGCCCTTTGAGATCGTCGCATTTGGCGACGTCGATAACGACGGCGACTTGGACCTCTACACAGGCACCACGACCGTCGATCCCACGGTTGCTCGCGGCGAGACGTCGGAAATCATGATCAACTCCGGAGATGGATTCTTCTCGTTCACCACTCGGAACAATCCGCTGCGCCGCGAAGCAGGCATTGACGTACCAGCAGGCGCGTCGTTCATCGACGCCGACCGCGACGGAGACCTCGACCTCTGGGTTCCACAGCACAACTACGAGCCGGCGGCTGGTGGCATCGCCTTCTCGCAGGACCTCTTCTATCGGGGAGACGGCGCAGGCAGCTTCGCCGACGTTACCGAGATTATGGGCTTGCAGACACTCGGGTGGAATGAGCCGGAAGACCTCAACGCCGGTCTTTCGCACACCCGTGCGTGGGGCGCAGTCGCGTGCGACCTGAACAACGATGGAAACCCCGAGCTAATGGCACCGTCCTATGGCCGCTCGCCGAACCACCTTTGGCAGGCGGTCGAAGGTGACGACGGCATCATGTTCGAGAATCGCAGCGTCGCGTCTGGCTACGCGTACGACGAGGACCAGACATGGTGGGATAACCAATTCGCGCTCTGCTACTGCCGCGACAACCGATCGGCTGATGGCTGCAATTTGGTGACGGCCGATCCGACGATCGGTTGCCAAGCGAATTGGAACCACGGCTTTGACCGCGAGCCCTTCCGGCTTGGTGGCAACAGCGGGGCGACCGTCTGTGCCGACCTCAACAACGACGGCTGGATGGACCTGCTCACTACCGAGATCAAGCACTGGTGGGCTGGCGCAGGCGCCGATCAGAGCGACATCTTGCTCAACAATGGCGAGTCCGACGTGTCCTTCGACCGGGCGGCGGCCCGTGCAGACCTCGGCTTCATCGTCGACCACCCAACCTCCCCAAGCTGGGACGAAGGGCACATGTCCGCAACAGTTCTCGACTTCGACAACGATGGCTGGCCAGACTTTTACATTGGCGCATCGGACTACTCTGGCAACTACGGCCTGCTCTACCAGCAGGAGAGCCCGGGCATCTGGCGCGATGTTCCAGTCGGAGACTACTTTGAGCACAATCGTAGCCACGGCGTCGTCGCCGCGGACTTCGACCGCGACGGTGATTTGGACTTGATCGTCGGCCACTCCCGCTCTCGATGCTCGGACACCGAGCCGAACAATTGCTACGAGACGCAACAAGTCCGCGCGTTCGAGAACACTCTTGGAGACCAAGGAAATTGGCTGCAGGTGCGGCTCGAGGGCGGCAGCGGTAGCAACCGGGCAGCGATCGGTGCGCGGGTCGAGGTCACGACTCCTGACGGCGTCACTCAGACTCAAGAAGTCGGCGGCGGATACGGCCACTATGGAGCGCAGAACGACACTGTTCTTCATTTTGGTCTCGGCACCGAGTGCGGTGCCGAGGTGACGGTCCGCTGGCCTGACAGAGTGCTGACCGAAGAGAGCTTCGAGCTCGTCTCCGGCTACCGATACGATGTCGTGCAAGGTCAGGACGCGATCGCAATTGTAGCCGGAGAATAGCGAGTGCTGCCCAATTCGGCGCGTCGAAGCACGATCCTGGTACTGGCGCTTCCGATTATCGGGGGGATGGTCTCTCAGAACGTGCTCAATCTTGTCGACACGTACATGGTCGGCTCGTTGGGCGACGCTGCTCTCGCTGCGGTCGGCATGGGTGGATTCGCCAACTGGCTGACGATGGCCTTCATCACCGGTCTCGCGACCGGTGTGCAGGCGATTGCTGCTCGGCGGAAGGGCGAGGACAAGCTCGACGAGATGGCGCTTCCGCTCAACGGTGGACTGCTGCTTGCGCTGACGCTGGGTATTCCGATGTCGCTCGGCGTCATCTACTTTGCCCCTCGGCTTTTCCCGATCCTGATCGATGACCCAGCGGTCTACGAGCTAGGAATCCCCTATCTCCGCGTGCGCCTAATCGGTCTGACAGCGATCGCGATGAACTTCGCGTTTCGCGGCTATTGGAACGGTGTGAACCTCTCGCGACTCTACATGCGCACGCTGGTGATCATGCACATCACCAACATCACGCTGAATTGGCTGCTAATTTTCGGCCACTTCGGGTTCCCGGAGATGGGCACGACGGGCGCCGGTCTAGCCTCCGCGATCTCTGCCTACGTCGGCCTCGGCGTGTACTTCTTCCTAGGCTTCAAACACGCTCGACCGGCCGGGTTCCTAAGAGGAATCCCGGCTCACGCGACGATGAAGACGATGCTGAGACTGGCAATTCCGTCGGGGATTCAGCAGCTCTTCTTCGCCGGCGGCATGACAACGTTCATGTGGATCATCGGTCATTCCGGGACCCGCGAGCTGGCTGTCTCGAACGTCATTATCAACTTGATCTTGGTAGCGATTTTGCCGGGAATGGGCTTCGGTTTGGCAGCGGCTTCGCTCGTAGGCCAAGCGCTCGGGCGCAAGAACCCGAAAGATGCGATGCGCTGGGGTTGGGAGGTCGCGCTCTTCGGTTCAATAATCGTTAGCGCGCTCGCCGTTCCCGTCGCGGTGTTCCCAGAATTCTTCCTGGGCATCTTCGTGCACGATCCCGCCACCATCGCGGTCGGCGCATTAGCGCTGCGAATCGCTGCAGCTGGCATGTTCTTCGACGTCTTCGGCATGGTCATCATGAACGCGCACTTCGGGGCCGGAGCGGCCAGTCGCGTGACGGTGATCAGCGTGGTGATGCAGTGGGTGATCTTCTTGCCCGCTGCCTACTTCATCGGCGTCGTTTGGGGGCTGGGATTGACCGCGGTTTGGATCGGGCAGTTCGTCTATCGAACGCTGCAGACCGTCCTGTTCATCGCGAGTTGGAAGCAGGGAACCTGGGCGAACTCGAAGGTTTGAGCGCGCTGGATTGAGCGCGGGTTCCCCATGCTCGTGGTGGCGCATCTACGCTGCCTCCGCGCGAACCCTGTCTACCCCGCTCCGTCGTTGGTCCGCTCTACTCGCCTACTCGCCGAGCAGGTGCGGGCTTAGCTCCGCGAGCACTTCGCCCCCGCACAGGCCAAGCTCAACCTCGATCTCCGCATCGCGCAGAATCTGCAATCCAACGCCCTGATTGCGGGGATGCGGATCGATGATGGCGACGTGAACCTTGGAGACCTTGCGGGTCACCATCGCTTTCGCGCAGCTCGGCGTCTTCTGAGCAAACGAACACGGTTCGAGCGTGACGAAAGCGGTCACGTCGGAGAGGTCGCCCTCGACCTGCGCTAGCGCGTGAGCCTCAGCGTGGTGCTTGCCTGGCGGTTGAGTGTAGCCCCGAGCAATGATCTCACCGTCGCGGACCAACACGCAACCCACCGGGGGGTTGGGTTTGCAGTCCGGCAGTGCCTTTCGCCCTTCGGCCATGGCTTCTCGCATAAAGCGGAGGAGCTCTTCTTGTTTCATGGTGAAAGTTGGGGAGTTCATCGCGACGTGCGGTGCACTAAGTGTCGCTCGCCGCGCGGGCAATAACCTTGTGCGTGATTGGGGTCGTAGCTACACAGGCGGCCGCGCTCCCTCCACAATTCGACGAGTCCCGATGCTACGTGCGCTGATCCCACTTCTGCTCGCTTGTGCGCTTATGGCGTGCGGCAACGACTCCGGATCGTTAGCGACCGTCGCGGGTGACACCGCGGCGGCGGATACAGGCATATCGGACGCCGATGACACCGACGCCATCGTGCTCGACTTGGGAACGGCGGATGCCGGACCTTTTGTCGGCTCCGATGACGGCGAGCCGTGCCAGGACGGCTCCGAATGCACCGGCGGCGTTTGCAACCCAGACCCCGCCTGGCCCGAAGGTTACTGCACCACGCAGCCCTGCTCGGCCGACTCTGAGTGCAGCGCAGCCGACGTGATCTGCTCGTCGTTCGACAACGCGTCGATGTGCCTCCTCACCTGCCGCTCCGACGACTCTTGCCGCGACGGCTACTACTGTGGCGAAGCACTAGGACGCCCAGAGAACGTTTGCCTCCCGGGCGAGCCCCCGATCGTGATTCCTGATGGAAATGCTGACGGCGAGGAGTGCGCTGTGGACGCCGACTGTGCAGGCGGAACGTGCATCGAGCCGCCTGATTGGCCGAACGGCTACTGCACGACGCTGGACTGCCGCACCTTTGAGGACTGCGCTCGCGGGGTCGACGGCGACATCGACAATCGCTGCCTGATCCAAGACACCAACGCGTGTGTTCGCATCTGTCAGGGCAACGATGAGTGCCGCACCGGCTACACTTGCCAGGCCCTAGGCGGCGGAGTTGGGTTCTGCGCTCCCGGATTCAGCGCGCCGAGCGAAGAGGTCGACCTGCTCGACCATCCGTTCGACATCATCTGCGGCGTGGAGACCAACGATCGTGGGCTCGCCACGATCGACTTCACGATCGCGGAGGACACCACCGCCTATATGATCACACCCTTTAGTGTGGACGGGGGCGCGGTGTCGCCTGTCGGAATCGACCTGCCGGACGGCGGCGAGATCGACCTGGACGGCGCAAATGGCTTCCAGCTGACGCCGTCGATTCTGTTCGGGTTCATCAACCCGATCGTTGTGCCAGCGACCCCGCAGGACGAAGCGCAGCTTCAGGCCGGAGACCACACGCTCTTCGTGCAGACGGTCTCGGACGACCTCTGCTACTACTTGCTCGAAGAGGCGGGTTCTAACTCGGTCATCGACCTGAATGTCTATTTGGTAGGGCTCCCGGGAGTGACCGCTGCCTCAGCTCCGGAAGACGACAACTTTATCGAACTCTTCGACGCGTTTGGTGGCATCTACGAGCAGGCTGGCGTGGAGCTCGGCGAGATTCGATTTATCGACCCGCCGCAGGACGTGGTCGACACCTACCAGATCATCCGCTCACAGGAGGCCGCTGAGGCGTTGGTCGTCGAGACCGATGTACCAGGCGAAACGATCGACGACGCGCTCAGTATGAACGTGTTCTTCACCCGCGCGTTCTCCTTCCAGAACGGACAGGGCGTGCTCGGCATCTCGATGGGCCTTCCAGGAGCAGCGGGCCTTCACGGCACTCGCTCTTCAGGTGTGGCCTTCACGGCAGAGTACATGGGCGCGAATATCCCCGGCGAAGGAAACGGCAACGTGTACACCGGCATCGTTCTGGCTCACGAAGTCGGCCACTTCCTCGGGCTCTTCCACACCTCGGAGCAGTTTGGGGGCGGATTTGATCCACTCAGTGACACGCCGCAGTGCCGCAATAACTTCCCGGACGGCTGCCCAGACATCAACAACTTGATGTTCCCGCTGGCCGGCAGCTCACACACCGAGCTCAGCGACGGCCAAGCTTGGCAGATTCGCGTGAGCCCGCTGACGAAGGAGTAAGCTGTGCGAATGCGATTGATGCTTTTGCCCGCGCTCGCGCTGGCAGCCTGCAATTCGGACTCAAACGACACCAGCTCAACTGACGCCGGTGCCGATCTCGTCGAGGATTCTGTTGCCGATACGTCGGACGGATCAGGCGAAGGAGACGTCGTGACCGACGCTCCCGATGTCATCGAGGCTGACGACCGGCTCGATGGCGAGGATTGCGTGGCGGACCAGCAATGCGCCTCCGGCGAGTGCCTGCTTCCGGAGGAGGGTTTTCCTGGCGGCATGTGCTCAGTCACCGGCTGTGAGGGTCGCAGCGACTGCTTCAGCGTCGGCGCGGCTTGCCTGCGCGGTGAGTTTAACGGCAACCTCTGCGTGCAGCTCTGCGCTTCCGACGCCGAGTGTCGTGAGGGGTATCGTTGCGCGGGCGAAAACGGTGGCAGCTACTGCTTTCCCGACATTGTAGGCGCAGCGCTCAACCCGGTTTGCGACAGTAGATTGCTGGCTGAGAGCGATATTCGTTCGCCGTTCCAAACAGGCGCAGGAAGCCTTAATCGACACGAGATCATCTTTGAGATCTCCGAGGAAGCGACCGCCTTCTCGGTGGTCGCATGGGACCTGCGCAATCGCGTCTACACCGAGCGAATCCGGTTCCCCGACGGTCAGGAACTCCGCATCGACGAGTACGCTAGCTACTTCTTCTCCCCAGGGACCTTCGAGACCGTTTCTCCCGTGCTCTTCCCCGGCGGCCCGCAATATGTGCCGGACATGCAGGGTGGTGAGTACGCGATGGAGATCGGCTACTCGGGCCGCGAAGTGGACGACATCTGTTTCGTCGTCTTCGAAGAGACCGCCGGCCTGTCTCCGGACGATGAGCCTCTGGTCGTCGATATGAACTTCTACTTCGTGGGCGCACCGGGTCTCGATGCTGTTTCTGCCCCAACCGATAGCGACTTCCAGGAGATGCTGGAGCAGTTTGACCTCGCCTACGATCAAGCGGGCGTCGAGCTCGGAGAGCTGCGCTACTACGATGTCATCGGCGCCGTCGAGGACCGGTTCCAGTTGATTCGTGATCCCGACGAGGTCTTCGAACTCGTGCAGCTCTCTCGTCAGCCGGGCCCGACCCGGGACGATTTGCTGCGTGTAAACGTCTTCTTCAACGAGGGTTTTGCTGGTGAGATGGGCGGCGTGCTGGGCGTCTCTGCCGGTATCCCCGGCGCGATGGGTCTGCACAGCGCGGAAGCGACCGGCCTCGTCTTCTCGGCGAGCAACCTAGGTGGGCGCGGCAACGCTCAGGTCGGCCAGACGCTGGCCCATGAGCTGGGGCACTTCCTAGGCCTCTTTCATACGACCGAACAGCGCGGGGGGGGCTCCGACCAGCTCGAAGACACCCCCGTTTGCGAGGCCATTAGCGAAGGCTTGGGCGCCTGCCCGGACCTTCAGAACCTTATGTTTCCTGTCGCTGCGTGGTCTGGCACCGCGCAGGTTTCGATTGGGCAGTCCGTGATCATCCGGGCGAACCCGTTGACGAAGCAACGCGACGTGCAATGATGCCCCTGGCGGGTGAATGAAGTTCACTCGCTGGCGTCTTAGCAGACGTCCCTCCACCGCGGACCAACCATGCTACCGTTCACAACATCGCTCATCTCCGCCGCAGTCCTCGCGCTTCCGCTTCCGGCGGCACAGTTGGACTCGACAATCCCAAGCGTCCCCGTCGTTGACGTGGAGCCCGAAGAGGCCCCCGAGGTTGAAGCTGCTCCGGTCGTCGATCAGCTTGAGGCCGCTCGCGTCTTGCTCAGCGGCTACCACGGAATTCCCGAGGCAGAGCGCTTCGAGTCAGCACTGACCGACCCGTCCGCGACGCTCCTCGAGATCGCTACGAACGCCGACGAGTCGCCGATCCACCGTGATCGCGCTCTCGGCGCATTGGGCTACTGGCCCAACGCGGAGGTGCAGTCGCTCTACGTGGACCTGATCGAGGGTGAGGATACGCCTGAGATGGTGCGTCACCGCGTCATCGGCCACCTCGCCTACACGTTCGGCGACGACGCACTTCAGTACGTGGCGCCCTACCTCAGCGACGACGACGTGCAGTTTCGACTGACCGCGATCGACGCGCTCTCGCACGTTGGAACGCCAGCTGCGCTCTTGCTGCTCGACTCGGCCGCCGAGGTAGAGACCCACTCGGTGGTTCTTCAGCGGCTCGAAGCGGCCCGCACGATTCGATAGTGATCGGCTGCCGGAGCGCGGGCTAAACGCCCTTCAGCGCGGCGCGTAGAGTCTCTGCGTTTGCTTTGTGGATCCAGGTGTTCGTTGGTTGAACGCAGACCACGGGGGCTTCTTTGCACATGCCCATACACTTGGTGCGAGCGACGAGGCAGCGTCGCCTTGCTCCGAGCGCTCGCACCTCTTTCTTTGCCTCGCTGCGCAGGGATTTTGCGCCCTTCTTCCGGCAATCGGATCCCGTGCAGACGAGCACGAGGCTTTGAATATTGGTTGATCTCACGCGGGGATTGTAGAGGAGCTTTCGGATTCCACAAGGCTGCGATGGGATCTGTGAATTTGTCGGGTTGGCGGTGCGTCGCGGGGAGGGTTCGCGGCTCAGCAGCGCTTCGTTCCGCCTCCGCTTCTCATCATGCCTCTACCCAGTGATGGATGAGAGGCCGGCGTCGCAGGGGGATCCTAGTCAGGGCGTGCACGCGTCCGCTTCGTCCGCTTCTTCTGCATCGATCTCGGTGCAAGAGTTTTTAGGAGAAGAGGTCTGCTTCACCGGAGGACATCACTAGGATCGTCGTTGGCAGGCCGGCTGTGACGTAGTCCATGCCCTCCCAGTTGCGGACGGCGTCTTCTTCGTTGGGGGCGACGTAGCCCATGAAGACTGCGTCGGAGTCGCGGCTATGCTCGAAGACGGCGTGGCGGAGCTCCTTGCCGTGCACCAGGACTGTCTCGGCCTTAATCCGGCCGGCTTCGATGAGGGACTCGATTTCTGCTGCTGCGTCCGCTTCGTCTTCGTCGGGGCCGAGCAGGCGGAAGATTCGGAGAGTCGCGTCGCGCCACTGCCAATTCAGCGTGAGGAGGTAAGCGAGGATGACGATCAGCGAGCCGTTTGCGCCGGAGCGCCACCAAATGTCGATCGTGCGATCGCGCTGTTTTTCGGACGGCAACCCGCGATCGATGCAGATAATCGCTGACTTCCCGAGCCCTCGAACCAGTCGCATGTGGCGTGCGAATGCCTCGGCTCGCTCTGCTGAGCCTGGCCAACCGAGCATGACCAGATTCGGCTTGATGGGCCCAATCGAGTGAGACTGGATGAGCGTTGTCAGCGCTTCGTCGAAGTGGGGCGCTACAATGACCTCCGCGAACGATCGGTTGCTGCGCTTCGCGATGTAGTCGTTCAGCTGGGCGCGCGCCTCGTCGCCCTCATCGATGCCGTCCTCGACCTCTCCGATGACGATCTGCGCGAGCGTCACTAGTCCACGCTCGCTACCAAACCACTCTGCGAAGGTAGCGAGAGTAGCCCGGCGCATAGGGTTTCCGGAGAGCACGAGTGTCGTGGGTCGCCAGTTTTTCGCGTGAGAGCGTTCATCAGCGAGCTTCACGAGGTTGCTGCGAACGCGAGCGTAGTAGAACCCGCGCATGGAGTCGCCGAACGTCGTCTCGAGGACCCGCCTCTGTACTGACAAGAAGACGAGCAAAATGATGACCAACGCGCCTGCTGCTGCAAACGGGTTGATCAGCACTGCCGCGCCGAAGCACCCGACGGCGCCGGCCAATGCGGTGCTCCAATGGAAGAACCTGAAGCTCGGACGGAACGACGGATTCTGGCTGAACTGCTCAATGAACGCGGCCATGTTCGTCATGCCGTACGTGTAGAGGAAGAACATGGTGAGCACGGCCGCGACCGCGTTCAGAGCTCCTCCGCCGGCACCGTCTCCTGCCATGAACAGTACGCCCAACGTCATGGCCATCGTGAGCCAGAGGCCTCGTTTGGGCTCGTCTCCGGGGCCAGAACCCGCGCCGAAGAAGCTGAGGCCAGGGAAGATGTCGTCTCGAGCGAGCGCTTGCAGTATCCGTGGCGCGCCGAGGAACGAGCCGAGCGCGCTGGAGAGTGTGGCGGCGAAGACGCCAGCGACCACCAGCCAGCCCATCCCGAAGAGCGCGTTGTCGAGCAGGCTCTCGTAAGGTCGGTTGGCGAGCTCCGACCGAGCGATCGAGCCGCCCGTGATGACCATCTGGAGCAGGTAGACCGCGCCGCCAACAAAGACTGCTGCGAGCGTTCCGCGCGGAATCGCATGCCCCGGATCTTTCAGGTCCCCCGACATGTTTACGCCGGCCATGATGCCCGTCACGGCAGGGAAGAAGAGGGCGAACATCAGCCAGAAGTTCGCCCCATCCGTATAGGCAGGAGCGATGTTCTCTTCGAGGATCGCGACGTCAAAGTGCAGAAGCGATCCGCCGAGGAACGCGACGATCGAGAGCACCAGCACCCCGAGGATGCCGTATTGCGCCTTGATCGCCCAGGACGCACCAATCTGGTTGATGATGAAGAGGAGGAAGGCAACGGTCACCCCGATTTCGAGGAAAAACGACTGGGCGGCTGGCATGACCAGCACCAACGCTTCGACCAGCGCTAGAATGTAGAACGGGACCGAGAAGGCCTGCGCCAGGAAGAGCGCAAGCCCGATCGCGCCGCCGTACGCGGGTCCCATCGAGCGAGAGATGAGGAAGTAGGCACCTCCTCCTCCGACCTTCGTATTGGTCGATATTGCGCTGATCGAGAGGCTGGTGAGGAAGGTGATTCCCTTCGCTACAAACAGGATCCCGATCGCTGTGAGCACTCCGGCTTGGCCAACGACCAGACCAGTTCGCATGAACATGATCGCGCCCAAGATCGTGAGGATCGAGGGTGTGAAGACGCCGCCGAAGGCGCCGAACTGGTTGCCCTGCTCAGGCTCCTGTCCGGGCTTGGCGTGTATTGCTGAAGTGTTTGGAGTGGGCGAGCTCATAGGACCGACAGGGCTTAGCCGAGCGTATTCCGAAGCGCGAGAGACTCACGCGGGGACACGGAGGGCGTCTGTGGGTTGGCGGGCCTGTGGGTTGGCGGTCTGTGGGTTGGCGGGCCTGTGGGTTGGCGGGTCTGTGGGTTGGCGGGTCTGTGGGTTGGCGCGACGATGTGCGAATCGTTTTTTGGCCGCCGCAAACCGTGTCGGCCGCAAACCGTGTCGGCCGCAAACGCACTCTCTCACGAGTCGTTCGACCGCAGGGACACCATGAGCGAAGCGAATCGTGTCCGGTCTCAAACGGCTGACCCTGTCTCGGCCCAGTCCACCCAGGCCATCGCGAATTAAGTCGCGGGTTAAGTTGCCCTCTTTTAGCGTTCGATCATCTTTGAGCCACCTGGAGTTTCGCCGTGCGCATACCTCTCATCCTGATTCTCTCCGCTGCGCTCGTTGGGCTCGGCTGCAATGACACCCCTGACTCCGCGAGCACCTGCGGCGATTGCGGCGCCGCGGACAGCGGTTCTGAAGCTGGCAGCGCCGATGTTGGAACGGACGCATCGCTTGGCGACGCGGTCGAGCCACCTTTGGTGGAGGGGGCTGTGCGCTGCCCAGACGACGCCTCGCTGGATTTCACTCTTCGCGTCGTCACACTCTCGGGGCGCCTCGATTTGGATGGGCGAAACGCGGGTGCGACATTCCGGCCCGAGTGGGCGCAGCGAGCGCAGGTGGAGGCGACAGACGTCTTTACCGGGCGCCGCTTCACCGGCGCAGTGGATCTCGACGGAAACTACAGCCTCGACGTCTTCGCAGCGACCTACGATGTAGTCGTTCGCTTCGATCAGACCTGGTGCAGCGGCGCGTGCGCGTACGTCCCCCTCGCCATGTCGTTTGACGTGGTCGAGGACACCTCACTCGATGAGCAAGTTGAGATCGTACTGCACACCGTTGTGCTCTCGCTTGATGGAGATACCGAAGTGCCGTCGAACGACGAACGGGTAGGTCGCGGCTTCCTGGACTACGTCGATGTGGAGACGAATCGCACAATTCGCCGACCACTAAACACAGCGCGACCCGCATCCGGTCGGTCCTGGATTCCCAAGGACCGGGTCTACGACCTCTACTGGACGACGGTGCAGTTTCGGCCTCAAGAGCCCGGCGAGCCCGCAGCTGCTCTTCCCGTTGGCTCTTACCTGCTCGGCCAGGTCGATACGCGTGAGGACGGCGGTGACAGGTATGTCGTGAACTCGATCGTCTTGGACGTAGAGCTTTGGATCGGCGGAGAAGCAATGCCCGACGATGGGATTCTCGACGGGAACGGTCGCGGTCGTCTGACAGTTAACTCCGTCGGCGGACTCAGTTCGCTCTTGTTAGCCGATATCGGAGAGACTGGGGCCGCGAGCAGCGAACTTCGAGTCTTCCCAGGAGCGCACACCGCGATGTTCCAACCAGGCCAAGTCGATGTCCAGGACGTCCTTGAATCGTGGGACACCCTGGGCGCCTGCGGGCTGGGCACCGACCCCTGCCAGTGGACCGAGTCCGGCGCTCTCGTGCTGGACTTCACTTCGCTCTACGGAGGCGACGGTCCGGAAGCGGTGGACGTCAGTGGCAGCTTGGAGTTCGTGGACGAGACAGGTGCTGTGGTTGAGATGGGAGAAGGCTGTGACACTGCACAGGTGGTCTTCCTTGAGGCCGGCACGGGAGACTACGCAGCGATCGCGAGCGCTGAAAACGGCGCGTTCGAGACCGCGATGGTCGCGGGTCCCAAAGACGTTTGGGTCCTCTCGAATTGGGACAGTGCCTGTTTCATCGGCGGCAGCTTGGTAGCCGAGAATGTTCAGGTCGGCGGTGGCACCATCGAAGTGCAGGCGACGCTTTTGCCCTTCGCTGCGACGCTCTTGGTCAACGGGGAGGGGATGCCCGACGATACGAATCTGGATGGTCAGGAAGAAGGCCGCGGTCGGCTGCTCTTCACGCCAACCGGTTACGAGCCAGGCCAGTCCGCAGAGATCGCCATCGCGGAGACCGGACCTGCCTATTGGGAAGGACGCATTTTGGCCGGGGAGTACGGTGTTCATCTGAAGACGATGAAACTCGTGGGCCGCGTTGGCGAGCAACCCCTGCTGCAAGACGTTCTTCCGTCCACGACTCGCTCGCTGGGGGACCTATCAGTGAGCGAACCCGCTTCGGTCACCTACGATCTCACCGTGCTGCAAGTCAGCGGGTCGGTCACCATCGACCCAGAAAACAGCGAGCTGATCGTAGCGCCCGGAGACGACACTCGTGGCATCACCCATGGCGTCAATCTAGTCTCGGCAAATGATGGGTCCGCGACCTACTTGCCACACGATGAGGACGGTCTGTTCGAGGGACTCGTCTACGAGGACTCCTACCGCATCGACTATATCGTATCCGCCTGGGCGGACTACAACACGCGCGCGCTGGCGCCGCTGGTTCTCGAAGGCTCTGAGACCGGTCTGTGGCGTCTGGAGTGCGGCGAGTGAGACGAGTTGGTAGCTCGGCTTATCGCAGAGCCGCACCTGTGGCAGGGTCCGGCGGTGTTCCCAACCGCGGTGTTCCCGCCCGCAATGCCACCGCCCGCAATGCCATCAACCCATCACGCCGCGCTGACTTCGTTCGTCGGGCGCGTGGAGGAACTCGCGAAGATCTCGAGCCTACTCGACGGCTTCCGGTTGGTGGTTGTGCTCGGACCCGGCGGCATCGGAAAGACGCGTGTCGCGCATCGGCTCCTGGAGCAGCGAACGGAGAATTCGGTGTTCGTTGATCTTGCGGATGTGACCGATGCCAGCGCAGTGAGCCGCGCGGTCGCAACAGCATTGGGACTTCCGCCGCTAGATGCAGCCGAGGTTCCTGAGCTCCTCGCCAGCTGCGGCCCACTCTTGTTGGTTCTGGACAACTTCGAGCAGCTCGTAGACGTCGCGGCCTCCGAGGTTCACGCTTGGTTGCAAGGTGCGCCCGAACTGCGGGTGCTTGTGACCTCTCGCCGGCGTCTCGAGTTCGGAGGCGAGGTTAGTTTCGAGCTGCCTCCGCTCAGCATCCAAGCAGACAACGCCAATTCTGATGCGCTCACACTCTTCATGGAGCGAGCCTCTCGGCAGCGGCCTGACGTCCAGTGGGGCAAGCTCGAAGTGCGTACGGCGGCCGAAGCGATCGTACGCCGGCTGGATGGGATCCCACTGGCGCTCGAACTTGCCGCCGGACAGCTGCGTTTGATGGAGCCGTCCGAACTGTTGAACCGCCTCGATGGTCTGCTGCGTGTTCTTGGGAGCGGGCCTCGAAACGCGGCCGATCGACATCGCACGGTGCGGTGCGCGATTCAGGGTTCGTGGGACGTGCTCGGGGACACCGCGAAACGCTCGCTCGCCATCTGCTCGCTCTTTCGCGGAGGCTTCTCCTTGGAGTCCGCAGACGCAGTGCTCGCCAATATCGGTGACCCCCTGGAGCTGATCGCAGAGCTGCGTGATCGCTCATTGTTGCGAGGCTCCACGGTGTCTGGAGTGACTCGGTTTGGACTCTACGAGACGGTGCGCGCGTTCGCGTCAGACGAGCTCTTGGCTGAGGATAGAGCCGCGGCGCAAGAGAAGTTGGCAGCGTGGGCGGCGGGTCAACCGCTGGTAAGCGGTGGCTCGATGTCTCGCGAGCGCATCCAGCGGGCTGCCCTGGACCGCGAGAACCTGGTGACGGCCTTCGCTTGGGCATCGTTGGGAGGTGAGGCAGAACTCACCTCAGAGATCGGCATCCGTTTGGCGGCGCTTTACATGCTACAAGGACCTGCTCGCTCGGCGCTGGAGGTCATGACACGGACGCTTGAAGTTGCCACTGAGTCTGGCCTTCCGTCCGCGACTATCGCCGACCTGCACTGCCGCCGTGGACGACTGGAGGTGCACTACGGCGAGCTCTCGGGAGCACGTTCCGATTGGAAGTCGGCGCACGCCCTTGCCCCTTTGAGTTCGGGTGGATTGCGCGGAGAGGTCGCCGCACTCCGCGCTGCAATCGAACGTTCTGCTGGCGATGCTGCGACGGCAGAGATGGCATACTCGGAGGCCCTCAGCCTACTGCGAGAGCACAGGCCAGAGCAGGTAGGTCGGACTCTCTCCAACTTTGCGGGCTTCTTGATGGAGCAGGGCCGCGTGGCTGAGGCCCGGTCCACTTTCGCCCAGTCTCTTTCGTCGCTTCGGGACGCAGGAGATCTGCGCATGGAGGCAGTCACTCTCGGCAACCTCGGGCTCGTCGAACACGAACAAGGTGACCTTGATACCGCCCGCGCCCGCTTCGAGCGCGCCCTGGAGCTGCACCTTGAGCTCGGGTATCGGCGCTTCGTCGGAATTACCCGTTGTGACTTGGCCGTACTCGCGTTCGAGCGACGACAATTCGCAGAGGCGGATACGTTCTTCGGTGTGGGTCGCGAAGACCTCATCGCCGCCGGCGACTTTCGGCAGTTTGCCCTGGCAACTTCGGCGCACGCCGCCTGTGTCGCTCGGCTCGGTGAGCTTGAACGAGCCGAGGAAATCGCGGCCTCGGCGACGAAACATCACGCGAGAGTATCGGGCTCCCCGCTCGGCGAGGCCGTCGGCATCTACGGGCTGCACCGCCAGCTCGCAGGGAAGCCGGCGGATTCTGAGCTTCTCTCCGCGGTTAGGAACCTGCTGGATTCGGACGCCCTCGCTGCCGCGACCAATGATGAACTGCGATTGGCGCTGCGCCTGCTCCACCAAGCTCTCGATGCCATCGACGCAGCATCCTCCGCACTGCGTGTTGCGGAAGGCTCTGTTGAGCTCGTTCTTCCCGGCGGCGAGTCCGTCTCGCTAGAGAGTCGGCCCGTTCTCGCCCGCCTGCTTGAGACTCTCGTCAGCGCAGCCCTGGCCCAGTCTGGCTCTGTATCGGTTGAAACCCTCGTTCGATCGGGCTGGCCGGACCAGCGTGCGGTCAACAGCGCAGCGGTCAACCGACTTCATGTCGCGCTCAGCACACTGCGGAAGCTCGGTCTAAAGCCGTACCTGCAGCGCGTGGAAGATGCGTATCAGTTGGCTGAGGAGTTGAGGGTGATGAGGACGAGGACCATTGACCGGACATAGGTTGTCTCGGATGCTCGTCCGTCGTCACAAACACCAGCCCCAGCCAGAGCGCGCTCTTGTCCGACTGCATTATCGAAATCCCGATCAACTCGGTCACCGAAACGTTAGACGCGGCGCGTAAGGCGCTTGAGGGCTATGGCGGTCGGCTTTTAGGCGACTCCACTTCCGGCGAACTCCATGCAAAGACTCCAGTTGGAGACATCGAAGCGAAGTACGCAGTCGCCAACGAGTTACTGACGATTCGAGTCATCAAGAAGCCGCGGCTAGCGCCGTGCAAGGCGGTCCGAAAAGTCATCACTCTGTTCTTTGAGCAGCTCTCCACGTGAGGAGAGGATGCGATGCGCGAGGGAGCGCTATGAACTACAGAGAGATGGGCGGCGTGCCCGTCGTTCTGATGACGGTCTCGGGATCTCGAGCTTATGGCATCGAGCACTCTGAGTCTGACATCGACGTCAAAGGCGCATGTTTCGGGCCGGTGGCGTCGTACACCGGTTATCGTACGCGATTCGAGCAGACTGAACACATTGGAGAGGCGTTTAGCGAGGCGGCAGCAGGCACATCCTGGCTCGCAGTCGCCGAGGCACACGGTGTTGAGGGCACGCTCTACGAGCTTCGAAAGTTCTTCAAGCTGGCGGCCGAGTGCAACCCGAATGTCTGGGAATCGGTGTGGTCTGATGATCGCTTCGTGCTCGCGGAGTCGTCGGCTGGTGCCCGCCTGAGGGAAGCGCGCGAGCTCTTCCTTTCGGCGAAAGCGAAGTACACGTTCTGCGGATATGCGCGCTCGCAGCTCGGACGTATCGAGACGCACCGCGCCTGGTTGCTCAACCCTCCGAAATCGCAGCCGATACGAGGAGACTTCGACCTTCCGGAACGCACGCTTTTGCCGAAGGCCGAGCTGCTGGCGCTGCGCGCTGCCGTGGAGAAGAAGCTCGACGAGTGGGAGCCAGACCTCGGCGATCTCGAGCCGTCACGTCGAACCCAGCTCCGTGCGAAGTTCGACCTCGCATTGACAGAGGTTGCCACGACCAAAGATGACCTCTGGATCCATGCCGCTCGTAGTGTGGGCATCGGCGACGACTTGATCGAAGTGATGGGTCGAGAGCGTCGATACCAGCGCGCGGCTCGCTACTGGCAGCAGTATCAGGGGTGGGTGAAGGGCCGAAACGCGGAGCGGGCGGAGCTTGAGGCGCACTACGGATACGACGTCAAACATGGAGCGCACCTCTATCGACTGCTGACGATGGGACTGGAGATCGTTCGTGACGGCGAAGTCCACGTGGACCGACGGGGAAGAGATGCTGAGCTCATCAAGGAGATCCGCCGAGGTGCGTGGAGCTACGAGGAGATCGTGACTTGGGCGAAGGCCACGCACTCCGAGGTCGATGAGACCTATCGTGCGATGTACAAGACGAAGACGATGCCGCCGGTGATCCCCGAGGTGCCCGACACAGATGCGCTCGATGCGCTCTGCTGCGAGCTCGTCGTCGAGTATCTGGGGCAGGCATAATGAACTGGAGAAGCGATGAGCACTGACCGCCTGACTCTGGCACGCCCTCCCGAAGACGAGAGCGCGGAACAGTGGTTGCGGCGCGTGGCTGGCAAGATCTCCTTCGAGGACGTGGCTGGTTACGCGAAGTCGAAGATCGGTCCGACCGCACCTGCTGAGGCTCGTGCCTTGGCGGAGAAGGCGATCGAGGACGCGCTCTACGGCCTAATGATGGTCGCCGACGGTGTCTCTGGCGCCCTGTGCAACGAGCTCGAGGAAGTCCTGGGTCGCCTCTCAGTTGTGCATCAAACCGTGGACGATGACCTTGACTCACCCAGCGAGTTTACACGGATGGACGCTGCCCACGGCGCCGGAATGTGCATTGGTTTCGAGGGTTGGCGCGCCGAAGACTTCGGCGCCCATTCAATCGTGGACGTGGGCGAATGAGCTCGACAAA
>JBLHWZ010000014.1:0-39154 GCA_047629415.1 Bradymonadia bacterium | reverse complement strand
CAAACAAGGTGGTTTCCACCGTGTTCGTTTCCAGCGCGCTTTCGTTGCGTGGAAAACGGCTCATCTGGCCTTGTTTGACTATCGTCCTACTCTAGCCCTCTGTAGGGTCCTCGAATGAACCTCAAACGACTCTCCCCGCTATTCCTCGCCGCACTTCACCTCGTCGCCTGCGGAGACGACCCAAGCCCCAGCGAAACAGACGCAGGGCTGGACGTTGTGCAGGATGCCGCTGCGTTCGACGTAAGCCAAGACACCGTCGATGTCGCCGAGGATAGTCAGCCTGGCACTGGTTCGGTGGATGTCTCGTGGCCTGAATTCGTACCCGCTCCGGCCTCCCTAGCCGCAGAGTGGGTTGCGCTAGAATCGCCGTGGCTCGTTGGCCTGACCGATCCGGACCGAGACGATGGGACCTCTGCCGACCTCGATGCCGGCCGCTTCAACTTCCCTAGCCTTGGTGGAGGTACCTACGGAGTTCGCTGGTCCGACGCGGAGTTCGACGAAAACGGTGGGTTGACCAACGGAGGAAACGTTCTGCAATACGTCGTTACCCAGTTCAGCGTCGACGAGCCGACATCTCTTGTTGTGCAGGGGGATCGCTCGTACCGAATCTGGGTTGATGGCCGCCGGCGCCCGGGAGACATATACGGAGGCGTTGGCGTGCGTTTTGCCTACCACGTCGAGCCTGGCGAACACTGGATTGCCGTACAATCGGAGGGCCGCCGCGGGACGCCCACCGTGCGCGCTTGGACCACCCCGGACCCGGTGACGTTCGCGACCAGCGACCTTACCTTACCGCATCTCGTCGCCGGAGCCTCCGACGTGCAATACCTCGGCGTCGGTGGGCTTGTGACCGGTGCTGATGCACTCTCTCCGGTGCAGTTTCGTGTCGTCGGCGATGACGTCTTTGAGGAGACCGTTTTGCGCACGCCCGGTCTCGGCCCGGGCGCCACAACGCAGTTCGCTTTCGAGTTGCGGCCCAACTCGGTGTGGCCCGCTGGTGAGACGGTGTCGGTGACCATTCAAGTGGAATCTCCGCAACTAGAGTCCTCGATTCAAACAACAATCGAAGTCCCGATCACGGAGCCGAACATCACTTGGCGGAGAACACGTTACAGCGACGTTGACCACAGCGTGCAATACGCCGGCATCGTGCCGCCCTCTGGCGAGGAGCCTGCCGCAGGTTGGGGAATGGTGCTCACGTTGCACGGCGCGGCTGTTCAGGGGCTGGGGCAGGCGCGGGCGTATTCCGCAAAGGACTGGGCGTATATCGTCGCACCAACCAATCGTCGTCCGTTTGGGTTTGACTGGGAAGTCTGGGGTCGTCTGGATGCACTTGAGGCGCTCGCCGACGCCAAAGAGCGGTTCGGATTTGATCCGGAGCGCGTTCACGTCACGGGTCACTCGATGGGCGGACATGGCACCTGGCAGCTCGGCTCGCTCTTTCCGACAATGTTCGCAACGGTTGGCCCAAGCGCTGGCTGGGATAGCTTCTATTCCTACGGCGGAGATAGCGCCCCCGGTGGAGTCTTCGCACGGTCGCAGGCGTCTAGTCTCACAAGCAACTACGCGACTACGAACCTCCAGGATCGCGCGGTCTTCGTCATCCATGGCGACGCAGATGACAACGTGCCCGTGCGCGAGGCGAGAGATTGGGTGTCTCGCCTGGAACCCTTCGTTGACGATCTGCAGTACCACGAGCAACCCGGCGCCGGACACTGGTGGAATGGCGATCAAGCAGAGGGCGCAGATTGTGTGGATTGGCCCGCTCTCTTCGACACGATGGAAGACCGTCGTCTTAACCCGACCGAGACGGACTTCGAGTTCCTGAGTCCATCTCCGTGGGTGTCTCCGACGCACTCGTTTGTCACCGTCGAGACAGTTGTTACACCGCTGGAAGACTTCCGAATCACGTCGTCGCGCGACGGAACTACCGTTGTTGTCACCACCACAAACGTCGAAAGAGCGGTACTCGATGGAGCGGTTCTAACGATGCTCGGTGTCGAAACGGTTGTCCTGGACGGCGTCACCCTGATGGTTGATGACGCGCCGATCGTTGCAGGAGTCTCGTCGGAGAAGGTGTCTGGAGTGTCCGGCCCATTCAACACGGCGATGCACCAACCGTTCTGCTTCGTCTACGAACAAGCTGGCCCCCTAGTGTACGCAGAACTCGCAGCTTTTCTCTCCGCGAACTGGTCCAGTATCGGCAATGGGCACGCATGTACCGTGACGCTCGAGAACCTCCAGCCTTGGATCGAGGCCGAGCACAACCTGATCTTCTTAGGGGTTCCGCCGCAGTTCATCGAGTTCGACGGGCCGGTGGAGTTTGGTCTCTCAGGCTCAACCCTGTCCGTTGGACAATACTCATACGAGAATTCCGCGCTCGCCGTTGCTTACCCGTATGCAGGGCGTATGGGCGGTCTCATGATCGCGTCTGACGGTCGCGAGGATATTTTGTTCCGCTACTCACCGTTTCAGTCACGGTTCGTATTGCCAGACTTCATGGTTTGGGGTGACGAAGGCGTAGGCGCAGCCGGGTTCTTCGACAATGACTGGCAGCTCGAGCCTGCGTTCTCGAGCGGACTCTAGGCGCCGGGAATGACTTGGCGCGCCGACACCCGCGCGGCGCCCCGAACACAGGGCCTTACGATGGGCAACGCCTTGCCCATTGACTGGCGGGTGTAGGAGAGCAGCTCGAACCCAGCGGACTCAATGAGCCGGCGTGTGTCCCGGGTGAGGTGGCAGTTGCCCGCGACTCTCTTCCAGACGGGTTCGCACGCCCGCTGCAGTGCGAGGCGTCCGGGATTTCCCTCGGCGGCCACATGCTCCATGTAAAGAAACTGACCGCCCGGCTTGAGTACGCGACGGATCTCCGCGAGCGCGGAAGCTGGCGACTGGACAGAGCAGAGAACAAGGGTTCCGACGACGAAATCGAAGCGGTCTGGCCCATAGGGAAGGCTCTCCGCACTCGCGTCGACCACCTCGGTTGGTAATGGGCTCGCATACGCCCGCCGCGTCAGTGGAGCGCGCATGTGTGGGTCGGGCTCGCAGAGCACTAGCCGACGGACGGTTGCGGGGTAGTGCTCGAGGTTCGCCCCCGTGCCCGATCCAATCTCCAGTACAGCCCCTCTTACGGGCTCAAGAAGCTCCGCTCGCCAGTCGGCCAAACATGCGCGTTCAGTTTGACGCATGAAGGGATCATAAATTGCGGCCATCAGACGGGACATGCGCACTCCGGAAGGATGAGGTCTTCGGCACCTTCAACGCCCCTCATTCGGCGAGCAAGTTCCTGGCGGACTTCTCGGCCAGAGAGCCGCTCAAATCGCCGCGCTGCCTCGGTCGCTGCCATTATGTCCAGCCGAGTGGCGATGTCGTCGGGAGAATCGAAGAACCACCCGCAGGAAGTAAACATGGTGAGCATGACCCGTTGCATCTCCAAAATCTCGACCACCGGCTTGATGTCGCCGGTGACACCCTCGGAGCGCACATACGCAGCGACGCTCTCGGGCCCGCGGAGTGACGCCCCGTGATACCCGTTCCGTAATGACCACGGGTTCGCCCCGACGTCGCGCGCTTGCTCGGCGTACCAGCCAACCAACTCAGTCCGTAGCCAGTTGAGGCTATCGCGCAGGGGCGTGCGCCATGCTTGGTCGCCAGGCTGACTAGTGCCAATGGCGCATGAGCAGTCGCTTCGCCATCGTTCAACGCCATGAGCGCAACTCCAGCTACTTGG
Source organism: Bradymonadia bacterium (assembly GCA_047629415.1). GTDB lineage: Bacteria > Myxococcota_A > Bradymonadia > REDH01 > REDH01 > CBDUJZ01. Next base: position 35,424 of record JBLHWZ010000014.1, on the reverse strand, counting down.
GTCCACAATGATTGCCTGGTGACGCGGTGGGTTCTCGTCGAGATAGGCGGCGTAGTTCGTGACAGATACGGACCGGTCGTCGAGTAGAGTCCGCAACGCGAACGCAAGGGCCATCTCGCCATGATGGTGATGGTGCCCATAGGTTTCGCCGTCCGTCGCGACATTCACCAGTCCGGTCTCACGGCTCCCAGCCAAGTGTCTCGCGAACTTCGCGCCATCGTCGAGGAGGCCGCTGAACGCGATCGACTGACTCAGGGGGCCGTCGTAGAAGAACGCAACCAGCGACGCGCCACTTGGTAACTGGACTTGGTAAGGAACTCCGGTGTCCACAGCCTCATAGCGCCACCCACCACCGATTGATCGGGAGGCGCGGCATTGCCGAGGGGCGAGGATGACGAATTCAACACCGGCCCGCGCGACAGCGTCGAGGGTTGCGAGGTCGACCGCACACTCAGGCAACCACATGCCACGCGTTGGGCGTCCAAACCTGTGCTCAAAGTCATCCAAGCCCCAGCGAATCTCGGTCTGGCGGTCTCGGGGAGCTGCGAGCGGTAGGATGGTGTGATGCATCGATTGCGCGATGGCGTTGCCAGTCCCGAGACGACGGGCCGAATCTCGGTCTGCGGCGAGAATCGCCTGGTAGATGTCGGGTGTGGAGTCCTCCATCCAGCGCAAGAGCGTCGGCCCGAAGTTGAATGACGTGAACGCGTATGTGTTGAGCTGTTCAGCGACAGTGCCATGGTCGTTGGAGTCCAGGATGGCCGCGCGCGTGTTTGGACGGTAGCACTCGTCGGCGATGCGAGCGTTCCAGTTCGGAAACGGTGCTGCGCTCGTTTCGATAGGAATGACCCCTGTTGCCGGGTTTGCTCTCGGCGGCTGATAGTAGTGGCCATGAATGATGATTGATTTGGTCACCCTATCCTCTCGGCTTGAAGCCCCACGGAGTCCAAAATACGACGCTGAGCGGTGGCAAGTCGATCGCTAATGATTGGGCATGTCCGCCGACTGGAACGGCTTCGGTGTGAGGACGGCCAGCTGTTGAAACATCGCTTCCACCATAGCGTGTTGCGTCGCTATTGAGCACCTCGCGCCAGCGGCCCGCCACAGGAACTCCAACTCGGTAGGCGCGTCGTACTGTCGGAGTGAGATTTGCGATCGCGAGTACCGGGGCGTCATCAGCTTCACCGTATCGTACGATGGCCATCACGCTGGTGCCAGAATCCCCGATCTGAGACCAATCAACACCCTCTTTTCGGAGGTCGTTCTTGTAAAGGGATGGGTGCTTTTTGTAGGCGGCGTTTAGGTCGGAGACCCAATCGAGGATGCCGCGGTGTGTGGATTCGTTGAGGAGGAGCCATTCCAGCTTGGCCTCATGGTTCCACTCACTCCACTGTGCGAAGTCCATGCCCATGAAGAGCAGCTTCTTTCCGGGCTGCGCCCACTGCAATCCGTAGAGCAGCCTCACGTTCGCATATTGCTGCCACTGATCGCCCGGCATTTTCTGGGGAATTGAGCCCTTTAGATGAACGACCTCATCGTGAGAGAGCGCCAGCACGAAGTTCTCGCTGAAGGCATACACGCTGCGGAACGTGATTTCGTCGTGATGGTAGCCTCGATGAATGGGCTCTCTGGCGAGGAACTTCAGGGTGTCGTGCATCCACCCCATATCCCACTTGAACCCGAACCCGAGCCCGCCCTGGTCGGTGGGCCGCGAAACCCCGGACCACGCTGTGGACTCTTCGGCGATCATCAGTGTGTGTGGGTGCCGAGCATGGACCGCCTCATTGATCTCACGCATGAGCGAGATCGCACCATAGTTCTCGTTCCCGCCGTGTTCGTTTGGGATCCACTCGCCGTCGTCTCGCGAGTAGTCCAGGTAGAGCATCGAGGCGACCGCATCGACGCGGAGTCCGTCGATGTGGAACTCGTCTAGCCAATACATGGCTGAGCTACGAAGGAAGGCGCGAACCTCGTGTCGATCGTAGTTGAAGATGTGTGTTTGCCAATCGGGGTGCCAGCCTCGCTTCGGGTCTGCGTGTTCGTAGAGGTGGGTGCCGTCGAACTCGGCCAATCCGTGAGCATCAGCGGGGAAGTGGGCCGGGACCCAGTCTAGGATCACGCCGATTCCGGCTTGGTGGAGCTCATCGATGAGATACCGCAGGTCGTCCGGCTGCCCGTATCGGGAAGTTGGAGCGAAGTAGCCCGTCACCTGGTAGCCCCATGACCCGTAGAATGGGTGCTCCATAACGGGGAGCAGTTCGACGTGTGTATAACCCGTCGCCTTTAGGTACTCGCAGAGCGGGCCGGCGATGCCTCGGAAGAGCGGCTCGTCGTCCGGAAGGTCTCGCCAAGAGCCGAGGTGCATCTCGTAGATTGATATCGGACTCTGCCACGGGTTGGTCTTCGTGCGCTTCGCCAGCCACCGAGCGTCGCTCCACTGGTAGGTCGATGCGACGAGCACCGACGCAGTATCCGGCGCCTCTTCGTGCTGCGCACCGAATGGATCCGCCTTCTCAAGGGTCGTCCCAGCGGCCGTTTCGACGTGGAACTTGTAACGGTTTCCTGGGTGCGCCGATTCGACGCAGCCCACCCAGACGCCAGTCTCGCGCACTTGAGAGAGTTGAGATGATTCGGCGGCCCATCCGTTGAAGTCTCCAACCACCGCGACGGAAGTGGCGGCCGGCGCCCAAACGGCGAAACGATAGCCCCCGCCTGGCTCCGCGTGCGCGCCAAGGAACTGGTGAAGGTCGTTGTGCCGGCCTTCGTTGAAGAGCCAGAGGTGTTCGTCGAGGTTCATGATCGTCAGATTGGGGGCAGTAATACCGTCGCACGAAGGCTCTCTTTGCGGTAGTGGTGTGTCCGTGCCCAGCGACCCGGAACAGCCTTCTCCAACTCCTCAACAGGCGACCTGTATCGCCTGCGGTGCGGCTATTGCGGTCGGGGAGGTGCGGTGCAGTGAGTGCGGACTTCGGTTGCCGTCAGCGAACCTCGGCGCCACCACGCCAACCCTCTTCATCGAGGCGCCGCCGCTGCGAACGACGGGTGTGGAGTTCCAGCCACCTCCGGAGCCAGAGTCTCGCCGAAGTCTCGGGCAGACGATGCTGCTGGGAGTTGTAGATGCCCTCGCGATCCAACAGGCGCACGACGAGCAGACTGCCGCCGTCGAATCCACGCCCACCGGCGCGTCCGAGCCTTACCTGCCGTCGCGCCGATCGACTCGGCGGCGTCTGCCGCTACTCCTCGTCGTCGTCGCAGGGATCTCCGGTGTTGGAATCGCGGCAGCACTCCCGAGGAATCAGACCCCGGCGGGAGCCACTGCCGAACCTCTCTTGGAGACACGCAATGACCGAATCCCGCTCGAGCCGTACGGAGGTTTTCTCGGCCTTAGCGTCGACAACAAGGAAGTCGTCCTCTCCCTGTGCTTCCAGCTCTCCAGGAACGCTGATGTGGAGTGTCGACTCAGCCATCTTCGCGAGGTCGGTGAGTTTCCAGCGCGTGAGGTCAATCTCTCGGCCTTCGCTATCGACCGCTACGAGGTCTCGAACGCCGAGTGGGATCGGTGCGAGGAGGCCGGGGTGTGCGCCGTGGTTGACCGGCCGGCTTGTTCGTTCTTCTCAGTCGCCCGGGGCAGGGAACTCAGGCAAGAGGTGCCAGACTCCATGTTCGCGCCGAACCTCCCTGTGGTCTGCGTTTCCCACCAAGAGGCGGCCGAATTCTGCGTGTGGGCGGGCGGTTCGTTGCCGACTCGCGAGCAATGGGAGCGCGCGTCCCGGAGCGGTGACGATAGACTGCAACCGTGGGGGCCGTTCGCTCTTCCCGGCCTCCTGAACTGGGGCGAACGAATTCTCCGGGACTTTCCGATTCCTGGCCGAGTAGATGGGTACGAGCTAACTGCGCCTGTCGGTGAGTACCGGTCCGGGGCCACGGATGAGGGGGTGCACAACCTCCTCGGAAACGTTGCTGAGTGGGTGGTCGATTCAGACGGGGCGCAGGCAGGCGTACGTGGCGGCAGCTATACTTCCGAATTCCAGCACTTGCGCGTGACCTACCATTCCGAGTTGCCGGTCGCGGAGCGCCGGTCCAACCTCGGGTTTCGTTGCGTGGAGTAACGCTCTTCTCGAGGTGGAGTAGCGCTGTTCTCGAGGCGGAGTAGCGCTCTTCTCGAGGTGGAGTAGCGCTGTTCTCGAGGTGGAGTAGCGCTCTTCTCGAGGCGGAGTAACGCTCTTCTCGAGGCGGAGTAACGCTCTTCTCGAGGTGGAGTAGCGCTGTTCTCGAGGCGGAGTAGCGCTGTTCTCGAGGCGGGCTAGCGCTCTTGCCGATCGTCGGGTCGCTACTCCTCCTTCTGGAGCAGAACGGTCGATCGAGCGGGGGCCTAGTTCTTCCTGCGGCGCCGGACGAAATTCATGGCCGCCATCGGCACCTCGGTGGGTTCGCCTCGCGGGCTTACGGGGCGGTTTCGCTGTTGCTCTTTCGCGGGGATTTCGTCGGCGGTCCGGGGAGCCATGCCGCTCCCGGAAATCATACGCGCGCCGAGCGGAGATCCAAAGAGCGGAACATTCGGATCACTGGGCTTCGTCGGAGTGACCAGCAGTGCCGCTGGAGTCTCGGCTAACGGCACCGGTCCGGAGTCGCTCTCTAGCCGCGGGTGCGCACGCTTCTGAGCCCCAAGCTGGGCCATGATGCGCGACGTCGCAGGAGCCTCAAGCTGGTTGCCCGGATTACTGTCGGTGCTCGATTGATCCCGCGATTCACTGACCGCGACCCCAGACGGGAAGTCGGCGTCAGGCAGCTCGGAGTCCAGCCATGGGTCCCAATCTCCGAGTGAAGGGGGATCATCCCCTTCATTAAGGCCCGGCCCTAGAGAGATGTCTTTGCCCGCCTTCCAAGCAGCTTTGATCTCCGCGACCGAAGGCGCCGTGCCTTGGCTCATCGGTTCGACGATCACTTCGGCAGTGCTATCCTGGGGGATCCGCGTGCCGGCGGCCTCGTCGCTGCCTCCGGTCTGCTCGTTGTCTCGCAGGAAATTGAGGGAGGCTGGGTCGGAGCCGGACGGCCAATCGGCTGAGTCGAGTCGGAGTCGGTTGTCTGAGCCCAGTGAATCAACCAGGTCGGGCCGTGCTCCATTGATAGAGGGTTTTTCGTCTAGAATACTGGCTTTCGGGGGAGCTGACTTCGCTACCAGCTTTGACGCGGTGAGTTCCGTCCTGGGCTTGCCGAGTTCCATTGGAATCCAGTTGATCTCGGGCGGTGTCATCTCCGTCGGAAAGATGCCGGAGAACGGACGATCTACCGTCGGTTGGCTGTCAGGAATTCGCGGCATGGGGGGTCGGCCGGCGTCGCAAACCGACACTTCGAGCGAGTCGGGCCTGTCATGCAGCGTCGCGTGTAGGGATGGATTCGGGAGAGACCTCGCCGTCCTCGACGCAAGGGGGAGTACTCGCGCGTCAAACCGAACACTGACGCCGGACTCGCCGTCGGCGATTGCGCGTGGTGGTGCTGAGGATCCCTCAGACGCCGGAACTCGGATGTCCGGGGCTGAAAGCCGCGTCGCCGGCTCGCGGTAGTGTGGTGAGGGTGGCTCAAGCGTTCTCGACTTCGGAGTACTGATGCCGGTGGAGACTAGGTCCCCGGTCTCCCTGACGTCCTCCAATATCGTCGCTGTGCCCGGAGGCGGTGGTGTCATCACGAACGAAGCGGTCGGAGTAAGCTGCAGTCGCGATGTCTCCTCTTTGCTGACAGTCATCGGTCGAATCAGTTCTTCGCGCTCAGACCGGTCCCCAACTCCGTCGCCCTCTGCGCCCGAGTTCTCGTCGGTCACCAGGAACTCGCACTTGGCCCCAATGTAGGCAAAGGCGTTGTAGTACTTACGACAGACCTCTTCCGTCACTCCCGACTTTACGATCGCCGGCACCTTGGCGACCATACGCTCCGCGACGTGCCTCGGAATTCCGAACACGCTAGAGAGGGCCTGAGCCTCTGAAGTTCCGATTTTCGGACCTTCAGGAAAGCCGGCCAGGATGACGTCGTAAAGGACCATTGCTTGGGAGTGTGCGCGCAGCAGCGCCGCGGTGGATTGGAATGTAGACGATCTGTGTCCGCTTGGGAAATTCCGGATCAGCTCGCGTTGGTTGACGCGGGGGGCTCACGCGGCGAAAGGAGACGCGAATCTCTACCCGATTTGTTATGAAGCTCGCCGCCATCGATATCGGTTCGAACTCCGTCCACATGATCGTCGCAGAGATCGACGGGGACGGAAATTTCGAGATCATCGCGAGACAGAAGGAGATGGTCCGGCTTGGCGAGCGCTCACTGGCCGACGGGTTCCTCAACGCGGAGGCGCAAGAGCGCGGAATGCGCGCTCTGACGGAGTTCAAGAAGATCGCCGACGGCTACGGGGTGGCCGACATTATCGCGTACGCAACCTCGGCGACCCGAGAGGCGCGCAACGGGCAAGAATTCATCAACAGGGTCCGCGACGAAATTGGAATCCACGCTCGCATTATCGAGGGAATAGAGGAGGGGCGACTCATCTACCTCGGGGCCAGAGAGGTCTTCGACTTCGGCTCTCGCCGGGCGATGATCATCGACATCGGGGGCGGCTCGGTCGAGTTCATCCTCGCCGACCAGCGCCGAGAGTACCTCGTCAACAGTCTAAAGCTCGGCGTTCGGCGCCTGCATGAGAGATTCTTGCCGAGCGATCCTCCGCCCGCCGAGGAGCTCGACGCCCTCCGCAGCCATATTCGCTCCAAGGTCGAGCATGTCGTGCGGAAATCCAGAAGAAGGGGATACGATGTCGTGCTGGGCTCGAGCGGCACTGCGAAAGTGTTGGCGCGGATCACGGCCGGCCACACAGGCAACACCACCAACTTCACCTCGCGTGATGACCTCGCTAAAACCGTCGAGATCCTGGCGGGCCTTTCGAACGCCGAGCGCGGAGCGGTTCCAGGCGTCGACGACAAGCGTAGAGACGCCATCCTAGAGGGCGCCCTGCTCATGCTGACTCTGCTGGAGTCCTTCGGTGCTGACGGCTTCGAATACTGTGATGCCGCCCTCCGCGAGGGAATGATCATCGACTACCTGGAGCGAAATCGCCCGGGGCTGAGGATGATGCAGTCGGTCAGCGACCCTCGGCGTCGATCGGTCGTGCTCTTCGCCAAGCGAATGTACGCCTCAATGTCGCACGTTGAACACGTCGCGGCGCTCTCGGTGCGCATCTTCGATGGTCTCGCGCGGCTTCATCAGCTCCCCGCTTCGTACCGAGAGATTCTCGAGTACGCGGCGCTTTTGCACGACGTCGGTCGAGCGGTGAGCTCGAGCGCGCACCACAAGCACACACTCTACATCGTTGAGCACGCCGATATCGTCGGATTCTCGGACCGCGAACGCAGCCTGATCGCAAACATTGGCCGCTATCACCGCCGGTCGATTCCCAAGGAGCGCCATCCCGAATGGATGGCGCTAGAGCCTGCAGATCGAGAAGTTGTCGTGGTCCTCTCCACCATACTCCGACTCGCAAACGCGCTCGATCGAGGTCATCAAGGCAATGCGGTCGGCGTGCGAAGCGAGTTCAACGATGAGCGAGTCCTCATCGAGTTCGATACCCATGGGCCAGCCGATGTGGAGCTGCGCGCAATCGAGCGAAAGGAGCATCACATTGAGCGAGTGTTTACTCGCAAACTCGAAGTTCGCCGCGTCGGCGGTTTGACACCGATCTGGAACGACTAGATGCAATTCCTTTGGACTGGCCTTGTTCGCCCGATTCTTTTTCGTATCGACCCCGAGCGCGCTCACGAACGGACCATGGGCATGTTTGCGTTCCTCATGTCATTGCCACTCGTCCGGCCACTCATGCGCCGGCTCTATCGGGTCCGCGCTCCGCAGCTTGAGACGAGCGTGGCCGGCGTGGACTTTGAGTCCCCCGTTGGACTCGCCGCAGGTTTCGATAAGAACGCGCTTTGGTTCAACGCGCTAAGCTCGCTGGGGTTCGGGTTCGTCGAGGTCGGCACGCTCACAGGTCACGCACAGTCAGGTAATCCCAAGCCTCGCGTCTTCCGTCTTCCGAAGGATTCGGCGCTCATCAACCGCCTGGGCTTCAACAACCGTGGATCCGAAGCCGCGGCCGCGGCCCTAGACGGTGCCGAAATCGAGCCGACGCTGGGCATCAACATCGGTAAGTCCAAGATCACGCCCAACGAAGAGGCGCTTAGCGACTACCTGCTGAGCCTCGAGCGACTCTACGATTACGCCGACTATTTCGCGATCAACGTTAGCTCGCCTAACACACAGGGCCTGCGAGACCTGCAGGCAGCGGATCCACTGAGAAAGCTGCTGGGCGGGCTCATTGAGCGAAACAAGGAACTCGCGGCGGAGCGGGGATCCGAGAAAAAACCAGTGTTCGTAAAGATCGCGCCAGATATGGACGCTGCGGCCCGCGACGAGATTGTGGACCTCGCCATCGAGTTAGGTCTCGACGGTATCATCGCGACAAACACGACGATCGAGCGCGACCCACTGACCACAGACGCCGATCGTGTTGAAGCGATCGGAAACGGCGGCCTTTCAGGTAAGCCGCTCACCGACCGAAGCAGGGCGTTCGTCTCAACACTCTACATGCGTGCTGCCGGCCGCCTTCCCATCATCGGAGTGGGCGGAATCATGAACGGTGATGACGCCTACGAGATGTTGCGTGCCGGTGCGTCGCTCGTCCAAGTCTACACCGGGTTCGTCTATGGTGGCCCTGGCTTCATCACCCAGATCCACCGCAAAATTCTCGAGCGCATGCGCGCCGATGGACACGCCACAATCGCCGATGTCGTGGGCTCCTCCCACGTCCGGCACTAGGCGGGCAATCGCTCAATCTGCGCGCCGAGAGCCTTCAGCTTCTGCTCAACCCGTTCGTACCCGCGGTCGATGTGACGCACGTTGTAGATCGTGCTCTCGCCGGTGGCTGCAAGCGCAGCCAGCAGCAGCGACATCCCGGCGCGGACATCCGGTGAACTCAAAGTCGCGCCCACCATCGGGGCAGGCCCTGTGACCACGACTCGGTGCGGGTCGCAGAGGATAACGCGGGCTCCCATGCCGACGAGCGAGTCGGTGAAGAACATGCGGCCGTCGAACATCTTCTCGAAGAAGATGACCGTGCCATCGCATTGAGTGGCGGTCGTAATCGCGACTGACATCATGTCGGTCGGGAACATCGGCCAGGGCGCGTCGTCGATTTTAGGGATCTGACGCATGAAGTCGTTCTGAATGCGGCGCTCTTGCTCCTTCGGAACAAACACGCGCTCGTCGTTCATGTCGAACTGGATGCCGAGCTTGGCGAAGACCAGTTTGATCATCCGCATATCGGTGGGTCGCACGCCCTCGATAGTGATCTCCGACTTCGTCATCGCGGCGAGGCCGATGTAGGAGCCGATCTCAAGGTAGTCGGGGCCGATCTCGTGCGTACCGCCCCAGAGACTCTTTGTGCCGCGCACGCTCAACGTGTTCGTGCTGATACCCTCGATATGGGCTCCGAGCGTGTTCAGCATCCGGCAGAGTCCCTGCACGTGTGGCTCACAAGCGGCGTTGCGAATCGTCGTGGTGCCCCGAGCAGCGACAGCGGCCATCAGGATGTTCTCGGTACCGGTGACGGACGGTTCGTCGAGGAAGATGTCAGCACCGACAAGCCCTTCCGAGCGGATGATGAAGTTTCCATCGGTCTCCACGCTCGCGCCGAGAGCGGCGAACCCGAGGAAGTGGGTGTCGAGGCGGCGTCGGCCGATGACATCGCCGCCCGGTGGTGGGAGTTCTACCCAGCCAAATCGCGCGAGCAGCGGCCCAGCGAGCAGGATCGAGGCGCGCAACTTTCGGCAGAGCTCGAAGGGGACCTTGGGCTCCGTCACACCGGAATTGTCGACCGCCAACTCGTTTGGACCCGTCCACTCCACGCTGCCGCCCATCTCCTGCAAGATCTGGATGAGAACGAGCACATCTTCGATGCGCGGGACGTTCTTCAGTACGATCGGTTGGTCCGAGAGCAACGTGGCCGCGATGCAAGGAAGCACCTCGTTTTTCGAGCCGCTACTGCGGATCGTTCCAGAGAGTTCAAAGCCGCCTTGGATTACAAACTTTTCCATCAAATACCTGACGAGGACAGGAGCGCGCCGGTGCTAACGTAATGTTGCTCGACGATCGCGGAGGTCTCTTTGAATGACTTCTTCACTTTATACATTCCGTAGATGCCGCCCATGCAGCCATCTCCGGTGCGGAACACCGTCAAACCGGTTGTTCCGTCCGGGTTCGTAACGAACCCAAATCTCAGTTCGTGGTACTGCGCGAATGCGCCGAAGAGCACGTTCGCGACTCGGTTCCCACGGGTCGCTATGCCGCCCCACCCAGCCGGGTCCCACTTCATGGCCCAGCCCTGAGACGCGAGCAGCTCCATCAACGCGGTCCGGTGAGTGTCGGCAGTCCCTGCGAGCACCAAATCGGTGCGCAGGCTCTTGTCCGCGATTTGAACCATTTGCGTCGGCGGTGGCGCAACGAGCACATCCGATGGGTGCAGGTGAACGCTCACTAGTCGGCCTCACTCGGCTGACTGGCAGGCTCGGCTGCGGGCTCGGCTGCTACCGGTTCCGCCACGCTCGGGCCATCCGCAGGCGCGGCACCGCCAGAACCCGATGCGTCGGCGGCCTGACCTTCGTTGGCGCGGAGCGCCGAATCGACAACCGCGGGTACTTCTTCGACGACCGCGTCGGGCGCGCTGGGCTCGGCGATAAAGGCTTGGTCAAACGCCGCGCAATCCCACTCGAATCCGTACGTGCTCGCGAACGCTTCTGCCGCTGCCGAGCGGTCCGGACGCGGAGTCTCGGCAAGGTCTCCAATGAAGCTTCCAAGCTCGCTGGTGCTCATCGCCTCTGCCATCGCGTTGATAACGAGAGGCTGTCTGGCTTGCTCGTCGGCAGCCGCGAACTCGGGCGTTCCCATGACCGCCGAAATGGCCGCGCACATCGAATCGACGTCGGATTCGACATCGGCAGTGCAGCCGGCGAGCGCGGTGCCCAGCGAGGACGCAGCGATGAGAAAGCAAATGGTACGAGACATGGAGTGTCCGGAGCGGCAGGCGGGCGGATGCGGGGGACGTTCGTCCTTTACCGGGCCGGATCCGCTGTGTCGATCCACTCCGCGCCCCACGCCAGTCGGAAGATCACGGCCTCCCATGCCCGTGCTTCGGCAGCTGCGGCTGGGGTCGCCTCCAGCGTGTGCTTGCCGGTCGAGAGTTCACTTCCAAACTCGACCTCGAGCAGGCCGGGTGGGAAGCGGAGCCCAGCGAGTTTTCCTTTGGTGACCTGAACGCTGCCCCCTCCCAATGCCTGCGCGCCATGAAGCGCCAGAAACTGAGTGCGAGCGAGCCACGAATTTAGGAATGTGCAGGCACACTCCAACGAAGTCGACGGTGTATCTGCCTTGCAGGTGAGCGCGATGGTCGCGACGGCACCTGCGTAGTTACCGTCATGGTCGACGACGGCCTCGAGCATCTTGGAAAGGCCGGCCACGATGATTTTCGGTTGGTCGTAGAGGCGGGCTCGCCGCTCACGCACTGCTTCACGCGGCACCCACGGCCTGTCGTACTTAGCCTTCAGGTAGCGAGTCGGAATCTGGCTCCAGCGAACTTTGAAGGGGTCGATGGATCCCGTGGTCAACAGCCGCCAGCCGCCAGGTGGTTCGGTTTCGCTGACGAACTCGCGGATCTCGTATGCCTCGCCGGCCGCCGCACTCGCCTGCACCTCGAAGAACTCGCCGAGAGTGGGCCAGTCGCTCGGAATGAGAGCAAGGACGGAGGCGAACGGTGAGAGCAGCGGCGCCCAGGTCGCAGGGCCGGGGTTAGGGCAGGTCTCCTCCACTCCGTCGCGTCGCACTCGAACGCCGCTTCGGTTCCGTGCCTGCGAAACAACTAATCCCGATACGAACACTGCAGCGGCCGCGAAATGCCCGGCCGACTCGAAGGTCCTCACCCCCTCAAGTTCGAAGCCCTCGTCGATGTGGTCGCGCAGATCGCTGGCGTAGGGCGCGGAGAGAATCGCGCGTGGGAGAATGAAGGCGAGTTTCCCGCCGGAGGCGAGTCGTTGCAACGCGCCTTCGACGAAGAGACCCGCTTTGTCGTAGGCGCCGGTGGCCGCGTGCGGAAAGCGCTCAGCAAAGGCGTTTCGTTCTGCGCTCGTTCTGGCGGTGCGAGCCTCGATCGCGTTTCCGAACGGCGGATTTCCAATGATGAAGTCAAAGGTCCCAGTGGGTCTTGGCGAACCATCGAGCGAGTCGCCTGCGACGATCTTCTCGGCGAGGTCTTCCGCGTCCAAGTCGCTCAATTCCGTTAGCCGCCCTCTACAGATCGCAACAGCGGCCTCATCGATATCCGCGCCGTGCAGCCTCGAGACTGCGTCGGGCCAAGAGAGACCGCGATCCACGAGCCATTCGGCCGCCGCGACTAGGAACGCGCCGCAGCCACAGGCGGGGTCCAGGATTCGCTCAGGAAGTTCGCCGAATTCGGCGAACTCGATCAAGTCTCGAGCGACCGCGATCGGGGTGTAGAAAGCACCTTGTGCCTTGCGCCGGTCGTCGTTCCCGCTGCGCAACTCGTAGGCGAGAGCGATGTCAGCGACGTCGCACTTCAGCAGACCGTTGGACCAAGGCGCGGTCCCTGAGAGGTGTAGCGGGAGCTGCTGTGGCTCGTCGGATTGCAGCGCGCCGCGCCGCGCGACGAAGAGCCGCTGGAGGTCTTCGGCTAGCGAGGAAGACGTCCCGCGGTGTCGCTCGAGTTCGGCCCAAATGTCGTTATGATTCGCCACTTGAATCGTCTACCGCCGTGGCTCGTGGGCTGCAACGGCTGGTCCCGATTGCCCCGACGCGCTCTCGGGTGTTATCGCGACCGAGGAATATTCTGCATCGTCCCAAGCCGTCCAGCATCTGAGAAGCCGCGGACGCTTCAACCCCGCACTACGCTTATCATGCACGACGTTCGAATTGGCATTATCGGAGGCAGTGGCCTCTACGAGATCGACGGAGTTGAGATCATCGACGAGGTCGAGATTGATACACCGTTCGGCAAGCCGTCCGACAAGATCATCATCGGCCAGCTCGGTGATCGAAAGGTAGCCTTTCTGCCCCGCCACGGCCGTGGGCACGTGCACAATCCGACGCAGATCCCGGTCCGCGCGAACATCTGGGCGTTGAAGTCGCTGGGCGTGTTCTGGCTGACGACGGTCTCCGCCGTTGGGTCGCTGAAGGAAGAGATCGAGCCGCGCCACTTCGTCATTCCCGACCAGGTTATCGACCGAACGCGATCACGGGTGAACACGCTCTTCGACGACCTCGCCGTTCACGTAGGTTTCTCCTTCCCCTTCGACCCGGTCCTGCGCGCAGTGCTTCTCGAAGCCTGCCAGGAGCAGGGCGTGACGGTGCATGACGGTGGCACCTACGTCTGTATGGAAGGGCCACTCTTCAGCACGCAAGCAGAATCCAATCTGCACAGGTCGTGGGGCGCAAGCCTCATCGGAATGACGGCCTTGCCGGAAGCCAAGTTGGCTCGCGAGGCAGAGATGGCCTACGCATCCATCTGCTTGGCGACCGATTATGACGTCTGGTTCGAGGAGGATCACGTCAACGTGTCCTCAGTCCTCGAGAACGTGAAGGCCAACGTCGCGAACGTGAAAGCGGCCCTGCGGCTCGTGATCGAAAAAGTGCCTCTCGGCCACGAAGAGACGTCGACGGCGCACAACGCTTTGCAGTACGCTGTGATGACTCAGCCCTCACAGATTACCGACGAGGCCTGGGACAAGGTTGGCCTTTTTCTGAAAAAGTACATCCAACGCTAGACGCTATGCCACTCACCTCCACAAACGACATGATCTCTTGCCACCGCGTGGTCGAGCTCCTGTTGGACTATCTGGACGGTGAGCTTGACGACAGGATGTCGGGCGCCATGGACCAGCACTTCGAGATGTGCCCCGAATGTGTGGCGTTCACCGCGCAATACCGGACCACCTCCGAGCTCTGCCGAAAGGAACTCGTACGTGAGACGCCTCCGGAGATTACAGATCACGTGCTCGCGTTCCTGCGGAAGGAGCTGGCGTAGGTCACTGCGGCGGTTCGGTCCCACAGGGCTATGGAGCGTATCGAACCGAGCATCCCGTGCCGCCGAGAGGGAGATGTTTTCTGCCTCAGCGGTCGGCTAGCTCCGAGTGGAGCATCGGCATGTTGCGCGTTTCGGCCGCACATAGCGTGCTGCGTTGTTGGACCTGCGTACGCGAAACGCGTGTCCGCTCGTAGGCTCAATGTCCCCGCCGCTAATCGCCTCTTGAACCGCCGCTCTGCCCGCGATAGAGCCTCCCGCATCAATATGCCCCTCTTTGCGCAATGAAAGCCGATACCTACATGCACTCCATTCTTTGGTGTTGCACGTCCTGTGGATTCATCCTCGAGGGCGGCCAGCCTATGATGGAGTGCGCGATTTGCGAGTCCTACAAAGACTCGTTCATCGACAGCCCTGCCCACGTTGAGGCGGAAATCCGCAGCACTCACGGCGAGCTCTTCAACGCCGCCGCCGCTCGTGCGGAACGGCTCGAGAAACTCCGCGAGGGCGGCTACCTGCGTAGCTACCGCATGAAGGGTCGTTTTACTGAAGCAGTCAACGCAGCAGACCAATCCCGGAAGTACACTTGAGCGTACGTTATTTTTCTCTCGGTGGCCTAGGCGAAGTTGGAATGAACTGCGCCGTCTTCGAACAAGACGGCCAGCAGGTCATGCTCGATTGCGGTGTGAACTTCCCCGATGACGAGCTCATCGGCGTCGACAAGTTGATCCCGGACTTCGCACTGCTCATGAAGCGGTCCAAGAACATCACGGCGATCATCATCACGCACGGGCACATGGACCACATTGGTGCGCTGCCTGAGTTGATGCACCTGATCGACGTCCCCGTGTTCCTGCCTCGTTTTGCAGCCGGCCTGGTCAAGCACCAACTTGCCGAAGCAGGATTCGAGGAGAACGAGGTCGACATCCGGGTCATTAAGGCAGGAGATCGAGTGAAGATCGGGCCTTTCGAGGCCGAGTTTGTTCACACGACCCACAGTATCCCGGACTGTCTGGCCGTCGCGCTGCACACCGACGTTGGCGTGCTGGTTCACACCGCTGACTTCAAGATCGACGAAGCGCCGTTCAACGAACAGCCGATCGATCTTCCCAAGTTCAAGTCACTCGGAGATGCCGGCGTTCGCGCACTCTTCTCGGACTCGACGAACATCCTGCGCGCTGGCAGTACGGTCTCCGAGTCGGCTGTTCGTGTTGGGCTAGAAGAGGTCACTCGAGCGGCTCGCGGTCGAGTGTTCGTCACGATGTTCTCGACGAACCTGTTCCGCATCCAAGCGCTGCTTGAGGTTGCCGCGCTGACTGGCCGCCGCTTGCTTTTGCTCGGCCGAAGCCTGCAGCGAAACGTTCAGATCGGTCGTGATCTAGGACTACTTAAAGTCGCCGCAGATGTGTGGATTGACGAGGATGCAGCTCACTCTGTTCCCGAGGATCAGCTCATCATCGCCTGCACCGGCAGCCAAGCGCAGCCTCGCGCGGCGCTGGGCCGCATGGCGTTTGATTCGCTCGCTGGCTACCAGCTGACCGCCGGCGACACAGTCGTCTTCAGTGCACGCTCGATTCCCGGCAATGAGTCCGGCATCGCCCGCCTGAAGGACCAGATCATCCGACGCGGAGCGACGGTGATCGATAGTGGTCCTGTACATTGCTCAGGCCACGCCTGCCGCGACGAGCAGGCGCGCATGCTGGAGCTTGTTCGGCCCAAGTCATTCATCCCCGTGCACGGCGACCATCGATACTTGGTCGCCCACGCCGCGCTCGCGGCAGAGTTGGGAATCACCCGCGACTCCCACGTGCTCGATAACGGCCATGTGCTGGAGATCGGTCCGAAGAAGTGCCGAGTCGTTGATACGTTCAACCCGCAGCAAATCTGCGTGTCAGGTACGGCATTTGGGACCCTGCGTGGCGACGCCGTAAGAGCTAGGAAGCGCCTCGCTTCTCGAGGACTTGGTGTCATCATCTTGGTCGTCGATAGCGCCAGCGGCGATCTCGAACAGGCACCTGAAATCGAGAACCACGGTCTCTTCGATGCAGCCTACGCGGGCGGCCTGATCGAGGACATTCTCGATGCAACCGAGGATGCCTTCTACGACCTCAGCGCGTCGGCGCGGATGAACGGCGATCGTGCGGCAGAAGCAGTGCGAGTGGGCGTCCTACGGATGTTCCGCAAGCAGACCCGCCGCAAGCCGTACATCATGCCAATCATCGTCTACGTCTGACCCTCGTTGAGGGCTCGGCCCTTCGATTAGAATAGGTCCCTGGATCGATCGTTTGCGTTGCCAGGCCTTGCCCTCACCCACGCGGTGGCGAGGTTGGGCGCAACCCAGTAGAATGGTCGACATGGCGAAGAAGAACGACACGCAAATCGTACGAACTCTGCACACTGTGGCCCGCAGTGAGCCCGGACTGATCATCCCCCCGCTTATCGCGATTGGGCTGATCGTGTCGGGCACGTTCTTCGCCAACGATCAGCTGGAGACATCGGGTTCCGAGCACGCCTTTGACTGGCGCTATATCGGCGTGGTGTGCGGGATGTTCCTGCTTCTGCCTGTCTGGGCGAAGTTCAAGGCTCGATTCATGACCCGCTATCGCGTGACGCTCGACTCGGTGGTTCAGGAGGAGGGCCTCTTCAGTAAGGTCTCGTCCGAGATTCGTATTCAGGACATCCGCAACATCGTGGTCAAGCAGTCGTTCTTCGATCGGCTACTGCGGATGGGATGTGTGACCTTCTCGTCTTCCGCCGGCAGCGGCGTAGAGGTGCAGTTCCACAAGGTGTCGAATCCGAACGCGGTCAAGCTGCTAATCCGGGACATCCAGTCCATGCTCTCCGACGGGGTTTTGACGGATGAGGAGATCGCCGCCATCGAGGAAACCGCGGGCAACAAAGGGAAACCAGCGCGGGTAAAGAACTCCGCTGACTCGGAAACGGCATCCGGTGAGTCCGCTCGCGTAGAGACCTCCCTAGCAGCGGTGAGTGCCCCCGCAGAGGCCGAGGAGGTCGAGGAGACCGCGGAGCTGACCGTCGGGGATGAATCAACCCGCGAGGAACTCTATCGCCTCCTGGCTGAGCAACAACCAGACGAGAAGTAGCGATATGGACAACCGGGTTCATGAACTCGCCCACTGGTTGGGCCAGAAGAAGACTACAGTTCGCGAGCGAAAAGAGGCCAAGAAGGAGCTTGAAAAGTGGTTCAAGCGGGCCAAGTTCGCGGTGGAACAAGGGAAGCTCGAGCTTGCTCAAGAAGCCACCACCCTAGCGAAATCCTATCAAGAGGAGTTCCGAAAGGTCACGGCTAGGCTCATCGAGATTGAGACTGAGCTGGAGAAGCTCCGAGCCGAGAAAGTCATCCCGAACGAGGCCGAGTTCAAAGCGGCGCAAGCCCGTGCCGAACACACTGCCAGCGAATTCGCGAAGATGGGCGTCGACCCCAAGTTCGCCGCGATCGATCCTAGGTTCGCCAAGCTCCGCGTGCGCGAGGAACTCGACGGTTCGGTGCCCGATGCACTCCTCTACGAGCCAAGCCCCTTGGAAGAAGCGGAGCAGGCTCTCGGCGACTTCGTATCGCCCAGCAGCTCCTCGCCCCCCTCGACTGACCCGCTAGACGACTTAGACGGTGCTCTGGCAGAAGCAGACGGTCTTCTAGACCTGCCGTTCGACCCAGACACCGACGACGAACTTTGATTCGGATCACTAAAGGCACAGTACACCTCTTCACCTACAAAGAAGGCGTGCTCTCCGCCATTGCCCACGATCTGCGCCTAACCGTTAAGCGTTTTCGCGTGCAGGTTGATGGCGCAAACGTCACCGGATTCTTCATGCCCGAGTCCATTACGGTCGACGGCGCCATGAAGAACGGCAAGCTCAACGAGCGTGGGCTGTCCGACAAAGACAAGTCCAAGATCCGCAGCATCATGGCGGGTGAGGTCCTGCGCACCTCGCAGTTCGGGAAGGTGAATTTCACCGGCATCGTCACGCAGGAAGGTCTCGCCCTGGTCGCTCGTGGCGAGCTGGAATTGGTGGGCAAGAAGCAGCAGCTCGAAGTCGCCATGCGCCGCAGAGGTGACAACATTACCGGTGAAATCGAGATTCAGCCGAGCCGCTGGGGCATCAAACCCTACCGCGCACTCGGCGGTACACTCAAACTTCAAGACCGCGTCCGCGTGGTCTTCGAACTGCCCGCGAGCTGAATTGGATTACGCGCACGCAATCGTGGAACACTTCGTTCTGCTCCGCGGCAAAGGTTGTGCTGTGTCCTCCGCAGACGAAGGGCTCCTCCTCGGATGGGAAGACGAAGGGATCCCGTTGGACATCGTCATCGAAGGCATCGACCTCACGTTTGAGAAGAAGCGCGACGCGCCGCGGTCGCTCCAGCATTGCACCCGACTGGTCAAGAAGCTCTTCAAGGAGTGGGCCGAAGATTCTGGTCAGTTCGTTCAGGAAAAACCAACACCACGGACATCCTCCTCGGGCCAGCAGTGGACGGGAACAGCGTCACTTCCTGGATTGTCGGACAAACAATCCGCTTCGATAACTCGATGGAGACACCACACACTCGCGCCTCTACGTTTGGCCGCCGAGGCGATGTGGACTGACCTGCAAGCCCAGGCCGCGACGGATGGCGTGATTACCGACGAAGTCGCAGCGATAATCGACGAAGCCGTGCGACTGATGGCCGAAGAAAACGGCGCCACACCCGACGAGTTACTGAAGGCAATGGGATAGGGCGCAGCCCGACCCGCCGGCCCCACGCCCGCCATCTCCCTCGCCGTCTTCTCCCACACGCACCACGAAGTCGGGACGGCATGAGCGAAGCGAATCCCGTCCGCCGGCGCACGACTCGCTTCTCTCACGGTGCCCCTACGTTGTAGCGCCGGGGCTTCCGCGCCGTGAGCGGCACGAGCGCTCACCGTGCATCGTGGTCAAACACGGCGGCGCAACGGTTCCATCGCCGCTCCATCGCCGCTCCATCACCACGCCGCTTCATCATCACCACGCCGCTTCATCACCACGCCGCTTCATCACCACGCCGCTGATGAGCACCGCCCCGCCCGGCCCCGGACTACTCTAGGTCGAAGTTGCTGATGGACCGTCGGTTTCGGAAGACGTTTTGCTCGTACTCAATAATGTTCGACTCCTGCACCTCTTGCATGCGCATCTGCTGCCCCTCCATGAGGCTGGCCGGGGCAGGAGCGTGGCCCCAACCCGTGTTGATCTGACTGGGAGCGTCGAAGCCGGAGTCCTCGCCCCCGCGATAGACGGCGTACTGCTCGCCAGCGCGCGCGAGGACGTGAGCCGTAGCGTTGAAACCGTTGTGGGCGACGAGGCCACGGAGGTCGGTCTCGGCGGTCATCGGTGTTCCCCCTGGGTAGGCGACACGAACGGTCGCGCCCTCCAGCGGCTGTCCATTTCGGTCAGTCACCCCGATGTGCAGCGCGTTCGCTCTCGGGTCTTCTACGATGTCCAACTGAAGGTCTGAGACTATCGCTAGTGTGCTCGCGAGCGTGGTCTCCGATCGTACGAGAACCAAGTAGGCGCCTGCCTCTCTGAGGGGGAGACTGATCTCGTGTTCGGCCAACGCCCCAAAGTTCATGGGAAGGTCGAAGGACTCTTCCACGATTGGGGGGATGCCCGAGAGGAGGATGTTCTCAACCGCACGAACTTGGTTTTCACGTAGGAAGAGTCGCTCAAGATCCACTGCATACGCCCAGACCTCAACGCTATCGACCGCGCGCACTCGGATAGGAATCGTCAGGCCCCGCCCCGTTGCGGCATCCACCACGGCGGGAACTCGAAGCTCAGCAGACTCCAAGACGGTGAGCGCCGCTCTCGCATCGGGGAACCCGTTCCCCGCAGCTCGATAAGACTCAATCGCCGCCCCGAGATCGCCCTCGGCATGCGCGATTTGAGCGAGCGCGAGTCGGGCTCGGTCCCGGTCACTCGACCATTGTGTTCCATACATCTCCTCGGCGATACGCTCGTACAGCCGACGGGCGCTCGCGTAGTCCCCTTCACGTTGATGCCCGTAGGCGGTCATGAAGTCGAACGAATCTGCCAAGTTTGAATCGTCGTACATACGCCGGAATGCGGGTCCGAGCGTGATGAGTCGTCCCCACTCCTCGAGCTCGCTCGCGATGTGCATCTGCTGGAGCGCGGCCTGTGAGGCGCGTTCTTCGTCTCCGTAGCGAATGAGGTACTCGGAGAGCCAGCGGTCAGCGGTTCGTCGGAACCGTCGGCCGGTGAAGCGACCCTCGGGGTTGTCTGGCTGGGCCTCCGCCTGGCGAACGAGCATCTGAGGAAGATTGAACACAGACTCTGTTACGGATGGGATGTCCGGGTAGGCCGTGGTGAGGTCGTGCACGAGGCGCAGACCCTCCGCGGGCATACCTAGGTCAACCAACTGTTCGCCCGCACCAACCTCAGCCAGGAACCGAAGGTTCAAGACCGCGTTCCAAGCACGTCTCGCGTACTCGAGGTCTCCAGCGCGACTGAACGTCCGCGCGACCTGCAACAGCTCGCTCTCAGAGATGGGGGCGCGAGGAGCACGAGACTCCAGCACCCCGAAGAGCGAGCGAATGGCTTCGTCGTCTTCCAGCGCCAAGGCAGCTCGGAACGAGGCAGCGCCTGTTGCTTGAACTTGGCTCTGATTCAGGTCGGCGGACTGTAGCAAGGGAAGAAGCAGCTCCATCGCCTGGCGCGCACGCTCATCGGCCAACACGCTCGCCGTTGCGGCGGTCGCTTCCAAAGCAACGCCCAAGGAGAGCCGCTCGTCTTGGATGAGATCTTGGCCTGTTTGGAGCACGGGTTGACGTGCCAGTCGCAGAGTATTCTCAACGGCGGCCGAACGGATGCTGAGCGTTCCTGGATTCACGACCGCTAGCACGGCTCCGTCTATTGACGTCAACACCGCAGGCTCCCAGTTGGTGTCGTTTTCAG
Source organism: Bradymonadia bacterium (assembly GCA_047629415.1). Classification (GTDB taxonomy): domain Bacteria; phylum Myxococcota_A; class Bradymonadia; order REDH01; family REDH01; genus CBDUJZ01. Next base: position 14,366 of record JBLHWZ010000014.1, on the reverse strand, counting down.
CGGGCCCGACGACCTGAACACGGAACGAGAACTCACGCCCGGCTGTGCCACGGAGAAAGATCTCGCGCCCTTCGGTCCAGACCTCAGAGAGTCCGGTGACGCTTCCCGGTACGAGCTGAGTACCGGGCGGCGCGAATGCAGAAAGAGAGATGCTGCGGTTGGATGCGCCCGAGATCCGGCCACGAATCACTAGTTGCCGGCCGACGGTGGCATCACGAGCAGTATCCACCTCCGATACATCTACTGGCAGAATCTCAGTTCCCTCGAACCAGGGACCGTGGCGGACGGCCTCTAGGGTGAGGTCCAAGCTCCCGGGATCATGCACGTCTCCGATCTCGACGCGTACGGCCACGGGTCGGTCCGTTGCTCTGAGTATCAAACGGTCGTCTGAAGATGAGATTGAGAAAGAAGTAGTACTATCAGGGGCTTGGTCCCACTCGCCCAGTGAACCAATTCCGACAGATACAGATCCATCGGCCACAAGTCGGGCGTCGTTCTGATGGATGAGCGCGCGCAGTAGTGAGCCAATTGCGCCTTCCGATCCCCGCGCTCTGCGCATCTCGGTGCCGCTGGCGATGGTGGCCAAAAGCGCCGCTGCGTCCACTCCGGTCTGACGGCCGGAGAGGGCGAGCGCTTCGAGCGAGAGCGCCCGAGTTTCCACATCTCCATCGGCGGATGAATATTCCAATACTTCAACGAGGGTCGAAATGTCGAAGTCAGGAACCATTAGGAGAGACGCTAGTGCAAAGGCACCCACTGCGTCCGGGTTCTGCACCGCGGCTGACCGACCCAGATGCATGAGGGCGGCTTGCGCTTGGCTGTTGGCCGGCGTCTGCCTGGCGATGGCGAGAATCGTCCGGGCGCGGGCTGCTACTTGGTCCTCCGCAAGGGTCTCAAGGCGACTGAGTAGCGTATTCGTCGACTGGAAGCGCGCTGGAGTCCCACTGCCGTTTAAGGCCGCGCCGCGCGCCGCAATCCATCGACGTCGGCGGGTCTCCGAGTCTGGTGAGGCCAATGCGAGGCTCGCGTAGACTTGTGTCTGCTCTCGCCAGAACGCGCCGTCGCCGTTCGCGACTCCATCTGGAGTCAGCAGGGTACGGATCACCTCGGAAACTCCGGGAGCCGAGACTCGGACAGACGCAGACGAGGCTCCAGCGGTCTCCAGCTCCAACGCCTCGCCGGGTGCCAAGATACGGGTGAAAACTCGAGTCGCGCCGATCGCTCCACGTGGGGCGACCGCGTCCGGCGCAGAGTCTCGGTTGACCCACACGCCGGTGGTCTCGAAGGCGTCGCCGAGAACGGCGCGTGTGTCGGTTCGCGGAATTGCAGCTGACTCGATGACCGTCGCGCTGATCGTGTACCAGCCGCGCGACAGCGCTTCGTGGTCTACGTCGACAGTTGCACGACCATTGGCATCGGTTCGGGTCATCGACCAGGCGGCTGGTGCACGTCGCGGCGATACGAAGCCGGCGAGCTGAGGTCCCACTGCGAGACTGACCGAGGTGTTGACGATCCCGCTCGCAGATTGGCCGTAGCCGATCGCTCCCAGGCCACCCGCCCCGCGACCGAATCCGTCAGCGGAGACGCGTGAGTCGCGCGGCATCTCGGTGTCGGCGAGCTCGTATGGCGCGCCGGCCATGGTCTCGAAATACTGCTCCTGTTGCCAAGCCAGCACATCGAGGTCGATCGCGGACGTTTGGCCACGATGGGTCCATGGTGCCGAGGACGCGCTAGTACCGGGGAGGCGGGCAATCGTTCGTGCGAAGAATCCTACGGAACTATTCGTGGGCTCAAAGAGTGTTGGTTGAACAGATACGAAGACGTCGGCGGCGACCGGGTTCCCGGCGCTATCCATGACAGCCACGCTCACCATGCGCAATTCGGGCCCTGCGGAGAGTTCGACCTCAAGGTCGCGGACGACGGTAAACGGCATGGTATGGGTGGGAATCCGAATGCTCGACTCTCCCACGTGACTCAGTGCAACCGCTCCCTCGCCGGTCAACTCGGGTGGCAGCTCTACGGGCCAACGTTCGTCAGCTCTGAGCGCGCGCGCGTCCAAGATCCCGACGCCTTCGAGGGTGGCGAGCATTGGCAGCGTTGAGTCTGCTGATACCTCAAGTTCGTGTGTTGAGAGGGGAGCGACCCGGTCGTTCTCCAGCCCTACGAGCCGCGGTCGCACTCCGGGCTCCCGGACGACGAATCTTTGAACTCGCGAGGCAAACTGATGTCCATCGTCCACTATCTCGACGGTGAGTGTGTAAGAGCCTGCAGAGAGGCCGGGGAGCTGGATCGATCCGTCCTCGGAGTTGAGCTGCAGAGTTTCGGTGAAGACCAAACGATGGGCCGGATTCCCGATGAGCGGGGCAACGCGCGAAAGTGCCGGCGTGTCGTCTAGCCCGTTCGGGTTTCGCAGGATGCGTACAGAGGCGGTCGAGGCCGACGCGTCTGGCCAGCTGATTTCGAGGGTCGCTGGAACACCCGCTTCGGGCTCATCGAGAGATACGTTCAGAAGTCCTGCGGCAGGGGTCAGCTCGATTCGGGCGTAGCGGTCCGAGGCCGAGATGGACTGGACACGGCGGAGGTCGCTGGTTGGGGCGACGAAGTCTAGAGCACCATTCTCGTCGGTATGTCCGAGCAGCCGTACTCCCTGCCCGTCATCCAGGTTCCCGAATACAGGTGCTCCCACCACGGGCTCGCCTGCGACTCCGTATCGTGTGATTCGAAATGGCGCATCTTCTCCTGGTGCGACCGGTCGAAGCTGCTGCAAACGCGAGACACCGACGTGCGGCGACTGGCGTCCAACAGTCAGGGGTAGGAACTGGCCTTCGAAGACGAACGAGTAGCTCCCTGATGGCAGGTCGTCAGCGAGCGTGTACTCGGTATCTAGGACACCAAACTCCAGCCTAGCGGACCACTCGTCGAGGACTTCTCCTCCTATACGGAACTGTACGGCGACCTCCTCGGATGGAAGCACGCGCGGCAACTCGCCCTGGGCGATGGTGGCGTAGACACGGACGGTCTCACCGGGCGTCGCCTCGCTTCGGTCGAGCCGAGCGCGCACGGGTCGGCGCGTATCCTCCAGATTACGGAGGGAGACAGCGTCGCCGCCTCCAGCGAGCACCGTGGCCCAAGCGGAGCCTTCCGCCGACACAGCGAGTACCTCCAGCGATGAAGATGTGTTGTGGCCGCGGTACAGTCCGTTGGCGTCCGTCCTGCCCTCGTCGACGACCTGTGAGCCGTCGGTAACGACGATATCTGCGCCGCGCACGACCCGCCCCGTTCGAGTGTTCACAACGAGCACGGCGAAGTCGCCAGCGACAAGGCGCACAGTGAGGTCGAGGTCGGAAACACGAACGAGCGCCGACGCTTGCTGGGCCTCACCGACAACCTCGACCGCGTGCACGCCGGATTCGAGGCGGCCAAGTGGTACCGGGCCATAGGTAGCCGCGGCACCCTCTCCCGTGTCCGTCGTCGCATTCAACTCCACGACTCGTGTAGATTCTGGAGCGATCAAGTCGACGTCGAGGTTTCCAATGCCGGCTAGAGTCCCGATCGACCGGAGGTGGTCTTCTACGTCGATGGCGTGGAAGCGCAATTCGACCTCGTTCAAGCCGGTCGTCCGGACGAGAAGCTCGGGGGCTTCGGTGGTCTGAAACGTGCGTAGAGCAGCGACCTCGAGAGTCTCTGTCGGAAGCCCGAGCCCGAATTCTTGCCTGATAAGTAGCGCCTCGCCCATACGCCCCTCAAGTTCGAGGACCTCGACCGCCGCGCGCGCTGCGGTGTTCGTCTCGGCCGTCATCAAGACAGAGATCGCCTCTTCGGCGCGCCCCGCTTCTGCCAAGAGTCGGCCGGTCAGCTCACGAGCTGCAGCCTGCTCGCGAGGGACCTCTTCTTCGAGGAGGCCAAGGTAGGCGATGGCCCCGGCCAGTTCTCCGGCCCGGCGCGCCTCCTCGGCTTCGGAGCGTCGTGTAGCTGTCCACTCGGCCGCTATGCGATCGCGGATTGAGGAGCGCGTGGTGAGCGACTCTCCTACTGTCCAGAGTTCGCGGGCGTCGTCGAAGTGGCCGGTTGAAACGAACGCTGCCGCGAGCAACAATACTGCATCCAGATCACGCCCCGAGCTGGTCTCGATCGCTGCGTTCAGTTCGATTCGAGCCCGCTCGATTTCACCGATCTGAATCAGCTGTTGGACCAAACGGCGACGCATCGGCTGAGCGACGTCGACGTCGGCAATGTTTGGAATGACCGCATCCAGCGCGTGAATGGAGCGTGCGCTGTACTCTAGGTCAGCGATCGCGCGGGCGGCGCGGCGAGCCTCGGTGCCCGAACATTCCGTCGCAACATACCAGTGCACCTGCGCTGGGACGGCCCCCCAACCTACGGACTGGGCGGCGAACGCGAGTGCGGCGTGGTCTCTGCAAGACCACTCACCGGTCGGATCGCGGGAGAGCCGCGCCTGGAGCGTCGTGACGTCGTTGCTGAGTCGCGCACGGTGATGTTCGGCTTCGTCGGCAAAATCCCCGTCTGGGTCTAGCGTCAAAACAACGCCGAAGATCTGCTGTGCACGGTAAGCGTTGGGAACGACATCGTCGTCGTCGGGCGTCATGTCTTCACGTGCGAAGTCCATGAGCTCCGCGGCCAGGGCCTGACGTCGTGTGGGGTCGATCAGCCGTTCGGCCTCCTCGAAGAAGGCCGAGAGCGCGAGCCCCGGTTGTTCCATACGCGCCAAACACTCACTCCGTCCGAACCGCGCTCGTGAGACCCACAGATCCCCTCTCTCGGCATCTCCCTCGAGTTGGTCGAACGCCGCGATCGCGGCGCGACAGTCGCCGCCCTGCTGGTGGGATCGCCCGATGAGATACCTAAGATGGGACGCCTCTTCGGTAGTATCAGTCTCACGGACGGCGGCCTCGAGCAGTCTGATTCCACCTCGTAGATCGCCGGTAACAAGTGGGTCGAGTTCCTGTGCCGCGGCGGTGCCGCTGAACGCAAGGAGGAGAGTCGTGGTGAGGGCAACGAGGAGGCGCATCGGCGACGTGGGCTTTGGGTAGACCGTGGAGCTAACGCAGGGGCTCGGCCATCGGTCTGATTTGACACTGTGGGTGGCTCAGGGTTCCGACGTTGGCTCGATGAGTAGGCGGTTCACCGGGTCAGCGGCTCGGAGGTTTGGCTGGTTCGGCTGGTTCGGCTGGTTCGGCTGGTTCGGCTGGTTCGGCTGGTTCGGCTGGTTCGGCTGGTTCGGCTGGTTCGGCTGGTTCGGCTGGTTCGGCTGGTTCGGCTGGTTCGGCTGGCTCATCGAGTGGGTAGTTCGATCGGCCGGTTGTTCGGTCAGGGCTGAAGGGGGCAAAGGGCAGGTGGTGGCCGAGGATCCGACGGGTCGCTCGGCCATCATGAGTCTGCATAGCTCAGGAGCCAGCTTGCTGGACGGCGGTCGCCTCGATCCTGAGTCGGATCATGCCCAATGTTACCGTACGCCGAAGAATGGTATCGTTGACGCGAACTCGGACCCAGACTCGCTCCGCATGAAGACAAAGACCAACGCTCTCCTTCTCGCCTTCTTCCTCGGTGGAGTGGGTGGCCACAAGTTCTACTTGGACAAGCCTGGGCAGGGTGTTGCGTATCTTCTCTTCTGTTGGACCTTCATCCCCGGGCTCATCGCGATCGCGGATATGCTGCACTTGGCGTTGATGAGCGACCAAGAGTTCCACCAGCGGTTCAATCGGCACTTGCTGAACCCTGCAGCTGGCTATCCGCAGATGCATGGGATGTACGGTGCCCCGCAACATCCGCAGCCGGGCCACCCGCAGCCTGGCTACCCGCAGCCGGGCTACCAGCAGCCGTACGGGCAGGCTCCGCCGCCGGCAGGATACGGTGCGCCTCCTGCCTACGGTCAGGCGCCCCCTGCCCATGGGCAGCCGCCCGGTGCGTATGGTCAGCCACCAGCGCCAGCGGCGCAGTACGGCCAGCCACCGGCGCAAAATGGTCCGGCCGGTGCGTACGTTCCTGCGCCTGTCGCCCCGGCGGGAGCAGCGCCCACTCCTCCCAGCGGAGACTACGCTCAGCGGCTCGCGTATCTTGAGCACCTTCGGCAGACGGGTGCTCTGAACGAAGAGGCGTACGAAGCCGCGAAAACGGAGCTTCGGCGCTCGCACTAGTCGCTGGACATCCCCTGGATCGAGACGTGTTCGCGACCCACGTGGAGCCTGAGCGGCTCGGGTACTTAGAGGAATTTCAGGTGGTGTTAGCCGCCAGGCTACGATGGGTTCCGAGTTCTCAGTGGGCCGGCGTTTCCCGCCCGCTGGCGTCCTCGAGCAATCGGACGGTTACTCGTATCCAATGGCAGAACCCACGGGGTGCGGGTCCGTTGCCTCCGTCGTGGCGGTTGTTGGTCGCCCCCGAGGAGAGCCCCTCGTGGCCGTTGAGTCAGAACCCGCCGTCTCGTCAGTGCTGACTCGGCCGGGGAGCGGTCCTTACAGAGGGCGCGGCTCTCTCCTCAGCGTCGGCTGTCCGTGAAGTTGGTCCCGTGCTGCATCGACAACGCCGTTCAGACAACGAATTGTCGGGTAGTGTCAGGTCGTGATTCTGTTGTGGACTGTGTGTTGTTTTCGGTGCCGGAAAACGCAGACAAACACCAGGAATACAGCGCCAAAATGTCACTCGTGCGAACCCGGCCTTTTGCCATTTACGGGGCAAAAATCGGTGCAAACACAGCCACACGGACCACGGACCACGGACCACGGAAGCATGGGTGTTGCGGCGGCACACCGCGAGCCGGCCCGCGACGCGTCGAACGTCTCACTCCCTAAACGCCGTAAACGCGACGCAACGGCCAGTTTGTAGGCATCCGGCCTGCGCCGCACGACGCCCACTCGTCCCGAATTACATCGAACAGACCTTACGCCAGCCAAAAAATTCTACCGTACGAGCCAGAACATTTCACCGCGCCGGTGTGCACATCTGGTCGCACCGGCGTGGTCGCCAGTGCGGGGGCGGCACATGGTGCCACGCCCTGCTTAGATGTCGAGGTTGGACACGTTGAGGGCGTTCTTTTCGATGAACTCGCGGCGAGACTCGACGTCGTCGCCCATGAGAACGGAGAAAGCGCTCTCGGCCTCCACCAGGTCACCGAGCGTCACCAGGCGCAGCGTGCGCTTGGTGTGGTCCATCGTGGTCTCCCAGAGCTGCTCCGGGTTCATCTCACCTAGACCCTTGTAACGCTGAATCTTCAGGCCCTGACGTCCCTCGTTCATGATCGCGTCGGCGAAGTCCTGCTTTGTGGTCAAAGGCACCGGGTCCTTACTTCCGAAGACGACCTCGATTGGATTCGCGGTGACCTCTTGCCAGCGAACGTGTCCCGTTCGGAGCTCAACCACGTCGCGAGAGTTGAAGAACTCGCGCGAAATCACCGTGCGGCGAAGGCTGCCCATGTAGCGGGTGCGCCAATGCGCCGACCACGCTCCGGTGTCTTCGTCGTGCTTTAGTTCTGGAGACTTGAACTTGGTATCGGCGATCGACTCGTCGAGATGGGTTGCGACGGCATCCATCTTCGCGCGCAGCGCTTCCTCGGTCAGGAAGTCTTCGTCGGTGAGTCCCGAGCGAACAACGATCGCGTCGACGACACGAGTGTCGAGGCCTCGGCGGCCAAGGCGCTCGACGGTCTTGTCGTACTTCATGAACTGGAAGGTCAGCGCCTTCAGCTCGTCGCCCTCGATGAGGGTGGTCTCGGAGCCTGCGTTGCGCAGACGGGCACCCTTTACGCCGCCGGAGACCATGAAGTCCTCGAACTCCGACTCGTCCTGCAGATACTGCTGCCGGCTCTTGCGGCTGACTTTGTAGAGTGGCGGCTGCGCGATGTAGAGGTGGCCTGCTTCGATGAGCGGGTACATCTGACGGAAGAAGAACGTCAGCATGAGCGTGCGAATGTGGGAACCGTCCACATCAGCGTCAGTCATGATGATGACCTTGTGGTAGCGCAGCTTCTCCAAGTTGAAGCCGTCTTCATGATTTGGGGTGCCGATTCCGGTGCCCAACGCTGCGATGAGCGTCATGATCTCCAGGTTGTCGAGCTGCTTGCGAAGGTTCGCTTTCTCGACATTCAGGATCTTTCCGCGAAGCGGAAGAATCGCCTGGTTCTTACGGTCGCGGCCTTGCTTCGCAGAGCCGCCGGCGGAATCGCCCTCGACGATGAAGATTTCGGACTTGGCTGGGTCCTTTTCCTGGCAGTCGGCGAGCTTGCCGGGCAGGGCGCTGCTGTCGAGTACTCCACGTCGTTTGACGAGCTCACGCGCCTTCTTTGCAGCCTCGCGGGCACGCGCAGCAAGCAACATCTTGTCGACTACGGCTGTGCCGACGCCGGGGTTCTCGTCCAAGAACTCGCGTAGCTTCTCGGTGACTGAGCCCTCGACGGAGCCCTTGATCTCACTAGAGACTAGTTTGTCCTTCGTCTGCGATGAGAACTTGGGGTCCGGCATCTTGATCGAGACGATCCCAACGAGGCCTTCGCGGATGTCGTCGCCAGTGACGTCGACTTTCTCCTTCCGCGTGAGCTTGTGGCTGGACGCGTAGGTGTTCATCGTTCGCGTCATCGCCGAGCGGAAGCCCGCCATGTGCGAGCCGCCATCACGATTCCGGATGTTGTTCGTGAAGCAGGTGATGTCTTCGCGCGCTCCGTCGGTCCACTGCATCGACACTTCGACGGTGACGCCGTCGTCATCGCGCTCGTCGAACATCGTGATCGGGTCCGGGTGAAGAAGCGTCTTGCCCCGAGTCAGGTGGCGCACGTACTCCGTGATGCCGCCTTCGTAGCAGAAGAGTTCGCTGCTATCGTCGCGCTCGTCCGACAAGCGAATCTTCACACCCGCGTTCAGGTAGGCGAGCTCCTTCAGACGACGCTTGAGTATGTCGTAGCTGAACTCCGTGAACGTGAAAATCTCGTCGTCGGGGAGGAACGTGACCGACGTTCCGGTGCCCTCGATCCCCTCGGCGATCACCTTCAGCGGCTCGCGCGCCTCGCCTCGGATGAAGACGCACTCGTGGAGCTTGCCGTCGCGTCGAACGCGCAGCGTGAGCTCCTTCGAGAGAAAGTTCACGCAGGACACGCCAACGCCGTGCAGGCCGCCAGACACCTTGTACGAGTTGTTGTCGAACTTACCGCCCGCGTGCAGCACCGTCATGATGACTTCGGCCGCCGAGCGACCGGTCTCGTGCATGTCGACTGGCACGCCACGGCCGTTGTCCGTGACCGTTACCGCACCGTTCGGGCGAATAATGACCTCAACAAGGTCGCAATAACCTGCCAGCGCCTCGTCGATCGAGTTGTCCACGACTTCGTAGACGAGGTGATGCAGACCGCTGCCGTCGTCCGTGTCGCCGATGTACATGCCCGGGCGCTTCCGGACTGCGTCACGACCCTCAAGGGCCTGGATATCACTAGCGTTGTACTGGTCACTCATCGCTGTCTCGTCGGTCGATCGGGATTCGATTGGCGGTCACGCTGCCAAGAACTCGTTCCGAGGACTCGCAGGCAGGAGATCCGTCGCGTTTTCAGGATCTTGCCCAGGTTCCAAGGTCTAGAAATGTTCTAGTCCATCAGGATTCCAGTGTCACCCCATTTCGTGTGCTCTAAGTGCCTGAAATCCCGTTACTTTCCGACGCAGAAATCGCCGAATATCCGGTTCAGGATGTCGTCGTCAGTGATCGAGCCTGTCAGACCGCCCAATCCCTGCAATCCGGCCCTCAAATCGAACGCCACCAGCTCATGGCCGACGTCCATCTCAGCAGCGTCGATCGCGCGTGCCAAGTCATCCCGGACGCTGCGGAGCAACTCACGGTGACGCTCTCGCGTCAGGAGCATCGTCTCAGCCGGTGCGCCCAGACCAGCATCCTGCGCCAAGCCTTCAAGCAAGGGCTCCAGCGCCTCTAGGCCGGTTCCCGCTGTGAGGCTCACGCACGCCACGCGACAATCCAGCGCCCCCGCCCAACTCGGGTCGCAATCGAGGTCTACCTTGTTCACCACGACGCCCGTAGGACGTTTGTCAGCCAGCTCGATGAGTTCGGCCGGGCCCGCCTCGTCGTCGGCTGCGACGACTACCAGAGCGATGTCGCAGGACTCGAGCGCCCGCTTCGAGCGCTCGACTCCAAGCGCTTCCACCGCGTCCGAAGACTCACGCAGTCCTGCAGTATCGATCAGATGATAGTGCACGCCGTGAAGCGCGATCGTCTCCTGGATCGTGTCCCGCGTCGTACCGGCGATCTCGGTCACGATTGCCCGGTCCTCACGAAGGAAACGGTTCAGAAGGCTGCTCTTGCCGGCGTTCGGCCGCCCGATCAGCGCGACGGTCACCCCCTCTTGGCGTAATCTCCCTGCGTCGTAAGTTGAGAGCAGTCGCTCGACCCCCGTCACGACCGGTTGCACCCCCTCAATGATCTCCTCGGCGCTGATCGAATAGACGTGCTCTTCCGACGAAAAATCGATCGCGGCCTCTACCAGTGTGACCACGAGAAAGAGTGCTGCCTTGAGCCTGTCGATCTCGGCCGAGAGTGATCCCGCCAAGTGGGCTTGAGCTAAGCGTTGTGCCGATACACTGCGAGCGTGAATGACATCTGCGATCGCCTCGACTTGCACCAGGTCCAACTTCCCGTTGATCAACGCGCGTCTGGAGAACTCGCCTGGCTCTGCCGGCAGCGCACCTCCCGCGAATACCGCATCCAGGACTCGCTGCGGCGTCACTCGGCCACCATGGACATGCAGCTCGACCACATCCTCGCCGGTGAAGCTACGAGGCCCTGCAAAGGGCAACACAAGCGCCTGGTCGAGCAGGTCAGTGCCGACCTTCAAGGTGCGAACTCGAGCTACGTGAGTGCGAACCTCGTGGCCCAACGCACCAAGCCCGCGCGCGATGGAAAACGCGCCGGGCCCAGAGATGCGAATCACGGCGAGAGCGCTCTCACCAGGCGCAGTCGCAATCGCGGCGATCGTCGCGAGCGACGACACGATGCCTACTCTTCGGTCTTCGGCGACCGACGACGTCGGCGACGCTTGGGATCGGTTGGCTCAGCGGCATCCGCTGCAGCCGGAGCCGCTGGAGCCGCCTCTACTGCCGGTGCTGGCTTCTTGGCCCGTGGAGTCTTTGCGCGAGGAGCCTTCGCACGAGGAGCCTTGGCACCCGGCGCGTTGCCCCGAGGAGCCCGCTTGCGAGTGGTCTTAGAGGCTGTCTCCTCCGCGGGAGCCACCTCTGTCGAAGCCGTCTCCACCGGAGCGGCCTTAGCCTTAGTCTTAGTCTTAGCCTTAGCCGGTGCGGCCTTAGCCGGTGCGGCCTTAGCCGGTGCGGCCTTAGCCGGTGCGGCCTTAGCCGGTGCGGCCTTAGCCGGTGCGGCCTTAGCCGGTGCGGCCTCTACCTTAGACGCAGCGGCTTCTGTCTTAGCGGGAGCTGCCTCTACCGCAGCTTCCTCCACTGGAGCTGCTCTCTCCGCCTTCGGAGCTTCCTCGTCACGCGACGGGCGTTGCTGGCGAGGCGAGATGCCGAGCATCCGGAATGCGCCGAATCCTTCGCTGCCAACCTCTAGGCCGCGAACTCGTCCTGCGGACTTGTGGAAGGCGTAACGATCGAAGTTACTCATCGCCGGAAGCCGAACGAAGAGTCCGGTGTCCTTCACGAAGTCTGCGATACGTGTACCTGCGCCGTTCAGTACGTCGACGCGTCCAGCACGGAATCCCTCGATGTCGATGGCGACTGTTCGAGCGCGCGAGAGGTCACCGAACGCAGCCTTTGAAACGAGCAACTGCAGCGCGTCGAGCATTCGCCCGTTTGCGCCCGCGTTGGCGGAGCCGATCAGCTCCACAGCTCCGCCTCCCTTGATATTCATCTCCATCCGGCGGCCGTCATAGGTACCGGTGACTCGCGCACCGCGAAGCCCGAGCTGCTTGAGCACGGCCTTGAGATACGGAATGCCGGCGGAGACGGGGTCGAACCCCTCGGGGTCTTTGACGTCCTCGCGCCCCTGACGACGGTTGTCTCGCTCGCGCCTAGGCTTGGTCTCGGCGGCGGGTGCATCGGCGGCGGGTGCGTCGGCTTTCTTGGTGCGGGTGCGCTTGGGCTTGTCCTCGGCCGGAGCATCGTCAGCAGCCTTCTTGGGCGCAGCCTTCTTGGGCGCCGCCTTAACGGTGTCGCCCTTCTTGGCGTCGTCCTTCTTAGGTGCTGCCTTCTTCGAAGCAGCCTTCTTGGGTGCGACCTTCTTCGGGGCGACGTCGTCCTTCGCAGCGGCCTTCTTTGGGGCTGCCTTCTTTGTGGCTGCCTTCTTTGGGGCTGCCTTCTTTGGGGCTGCCTTCTTTGGGGCTGCCTTCTTAGGAGCGTCTTCGTCCGTCGATGCAGTTTTCTTTGTGGCTGCCTTCTTTGGCTCGGCCTTCTTTGGCTCGGCCTTCTTTGGCTCGGCCTTCTTTGCGGCTGCCGTTTTGGGCGCCGCCTTCTTAGCCTTCTTCTTCTTCTTTCCGGCGAGGGCGTCGCTCAACTCACCTTGCTGCTCATAAGTGAGCACCTTCATGTGATTGGAGACGTCCCAGTCGAAGCCGAAGTCGGTGATCTGGGTGCGGAGATCCTTCGAGGAGATCCCCATCTCCTTGGCGAGCTCGTGAATGCGCTTCGGTGCCGCAGCGTCGCCGGCAACCTTCGCGTTGTAGGCGTCGATCTGCTCGCCGGTCAGCGTCTTCATGTGGTTGGAGACATCCCAGTCAAAGCCGAACTCCACGATCTGCTCGCGGAGGACTTTGGACGAGACATCGAGCTCTTTGGCGAGCTCATATATTCGGCGGCCGGCGGTATCGGTCACGTTTCCTCTGGGTTGCTGCGTCGTGCAGCTGTTGGCGCGGTGCCCGACAAGTACGGGAGCGATGCGCGGGAGTGCTATGAGGCACTCCTTTCTATTTCTTGCCTGATTCGGCGGAGTCGTCGTCGGTAGCGAACTTCTTACGGATGTGCAGCATCTGCAAGATCGAGAGCACCATGTTAACAAAGATGTAGAGCACCAACCCGCTGGGCAGGAAGAGCATCATGACTGTGAACATGATGGGCATGACCCGGTTCACGGTCTTCATCTGCGGGTTGTCGACAGCCTGCGGCATGAGCCGCTGCTGGATGAGCATCGTGATGCCCATCAAGACGGGCAGAACGAAGAATGGATCCGCCTGCGAGAGGTCATGAATCCACAGCGCAAACGGTGCGTTATAAAGCTCGGCTGAACCCCAAATCGCTCGGTAAAGAGCGAAGTAGATGGGCATCTGAGCCACCATCGGAAGGCATCCCGAGAGCGGGTTCACGCCTTCTTCCTTGAAGAGCTTCTGTTGCTCTTCAGCCAGCTTCATTCGGTCGTTTTCGTACTTGGCCTGCAGTTCCTTCATCCGAGGACCTACCTTCTTCATCTTCTCCATGCTCTCGTAACCCTTCTGGGTCACAGGGAAGAGCAGCACCTTGATGGAGACGGTGAGCAGGATGATCGCGAAGCCCCAGTTGATGACCAGCCCTTGGAAGAAGAGCAGCATCACCCGGATTGGAATCGCCAGGAAGCTGAACCAGCCGAAGTCTACGGAGCGGCCGAGTTCGCCCGGGAATGCGTCGAGGTACTCCTCGTGCTTCGGCCCAGTGAATAGCAGGAAGTCGAACGTTCGCGAGCTACCGGGCTCGATCGAGAACTCAGGGGTCGTGAGCACGGTAACCATGTGCTCTTCAAGATCTGTCGGCCGGTAGGCGCAGCGGTCGAAGACGGTATCGTTGGTCGGGATGACCGCCGTCATGAAGTACCGCTCGTCGATGCCGCCGAAGTCGACGTTCTCTAAACCCTCGCCGAAGACGCGTTGCTCCTCGATCTTGCGGGCGGGGCGTCGCTCCGTACCAAACTCGCCGACGCAGATGCCTTCGAGGATCGAAGCTGAGCGATTCATCATGCCGCCGCCCTCGCTGGAGAAGCGGCCGTGGATCAGAGCTTCGAGATCTTCGAAGCGGCGCGGGGTGCTGCCTGTGTTTCGAATCTCGACTGAGCTGACGACGCCGAACGCGCGCTCCGGGTCAGGAGCGTAGGTCCGCACGACCTGCACGGCGGCGTCGGGCGACGTCCAAGCGAGCGTGATCTTCGACCAATCGCCATCACTGTTCTGGACGCTCTCGGCTTCAACGAGGCTGTAGTGGCTCGTCTCGGTCAGGTCAGGCAGTCCGCCGATATCCAGCGAGAACGGGAGAAGCGCTTCGTCTTCTTCGGGGAAGACGCCGAAAATCTCATCGTGCGGCTTGTATTGCACAGGGTCGATGATCTCGACGCTGACGATGCGGCCACCCACATTGCTGACGCTGATCGCGTGGTTGCTTCCGAGCAGTCGC
>JBLHWZ010000013.1:0-39390 GCA_047629415.1 Bradymonadia bacterium | reverse complement strand
CTCAAGCCGCTCGTCCATGCCGACGAAGAAGTTCACGGCGTTGCGATGCTCCACCATGACACCCTTGGGGCGGCCGGTAGAGCCCGAGGTGTAGATGACGTAAGCGAGGTTGTTTGGTTTCGCGTGATTGCCGAGCGATTCAGGCTCGTGCTTGTCGATCGCGGCGCGATCTCCGTCGACTGAGATGACTGCTGCGTCTGTCTCGGGGATGCTGCCTCGAACTCGTTCTTGCGTGAGGATCGCGGCGACGTGCGAGTCCTCGATCATGAACGCGAGTCGGTCGGCCGGATAGTCGGGGTCGAGCGGGATATAGGCGCCGCCCGCCTTCATGACTGCGAGCGCCGCGATGACCATCTCGTTGGACCGCTCCATGAACACACCGACGAGGCCGTCGGGTCGAACGCCGTTTGCCCGGAGGTGGCGCGCGAGTCGGTTGGCTTGTGCGTCCGCTTCGCCGTAGGTCAGCGTCGCGCCTCGGAAGGAGAGGGCGGGCGCGTCAGGCGTGGCCTCGACACGCGCTTCAAACTCGGTGACGATCGTGGCCTGGAGATCGATCGGGGTGTGGGTGTCGTTCCAGGTCTTGAGAACGAGTGTGCGCTGCTCCTCTGTGAGTAGGGAGACTCCACCGATGCGGTCACCAGACGCGTTCAGGGCACCGTCGAAGGCCGCGAATTGCGCAAGCAGGCCACGGAGTGCGGTCTCCGAGAGCGCGGCGTCAGGCGCGCGAAGGACGAGGGTGCCACCGTCAACAGACACATCCAACTTCGTGCCGATCGCGATCTCTTGCGGTGCGCCCAGTCGAATCGAGACGGAGAGTTGAGCACCCTGGATGTCTCGTCGCAGTCTGCCCAGGTCGGGCACGCGGAGAAAGAGGTCGCGCAGGTAGGGGCCACGGGCGTGGCAGCGCTCGATCGCGGCGCCCATCCGCTCCAGCGACTCGACGACCGACACGTCCGGCGACACGACGACTCGCAGGGGAACATGCGAGTGTACGAACGCCTCGATTCCAGCAGCCGCTTCGTCGAGCGTGTCCGAGGAGAATCGGACGTCTACCGGGGCGCATCCGTTGAGTCGGCCAAGGAAGAGGGCGAACCGCGCCGCGGTCTTGTTGGAGTTGTGAGCGATGCTGGCAGACACCTGGTTGAAGTTGTCTCCGTCGCCCGCTTCGAGTCCGGCGGGGAGTTCGGCGGAGGAGAGGGTCGAGAGCGCTCGAATCCACGCGGCTTCTTTCTTTGCGGCGGTCTCATTCAGCGTGGTCAGGAGGTCAGCCGCGCCCATGTCGAGGACGGCGCCTTCGTTGAATCCCCATTCGGCGAGGGTCTCGGCGGAGAGCGTGGTGCCGAGCATGCAACGGAGGCCTTCAAGGCGAACAGCGGAGTCGAGAGTAGCGACGACGAGTCCTTCGTCGGAGGCTGCGACGATCGTCCCGGGGGACGACGGCGCGTGTTCGAGTTGGGTCGCTGACTGAGCGGCGATGACGCGGTCGCCGACTTTGAGCTTGGCGAGCCCGAACGGGTTGCCGTATCCGTTCCCGTAATCGTGTGCCGCGACGAAGCCGTGTACGCGCTCTGAACTGAGCGTGAAGTCGATCAGGCCGGCGCCTTCGGGCCGCTGGTGTTTACCGAAGTAGGATCGCTGCGAGAAGTCCTGCTCTTTTGGGGCGAGGGAGCCATCAACGAGCTTGTCAGCGAGCCGCGCGAAGGACTCCATTCCTTCGTTGAAACAGCGCGCGTTCAGGCTGAACGCGCTCTCATTGGCGCCGATCTCGAACAGGCTCTGCTCGAGAACTCGTCCTCTGTCGGCCTCAGCGGTCATCTCGTGCCAGGTGACGCCATACTCGCTCGCACCGTTCAGCAGGGCCCAGCTCGGAGCGTTGATGCCCGCGTACTTCGGCAGTGGCCCGTCATGGAAGTTGATGCCCATGACGCGCGGCCTCTCGATGATCTCGGGAGGAAGCATGCGCAAGTTAACGATCGAAAAGAGGTAGTCGAACTCGGTGTCCCCCATCCATCCGAAGAGATCGCCCGAAGGAGGCGCTGTGCGCAATCCCTGTGCGATCGCCCAGTCGACGACAGCTTGCTCCGAGGAGACGATTCCGAGGACCTCGAAGTCGCGCGAGAGCAGCGCTTGGGCGCACTGCACAACGAGCGAGCCTTCGCCGATGATAAAACACGAGGGTTTCTGAGCGGTCATAGCGCTTCGCGGTGTGTTCAAATCTTGCCGTAGATCTGAGGGTGCGTGCATCGCACCTGCTCGGAGCGTACAAGAAGGGCACCCGAATGTGTAGAATACACAGGAGTGATTCCGGGAGGAGATGAGCGTAGTTGCCCTACCTGTGTACTGCTGTGCACACGCCGCCCACCGGCCCTTACGCAGCCCCTAGATGTGCGGTCAGCGCCGCGAGAACTCTCGGCTAAGCGACTGTGAAATACTCATAGGTCTCTGGCCACTGCACGTCCGCGTCCCAGCTGGCGTCGGCCGGCCAGCCGTGGTGGCGCAGCGTCACCGTAGAGCCGTGCGCGGCGTCGCTGAAGTAGATCGTCACGAGAGTATGCTGATCTCGCGTACGATATAGCTCCGGAGGGGCGTTCCAGGTCAGCGCGAGCATTCGACCAGGGTCCAGCGCGAGCACGCGGCATCCCTCACTGCCCCGGAGCCGGCTTGTCGCCATTTCACTGCGGCCGCCACGCGGGTAGCCGCGATACGAGTCATGGGTCTCACTCGTGCAAGCGCACCGGCTCCATCCGGGTTGACCATCGGGTTACGTGGGGATGTCGCTTCGCGCGGTCGTTCCTATATACTCGGTCTCGACGCCTGGAGGCCCAATGAACTCAGTCCGATTCATCACCGTTTGTGCCGTGCTCGTCCTTTGCTGCTCGCCCGCAGCCACCACGGAGCCGCCTGTTCTGGAACCCGCGGCAGCTGGCTTTCCCGTCAGCGACGAGTTCGAGCTACTGGTTGACCCTTCGTGGTCCCCCATGAACCTTGAGCTTGTTGATGCTGAAATGTCCGACGGCCAGCTTGTCCTTACGCCGAATCAGTTCAGCGTCTGGTTTCATGCTGACCGAGGACCCGCGTATCTACAGGAGGTCTCGGGCGACTTTCATATGACGACCGCCGTAACGGCTCGTAGCGCATCGAATCCGTCGCAAGCGGTTTCCAACTACTTCCAGTTTGCTGGGATCATCGTGCGCGACCCGTCATCCGACACCGACGCCCCCGAGAACTATGTCTTCTCTGTCGTCGGCTACCGCGGCGACTACCTCTCGCACGAAACGAAGAACACGGTCGACGATTTGTCGATGGTCGACGGTCCACCCTGGTCCTCGGGAGATGCCGAGCTGCGGATCTGCCGCGTTGGCTCGGCCATCAAGCTCTTTATCCGAGATGTCGGCGCAGACGTCTGGATTCCGGGCATCGAGTACACGCGCAACGACTTCCCAGAGACCGTTCAGGTCGGCCCGATCGCCTACGCATATACCGACGACGTCGATCTCCGTGCGTCGTTCGACTACGTTCGCTTCGCGCGCGTCGAGCAAGCTTCTGACTGTACAGCGGACTAAACACGACCTTGCGAGTCACACGACAACCGGTACTCAAAGCCTCCGATGAGTTCGTCGGAGAGTGGCGTCATCTTGAAGACCATTCGGTTGAGGGGAATGCCTTTCTCTCGCCCGACTTCATCCTCCCTGCGGTCCGTCACCTAACCCCGAAAACTCGGGTCGTGACGCTCGCGGTTCGGCAGGATGAAGATCTAGTCGGGCTTGGCGTTTTTGAAGAGCTCGCGCCGACGCTGCGGATCCCTGTGGTCCACTACCGCGCGTATCGCTGCGAGCACACATACATGTCCGGCCTTCTCGTTCGGGACGGTCATGTGGCGAACGTCGCGAACGCATTGTTTGCCTGGTTTCGAGCCCGGCGCAGGGTGATTGGTGCGGTGGAGTTCTTTGCCCGCTCAGCAGAGGGGCCGCTCGCCGTCGCGTTGCAAGAGGCGAGCGTGGCTAACCGATGCGGCTGGGTGGAGTATGAGGCCTTCGAGCGCGCGACTGTCTCTCCCAGCCTGATCACCGACGAGCTGCTGACTCAGGTCTGGTCAAAAAACCAACGAAACAAGGCGCGGCGCTACGCCCGAGATCTCGGCAGGATGGGCGAAGTGAGCTACCGCACTGTCTTCAATCGGGACGGGTGGGATGCACCAACAAATAAGTTCATCGAGTTGGAGTCGATGGGCTGGAAGGGCGAGGCTGATTCTGCGATCGCCTCAGCTCGATACCGTGAGGCGTTCTATCGAGAGATGGTGGATGGGTTCGCTCGCCGAGGAAAGAGCTACTTCTCGCAGCTCCGCTGCGGCGAGCAGGTAGTGGCGACGAGCACCAACTTTGTGTCTGGTAGCGTCGGCTTTGGGTTCAAGATCGGCTGGCACTCGGAGTTCGCGGATGCGAGCCCAGGCACACTGCATGAGCACGAGTATATCCGCACGAGCGCGACGGACCTCGCAGGGGTCAGATTCGTGGATGCGACAGCTGATCCCGGCTCGTTCGTCGACAAGATCTGGCCACATCGTCGCAGCATGACGTCGGGCGCGTTCGCGACAGGCCGGGCGTCCGCGCTTCTCCTCCGTAACCTCCGTAAAGTTGCGGACCGTAGAGCGAGTGAAGCGTGAGCCTCGCCCTGCGCATCACTCGTGGTGTGGCCGCGCTACAGAGTCCTGCCTGGAATAATCTGCTCTCGGAGTCGCAGGCCGATCACATCTTCCTACGCTCTGAGTGGCTGTCAGCGGCAGCCGATGTGTTTGGTGGCGACATCGTCGTCATCGAAGTTTGGGGTGATGACGCGTTGATCGCGGCTGCCGCATTCGTCAACGAAGGGCGCGCGTGGCGTTTTTTGGGCAAGGGCCCCTGCGACTATCTCGACATCGTCATGTCGCGCCACGTCTCAGAGTCGACGGCCCGAGAAGCGACCGCCAAGATCATGGGAGCCGTGTTCGATGCAGGCGCGCATCACGTGTTGCTGACCGCCATGCCGCTCGAGGGAGCTACCGCGCCCCGGCTTCGGTCGATGGGGATGCATGTGACCGAGTTTAGGACGACTCCTTCGCCGACGATGCACATGAGTGTGGCGCCGGCTGCCGCGAGAAAGAAGAGCCTAAAGCGGCATACAAACAAACTCGCCCGCGAAGGTGAGCTACGATTCTTTACGCTCACCACCGCAGCCGAGATCGATCCGCGGCTCGACGGGTTCTTCGAACAACACGTCGCTCGATGGGCCGAGACGGAGACGCCTAGCCTCTTTAACGAGCCGTCGAATCGAGAGTTCTATTGCTCCCTAGTGCGGGGCCTTGCCCCGACGGGCGCCGTTCGATTGCTCGAAGTTGTGCTCGACGAGACGGTCGTGGCAGCGCACCTCGGCTTCGTGCATGGCGGTCGGTTCACTTGGTACAAACCGACCTATGATCCCGCGTATTCGAAGTTCTCGCCGGGCGAGGTGCTGCTGAAGCGGCTGATCGAGGACGCGATGAGCGAGCCGGTGGACGAGTTCGACTTCACCGTTGGCGATGAGCCGTTCAAGCTTCGTTTCGCGACCTCCATCCGAACTGTTGTAGACTTGCGGGTGGATCGTTCCGCGATGGCCGCTAGCCGTTTCAAACGGTTTCTTCGGGTGAAGGATGCAGTCAAGAGCGTGCTTAGCGAGAATGGACGCTGGGACAGACTGCTATCTGTGCGCGAACGGCTCCGATAACGGCGTCGCGAGTTCGCTGCGAACGGGACTGCGCTTCATGTTCTCCGCACCGCCCACATTGCATCACGCCGATGAGCGGCTCGCCGTGCCCCCCGCCACGCGTCCACATTCAAACACCTCTGTGTGTTTGGCAGTTGGACTGCTCTACCGTCGCATCGGGCTAGCGTTCGCGCCGCTTGTCACTTGTCAGGTGCCAATGGCGCCGGCTCGCGCCAGCACCATTCCAAACGGAACATCCCTCAGAGAGCCGAATAGTGCGTGCTTTGCGAGCCGTGCTCGGCTCAGTCGTGGGCTCGTGAGGCCGCACGCAAATCGGGCGAGACTACGGGGCTGCTGAAGCGCACCGCTACTGGACGAGCTGTCCCGAAGCTCGAGCAGGGCCTCCCACTTGCGTGCGCTGATGGGCACGAACTCTCGGTCTGGCAGGGTTGGGGTTGGCGCTCCATTGCACACACCGCAGTGCCCACAGGGTTCGGCCAACTTCTCTCCAAAGTGGGCGTTGAGCATCCCGACCTGACACTCGATGGCGGTAATCAGGGAGAGGACCTCCCCGATCCGGCCTATCTCGCTGCCCTCGCGCTGTTCCGCTTCTTCGTAGAGCGCGTCGACAAGTTCGTCGGGGTCAGGTGGGCGCTGAATAACCGTGTACGGATTGCGGACGCCGCCGACTTTGAGCTCCATCAGACCGTAGGCGTCGAGATCGTCGAGTCGCGCTAGGACATCGCGCCTACTGCGCCTGGTTTTCTGTGCTGCTGCGTCGACGTCCATGTCAAACCATGTCTTCCGCTTGCTCGCGCAGGAGAGCACCTTCTTCGTGAACTCGCGCTGCTCTCCTTCAAAGCGCGCGAGCATCGCTGTGGAGTCGGTCAGCGGTTTGAACTCGTAGCTGGAATAGCTGGGAGTCCCGCCTTTGATGACTCCGCGGAGTTCTAGCCGGGTGAGCAGGGTGCGAAGCACCAGCGGTCGCAGATCGTGCGCTCTCGACATCGTGTACAGGCTGTATTCAACGCGTTCGTTGTCGGCGCCTGCGAGCAGCTCCTTGAGAAGCCCTGAGATCGATTCACGGCTTGGAGTGTCGCCGTAGATGAAGTTCTCGATAATGTTGAGGTCGTCTGGAACCAGGAATGATTCACAGAGCGATGGCAGCCGATCTCGCCCAGCTCTCCCGATCTCTTGCGCGTAGTTCTCCAGACTCTTCGGCGGATTGTAGTGCAACACATTGCGGATGTTTGATTTGTCGATCCCCATGCCAAAAGCGATTGTCGCCACAACGATGCCGTCATCGCTTTGCATGAACCAGTCTTGCGTCGCGGCACGCACATCGCTCTTCAAGCCCGCGTGATAGTGCCGCGCGTCCCGGTTTGTTTTTGCTCGAATATTCTCAGCGACTCGCTGAGCGGTGATTTGCTGGGTGACGTAAACGATCGTCGGGCCAGGTTGCTGCTCAGCGACGGTCTTGATGAGCCATGCTTCTCGCTGTGCGGCAGTCCCAGTACGATGCCGCAGCTCTAGGTTCTTTCTGTAGAATGGTGTCCGGATCGCCGCTTCGTCGGTGATGCTGAATCGCGCGCAAATATCTGCTAGGACAGGCGGTGTCGCGGTCGCTGTCAGCGCGAGCACACGCTCGGCACCGAGTGTTTCTGCGTATCCGGCCAGCTTCAGATAGTCCGGCCGAAAGTTGTGGCCCCACTCTGAAATACAGTGCGCTTCGTCGATCGCTAGCAGCGAAATCTGAGCGCGGTTCATCATCTCGCGAAAGCGCTCGTTGTTGAATCGTTCAGGAGCGACATAGAGGAGCCGGAGATCACCAGACCGCAGCTTGGCGACGACCTCCATGTACTCTTCCCGCGTCAGGCTGGAGTCCATCCGAGCCGCCTGAATTCCCCGCGCGAGGAGCCCGTCGATCTGGTCCTTCATTAGCGCGATCAGAGGCGAAACGACCAAGGTCAGGCCTGGGAGCATCAGCGAGGTCAGCTGGTAACACAGTGACTTGCCACCCCCTGTCGGAAAGACCGCAGCAGCGCTGCGTCGGTCAAGCAAGTGCTCGATGACCTCTCGCTGCCCTGGAAGGAACGAGGGCAGGGCGAAACGTTCTTGCAGGGTCTCTATGATCGGGTCCGACAAACTCTCCTCCTTCGATGAGTCGGTCGTCCCATAACTCGGCCATCAGATTGCGCCGAGCAAAATCTCAGCGGGTATCGCAGCGGCCTCTGCTGGTCGTGTTGCCATCGTCGTCGCTCATCGGCAGCGATGCAAACGGCCATCGTGCACACTTCGCTCTAGTCGACTGGTCGGTGACTGCCTGGTGACTAGCGGTGGCTGCTCGGTGGCTGCTCGGTGACTAGCTTTTTCCGACCACGAGAGAGCGCAGGTCGGAGTTTGCATGAGTCATCCGCCACAGGACTCCATCTAGGACGTAGTGCGTGATCTGCGGCAGGCTGAGCAACGCCACCCACGCAGAGACTGCGACGGCTCCGAGCATCTCGACGTCGATGTTCAGGCCCGGCAGGTATGTGTGCCAGACGAAGCGCTCCCAGAGGCTCTCTTCGATGAGCGCGAACCCAAGCAGCACTAAGTAGAACGCGACGATCGACGATCGCTCCATCCATCGCTTGATGAAAGGCGCTCGGCCCTCCGGTGCGCGGCTGCATCGCCACCAGACCAACGCTGTGTAGGGGATCCCGTGGAAGAGGTTGATGAACGCAGTCGCCACGATGAAGTTCTCTGCGACTCGTACGCCCAACCACCAGCTCACCCAGCTCGCGACGACCCACACCATCTTTGGGATCGACGGCATGTCGCCGGCCCGAATCCGGGCGGCCTGCCTTACAAGCCATGCGAGCTGCACCGCCAACATGGTTCCCACAACGCCTCGCGCGAGCTCCATCGGGATTCGCAGCGCGAAGTCTTCATTGGCACCGAACCACTCGAAGGCTTCGGCCGGATCTGCGTGCCAGAGGCAAATGGGCCCGAGCGCTCCCAACCAGACCGCCCACTTGTCGAGGCGGTAGTCGATCGGGGCCCGTTCACGCGCCATGCCCTTGTAGAGCATTACGAAGCCGACCTGTTGCTTGATGAAGTGCCCGATCGCGACGTAAGCGACGGCGGTCCAAAAGACGACGCTCGAATAGAGGTGAAGCGAGAAGGAGGCGACGAAACAGACCGCCGGGATCAGCAGGAGCAGGCGCCGCCGCGCCGTGAACTTTCCGCCGTCGAAGTACGTGAGGTAGCCGGTCGCCCAGACGTGTGCGACATCGAACGAAACGATGAAGAGGAGGTACGCCCAGAGCGGGTTGCCGAAGTCAGCTGGAACCAGCGCGTGGGCGACGAACGCCAACACGAGCGGACCGAGCACCAGCGCGAGGTCTCGCCGCGGTCCAAAGAGCCAATGAGCGCTTGTGCTGCCGACCGAACTACTCGCCATCTGACTCGCTACTCCCTGCTCTCAAATCGTGCCCGCTGCTCACGATAGTATGCGGGGTCGGACGAGCGCGCGATCGCCTGATCGATCGCCGCGATTGCATCGGCAAAGTCGCCATTTGCGAAGTGTACCTCGGCTAATGTGTCCCAAAGCGAATCGTCATCGGGGGAGGACTCAAGCGCGTGTTCCGCGATCGCCTGAGCCCGATCGAGGGCGATCGACTCGCGCGCCATCGAAAACGCGACGGCGTTGGCGCGGTCCGCATCTTCAGGATCGATCGAGAGGTAGGCCTCGAACGACTGTAACGACTCCGTGGCTCGGCCCGCTCGAGCGTGTGCGATGCCGGACTGCACAATCGCACTCTCCACCTCGCTCGACTCAGGGAACTCCCGGATGATTCGCTCGAAGTAGGTGAGGGCGGTGTCTGGGTCGTGCGCTCCGCGTAGGTGACGGTACTTGCCGAGAATTAGAAGCGCGGACGACGCGAACCCGGTTGAGTTGTCACCGTCTAACTCGACGAGTGTCTCAAGGAGTCGGTCGGCGACGTCGTAGTGGCCGCATGAGGCGGCGCCGAATCCGCGCTCGAAGCTCATCGCGAAGATTTCGTCTGCGTGGGGTGCCGAGTAGAGGCTCAGAAACTGGGAGACGGTAGGGACGCCATAGCGGATCTCGCGCAGTCTGGCGGCGAACGTCTCCGCATCGAGGAAGCCAAATAGGCGGTCGATCTCGTTCCCATGGAGGTCCAGGATCAGCACTGTTGGGTAACCGACGACCGCGTAGCGGCGAGCGACTTCGGGTCCATTTCCAGACTCAGCGTCCACTTTCGCGAGCACCATACCCGCCGCCGCTTCGGCGAAGAGCTCCGTGTTGAAGACTTCGCTCACGAGCCTGCGACAGGGGCCGCACCACGTGGTGTAGACATCAAGCAGGATCTCGCCGTCGCAAGAGCCGGCGTCCTCCAGAGCGTCATCGAGGTCATGGTGCCATTCGGCCGCCAAAGTGGGCACGCCAAGGGCGAGCGTGGCGAGAAGCGCGAGCAGTGTGAGTGGAGTTCTCATAGGTGGACCGTTGCACGGTTGCAGGGCAAGGTCACGGAGACCGTTAGGGGTGCGCCACAGCCCAGCAGAGGAGGCGATTATCTGCGCGGCAGGGCAACGCGATGGGCCTGCATATAGGACTCAGAATCTGGACAAAACTGCACCCATGGGCGGCGCAAATCGTCCGTCCGGAAGGCCTGCCGGCCGATCCTCGACAGTGTAGGAGCATGTGTTCAAGAAACATCGGATATGCGACAGGTGGTCCCTTGCCAATTTGTGGCCCACTCGCTGGCTCGTTTGCTACAGTGCGACGTGCGTTGATCTGTTCAGCCTCGGGACGAGTCATCCCAAGAGTCAAAATGCATAGAATTCCAAGCGTCTTAGTAGCAGCAGCGGCCCTTCTTGTGACGGCTTCCGCCGTCGCGCAGGACCGGATCGTTCAGACCGACTGGTCAAGCGGCGATGGTACTCCGTCGACGACGGATATGACTGGTGAGACCGGTTACAACGTCCGGGTTGACCACCTGCTTCACGAGACAGAGCCTGGTGCGGCGCGTGTTGTTCAGCACACGTACAACGACGGCAGTGGCATACGAGAAGTGCGGCCAGTGCGCACACGAACCACTGCGTCCGCGTACTACAACGGCGGAGCTCCGGCTTACCCGGCGGCAGAGTGTGGGCGCGCCCACTTCTTCGCGCACCGTTCGTTGATCGACGGCACTCTCTCGTGGATCTTTAACGCGAACGATGATGACGCGGCGCCCGGTGCGTGCGCAGGCGGACTTCGCGCCACTTACACGCTGAACGTTGCTGGTTTCACCATCGCTCTGTCGGATGTGCTCGGTGACTCAACGGCATCTTCGATGGATCACGCGTGGGCAGCCGGCGAGGCCGTTGGCCATGTCTCGACTCTGCCGCCTGGAGAGTGGATTCTCTCGGGAACCTATCAGGCCGAGTCTGGGCTCGACGATCTGCGCTTCTACACAGACGCCGAGGGAACTTTCGACTCGACTGTTCCTGGAGCGTTGCCGGTTGGCTTCACGTTCGACTCGAACATTTACGGACACGTCGAGTCGTCCGTTTTCGACACCGGACGCGAACGCGATTGGGGAGTATTACTCGCTGACTACGACGTCACTGAGTTCTCAGGCCCACCGCTCTTCTTCATCCGCGCCGGTGACTCGGTAGGAGCAACGTTGTCGGCCGCGTGGCTTGGGCCGTTCGCCCCAGGCGACGACCTGAGCGTCCCTGGCCTCACCGGCAACCAATTCATCCAGTACAAGTGTGAGATCTACCTGCGTGATGCTGCGCTGGCGTTTGGTTTTTTGGAGCCGGAGTTCGAGATTCGGGAGATCATCATCGAGTTCGACACGGACGGCGACGGGACACCGGATCCGACTGACCTGTGCCCAGAAGATCCGCTTAAGGTTGTTCCTGGTGAATGTGGTTGTGGCGTTGGGGAAGGCTCTCCGGGCTGTCCTGATGACCTCTGCCCCGCCGATCCGTTGAAGCTTGAACCAGGCATCTGTGGATGCGGAATCCCCGACATCGACTCCGACGGCGACGGCGCGTCGGACTGTGTGGATGGCTGCTCCGAGGACATCACCAAGCTCGCGCCTGGCGATTGTGGTTGTGGCGTAGCGGACACTGATTCAGACAGTGACGGCGTCGCGGATTGTATCGACTTCTGCCCCGCCGACCCCACCAAAGTCACTCCAGGCGGATGTGGCTGCGGCAACCTTGAGACAGACGGCGACGGAGACGGCGCCCCCGACTGCATCGATCTCTGCCCGGCAGACCCGGAGAAGGTCGCGACCGGCATCTGCGGCTGCGGCACACCTGACACCGACACTGATGAAGACGGTGTCCCAAACTGCCTGGACTCCTGCCCAAGCGACCCGGGTAAGACGGCGCCTGGCATCTGCGGCTGCGGCTCGGCCGACGTCGACTCCGATTCTGATGGTACCCTCGATTGCTTCGACGCCTGCCCCGCCGACGCCGCCAAGATTGCAGGTGGCATCTGCGGCTGCGGTGTTGCCGATGACGACTCCGATGGTGACGGCGCCGTTGACTGCAACGACGACTGCCCAGCCGACCCGGGCAAGACAGCCCCTCTCGCCTGTGGTTGCGGCGCACCGGAGACCGACTCTGACTCTGACGGGACGCCTGACTGCACCGACGCCTGCCCGGCGGATCCCGTGAAGACCGCACCGGGTGCATGTGGCTGTGGTGAGGTCGACGAAGACCTCAACGGCAACGGCACGATCGACTGTCTCGAGACCTGCGACGACCTCGACGCTGACGCTGTCTGCGACGCGGTCGACAACTGTGTTGGCGTCGCGAACGCCGATCAGGCTAACTACGACGGCGACGCTGAGGGCGACGCGTGCGATGCCGACGATGACAACGACACCCTCTCCGACGTCGACGAGCTCGCCAACGGAATGGGTGCGACCGACCGTGACTCTGATGACGATGGCGTAGAAGACGGCGACGAGGCTGACCCGTTCGGCAACGCTGACGGCGACCCATTCATCAACGCGCTCGACCGAGACTCGGATAACGACGACGTTTGGGACGGAACCGAGTACGGCGTGGTCGCAGGCGACCTTGGGGTAGACACGGACCTCCTCGTGCGGAACTTCCGCGCGGACGCGGACCCGACGACGACGACCAACCCGCTCGACGCCGATACCGATGCGGGCAGCATTCCGGATGGCTTCGAGGACCTCAACCGAAATGGCCGGATCGACGTCGCCGAGACCGATCCGAACGACCCATCGGACGATGTGGTTGGGGTGGACACGGACGACGACGGCCTCACTAACGCCGATGAAGAAGATCGCGGTACCGATCCGTTGGATCGCGACACCGACGATGACGGTTTGCTCGACGGCGACGAGGTTAACGACTTCGGAACAGATCCGCTCGATGAGGACACCGATGGTGACCTGCTCAACGACGGTACAGAGGCGGGCGTCACCGACGCCGCGCGCGATGCAGACACCGACCCTGCGGCCGGCAACTTCGTCCCGGATGCGGACGTGACCACCACGACTGATCCGGCGAACACTGACACCGACGACGGCGGTGTCCCGGACGGAGTTGAGGATGTGAATCACAACGGTCGCATCGATGCGTTCGAGACCGACCCGAACGATCCGGCAGATGACCTCGACGCGGACCCCGATGGCGACGGCCTCACCAGCTTCTTTGAGCTTACGATTGGCACCGACCCGTTGGACCCAGACACCGATGGTGACGGCCTTGAAGATGGCGAAGAGGTGAACTTCGAAGGGACCGACCCGCTCGACCCCGACACCGATCGGGATGGCCTGACAGATGGTGAGGAAGTGCTCGTTTACGACACCCTCCCGCTCTTCCCCGACTCCGACCTCGATGGTCTGGATGATGGCGAGGAGGTGAACGACTTCGGCACCGACCCGCTCGACTTCGACACCGACGATGATGGCCTGACCGACGGCGAGGAAGTCACGGACGTTGGAACAGATCCGCTGGATCCTGACACCGACGACGATAACATGGCCGACGGTCTTGAGGTCGTTGTAGGGACCGACCCATTCGACCCGGACACGGACGACGATGGCCTGCTCGATGGCGACGAGTTCTTCGTCTACGGCACGGACGCACTCTTCCCAGACACAGACCTGGACGGCCTGCCGGACGGCGCTGAGATCG
Organism: Bradymonadia bacterium; assembly: GCA_047629415.1. Taxonomy (GTDB): domain Bacteria; phylum Myxococcota_A; class Bradymonadia; order REDH01; family REDH01; genus CBDUJZ01. The sequence continues at coordinate 25,494 of JBLHWZ010000013.1, read as the reverse complement.
CTCGCGGAACCGATCCGCGAGTCCCCGATAGTGATGCTGATGGACTCAACGACGGCCCCGAGGTCGCAATCGGAACCGACCCGCTTGATGAGGATACAGACGACGACGGCCTCTTCGATGGCGCTGAGGTCGACAATGGCGTGAACCCGCTCGACCAAGATACCGACGACGACGGAGTCATCGACGGAGATGAGACGGACCCGTTCGGCGACTTCGACGACGACGGCTCGAACCAGGCCAACGACCCGGACTCCGACAACGACGGCCTGCTCGATGCTACCGAGGTGGGCCTTACGGTCGCAGGCCCGGACACAGATCTGGCTGCGGGCCGCTTCATCCCCGACGCGGACCCGACGACTACGACGAATCCGCTCGACTCCGACACCGACGATGGCACCGTGCCCGACGGCGAAGAGGATGCGAACAGCAACGGCGCGGTCGACGTGGGAGAGACGGATCCCAACGATCGAACCGACGATCTTGAGGGCCCGATAGACACGGATGGCGACGGTCTCTCAGACGCGCTGGAAGACGAGATCGGAACGGATCCGCTGGACGCAGACTCGGACGATGACGGAATCGCCGACGGCGCAGAGCCGGACTTCAGAGTCGACAGCGATGGCGATGGATTCATCAACCCGCTGGACCCTGACTCGGACGATGACGGTGTACTCGATGGGACGGAGTTCGGTGTGACCGATCCGCTCGATGACACCGACGTCTCGGCAGGCAACTTTGCTGCCGACGCTGACGCGACGACCCGCACCAACCCGCTGGACGCTGACACGGACGGCGGCACAGTGCCGGATGGCGCGGAAGATGCGAACGCCAACGGCCGGGTGGACGCAGGCGAGACCGACCCACTGAACCTGGCTGACGACGTTGTCGTCCCGGATAGTGATGGCGACGGACTTCCGGACGAGCTTGAGATATCGATCGGCACCGACCCGTTTGACCCAGACACGGATGACGACGGCCTCGAAGACGGCGTCGAGTACAACAACGGCAGCGACCCGCTTGATCGCGATACCGACGACGACGGTGTGCTCGATGGAGACGAAGACTCCCCGTACGAGGACACCGACGGCGACGGACTGAACAATGTCCTGGACCCCGACTCGGATGACGACGGCCTCTTCGATGGCACAGAGCTCGGCGTTGTGACGCTGGATCGTGACACCGACGAGGCCGCAGATCGCTTCATCGCGGACGCGGACCCGAGCACGACGACGGATCCCCTCAACGCGGATACCGACGGCGGCACGATTGGCGACGGCGACGAAGATACGAACGGGAACGGTCGTGTCGACGTAGGCGAGAGCGACCCGCTCGTCGGAGCAGACGATCTCACCGGCAGCGTTGACACCGACGGCGACGGCATCCCCGACGATGTAGAGGACGAACTCGGCACGGACCCGCTGGACCGTGATAGCGACGACGATGGAGTGATTGACGGCGAAGAGCCCAACCGCCGCGACGATGCGGATGGTGACGGCCTCATCAACCCGTTGGACCCCGACTCTGACGACGACGGAGTATTGGACGGCACCGAGTCGGGAGTCACCGACCCCGACGCCGACACCGACGAGACCGCAGGCAACTTCATCCCTGATTTGGACCCGATCACGACCACGTCGCCGGTGAACCCGGATACGGACTTCGGCGGAGTTCCAGATGGTGTTGAAGACATCAACGGCGATGGAATGGTCGACGGCGACGAGACCGACCCGAACGATCCATCTGACGATGCAACGGGTGACCGTGACGACGATGGTGACGGCCTTAGCAACAACCAGGAGATCGCGATCGGAACTAACCCGCTCGACCCGGACACCGACGATGACGGTCTCCAGGACGGAGAAGAGGTCCTCGAATACGATACCAATCCGTTGGTTCGTGACACGGATGACGATGCGATCGTCGACGGTCTCGAGGTCGCCAACGGGCTCAACCCGCTCGACCGCGATACGGACGACGACGGTGTGTTGGACGGCGACGAGAGCGCAAACCCGTTCGGAGACCTTGATGGCGACGGACAGATCAACGCGCTGGACCCGGACTCCGATGCAGACGGCCTCTTTGACGGTACCGAGTCCGGATTCTCGGATGCGGTCGACCCCGACACCGACCTCGGTGTGGGCGTCGCCATCTCTGACCAGGACCCGCTCACCACGACCGATCCGTACGATGCTGACACGGACGACGGAACGGTTTCGGACGGCGTTGAGGACATCAACCGCAACGGTCGCGTCGACGCTGGCGAGACCGACCCGAACATCGGTGCGGACGACATTCGGGTTCCGGACACGGACGGTGACGGCCTACCGGACACCTTGGAGAACGCGATCGGCACGGACCCGAACGACGCTGACAGCGACGACGACGGCGTCCTCGACGGTGACGAGCCGAACTTCGCGGTGGATGACGACCGCGACGGGCAGATTAACCCGCTGGACGCCGACTCCGACAACGACGGCGTTCTCGATGGCACGGAGAGTGGAATCACAGAGCGTGATCTCGGACCCGGCACAGACGTGGACGCTGGCAACTTCGTTCCTGACTCGGACCCGACGACTACGACCGACCCGATTAACCCCGACACGGACGCCGGCTCGGTCACCGATGGCGGCGAGGACCTAAACGCGAATGGTTCGGTGGACCCTGGCGAGACTGACCCGAATAATCCCGTCGACGACATTGTCGGCGACGGGGATACGGACGGCGACGGCCTGCTCGACGATATTGAGGACATCATTGGTACCGACCCGTTCGATCCCGACACTGATGGTGACGGACTCGAAGACGGTGAAGAGGTCTACGGCGGAACAGATCCGCTCGACCGGGACACCGATGACGATGGTCTCTTCGACGGCGGGCCGACGGAAGGCCTCGCAGACACAGACGGTGACGGTCTGGTGAACGCCCGTGACCCCGACTCTGACAACGACGGACTCCTGGACGGAACGGAGATGGGCGTGCGCAGCCGCGAACTGAGCGAGGACACGGATGTCGGCGCTGGCAACTTCATCGCCGACTCCGATCCGAGCACTACCACCGACCCGCTCGACCCCGACACGGATGGCGGCGGAGTTCCGGACGGCCTTGAGGACTGGAATGGTGATGGCAGCTTCGCATCGGATGAGACCGACCCGAACAACCCGGCCGACGACGCCGACCTCGTGGACGGCGATAACGACGGCCTCCCGGATGTTGTTGAGGACAACATTGGCTCCGACCCGGCTGACGCTGACACGGATGACGATGGCTTGCTCGACGGCGAGGAGCCCAACTATAACTTGGACACCGATGGCGACGGCGTGATCAACGTGCTCGACCCTGATTCCGATTCGGACGGTCTCACGGACGGCACCGAAGCTGGTGTCGCAGAAGAGGACCGCAACGCGGACACTGACCCGGCAGCTGGGTTCTTCATGCCTGACGTGGACCCCAGAACGATCACCAGTCCGATCAATAACGACACAGACGGCGGCACGGTGCCGGATGGGATCGAGGACATGAACCGTAACGGTGCGATTGACGACGGTGAACGTGACCCGAACGATCCTTCGGATGACCTCGGCGGTCTCGACTCCGACGACGATGGCCTGACTGACGAAGACGAAGACGAGACCTACGGAACCGACCCATTCAACCCCGACACGGATGGCGACGGCGTCATCGACGGAGTTGAGGTGAATCGTGGGATCGATCCGCTGGACCGCGATTCCGACGACGATGGTGTCATCGATGGAGAGGAGCCACGACGCTTCTCCGATACGGACCGCGACGGCCTCCTGAACGCGCTTGACCCCGACTCCGATGATGATGGCCTCTTCGACGGTACCGAGCTCGGCGTGAGCGAGCCGGACGACGACACGGACGAGGACGCTGACGTCTTTGTTGCGGACGCCGACCCGAGTACAACGACCGACCCGCTCGATCCCGACACCGATGCCGGTGGAGTGACCGACGGGAACGAGGACGTGAACCTCAACGGCGCGATCGATGCCTCCGAGCTGGACCCGAACGACCCATCTGATGATGTCGCACCCGCAGACACGGACGGCGACGGCCTGACCGACCTCCTTGAGTTCGCGATCGGCACCGACCCGAACGATGCGGATACAGACGATGACGGCGTTCTCGATGGTTCCGAGTCAAACTTCTCGGCCGACACGGACGGAGACGGATTGATCAATCCGCTCGACCCCGACTCCGACTCTGATGGCATCAATGACGGCACGGAGCGTGGCCTCACTGAAGCGGCGCGTCACCCGGACACGGAACTCGCCGCGGGGAACTTCGTACGCGACTCCGACCCGAGCACCGTGACCTCGATGGTTGATCCTGACACCGATGATGGTGGTGTCGAGGATGGGCTTGAGGACACCAACGCGAACGGCGCGGTGGACGCCGACAAGACTGATCCGCTCGACCCGTCGGACGACCCGTACGACCTTCGTGACGATGACGACGACGGCCTCCGAAACGGCGAAGAGGAGGAGATCGGAACGGACCCGACCGAGCCTGACACCGACGGTGACGGAATCATCGATGGCGTTGAGGTCAAGGGGGCAAACCCGACCGACCCGCTGAACCCGGATACCGATGGTGACCAGCTCTGCGACGGCCCGAACCTAGTCGAAGGCTTCTGCGTCGAAGGGGAGGACATGAACGCCAACGGCCGCGTCGATGAAGGCGAGACCGACCCGGTTACAGCTGACACCGATGGCGGTGGCGTCGACGACGGCACCGAGGTTCTGCACGACGGAACTGACCCGCTGGACCCGGAAGACGACCTGACTCCCAACAACGACCTCGACGGTGACGGGTTGACCGACGACCAAGAGGCACAGCTGGGTACCGACCCAACGAACCCGGACACCGATGGGGACGGCCTGCGCGACGGCGATGAGGTCAACGGTACGAATCCGACGAACCCGCTGAATCCAGATACCGACGGTGATCGTCTGTGTGACGGGGCGGAGAGCGTTGTAGACGTCTGCGAGAGCGGTGAGGACCTCAACGGCGACGGCGGACTCAGCACCGGGGAGACCGATCCGAACAACCCAGACACTGACGGAGACGGTCTCACGGACGGCGAGGAACTGCTGGATTACGAGACCAACCCGCTCGAGCCCGACACCGATGCCGGCGGCGTTCCGGATGGCCGAGAAGTGGAGCTTGGCACGGACCCGAACGACCCGAGCGATGACCTTGTGGACAGTGATGAGGACGGCCTGACCGACGCGGAGGAACTGGAGCTTGGCACAGACCCGAACGACTCCGACTCGGACGATGATGGCTTGCTCGACGGCTTCGAAGTGGGCACCACCAACACGAACCCGCTTGATCCCGACACCGATGGTGGTGGCGAGGAGGACGGCTCCGAGTTCTTTCGCGGCTCTGATCCGCTGGACCCGAGTGACGATCGCCGTGGCGATAGCCGCCGTGAAGTAGTGGGCGGCGGAATCTTCTCGGACTGCTCGGTGTCTCAGAGTGGCGGAGACGCGACATGGCTGCTCGGTATTGGTCTCGGCTTGGCGCTTGTACGCCGCCGTCGTCGCTAAACCGACCTAGCGAATCGAATGAGGGTCGCGCCGGATGGCGCGGCCTTCGCTCGTTTTTGGTGCGAGTGACCGCCCGAACAGCTCCCTCTCGGCCCTAGAAAGGTGAGATGTCCGAGTGCTCGAATTCCGACGAACTCGTCGTTCAAGTAGCGACGGAGCGTCTCTTTTGCGGCGTTCACGCCGAGGTGTCGGTCCGCGACTCCGAGTGTGTGGTGCGCGTTCTCTGAAGAGTTGCAGGAGGTCCTCATTGTCGGACGAGGGTGCTCTGTGTGCGGGAGCGCAGCGGTCCGTTGTCACGTTGATCGCGCAGGCCGGCCCGGCACAGAAGGAGCTTGCCCGAGTTGTATGATCGTGGTCTGCCCAAGCCGCCTCTCCGCTCGTTGTGTCAATGTTTGATCTCTCGCTACTCCTCGACACGACTGGTTTTCCTGCTCGTTGGCACTCTGGCATGTGGACCTCGGTTCACGGCTGGACGCACATCGTGTCCGATGTCGCGATCTGGGCTGCGTATACGGCGATCCCCATCGTGCTCTTCGCGTCCATTCGGCGACGTGATGATATCCCCTTTCTGAAGGTGTTCTGGCTCTTCGGAGCGTTCATTCTTGCATGTGGAGTGACACATCTGGTCGAGGCCACGATCTTCTGGCAGCCCTGGTATCGGCTTTCGGCGCTCTTGAAGGCGACAACAGCCGTTGTTTCATGGATGACGGTCGGCGCGCTGATTCGGGTCATGCCAGGGGCTCTGCAGTTGCCTGGAATGATGAGGCAGAACGAGAAGCAGACGGCGGAAATCGAACAGCGTAAAGCAGCTGAGGCGAGGCTCCGTGAGTCCGAGCGCCGGCTCCGAGCCGTCGTTGAAGAGCTCCCGGTTCTACTCGGCGCGTTCGATGATCAGGGGCAGGTGGGGTTCTGGAACGCAGAGTCTACCAAGGTCACGGGTTACGCCTTCGAGGAGCTAGAGGCCGTGGACGACCCGCTTGGGCTGCTCTACCCGGACCCGGACTTCCGCGCGCAGATGACGGCTGAATGGGAGAGTCGTGGTACTTCCTTCCGTGACTGGGAGATCCCGGTGGTTTGTCGCGATCAGTCTGTGCGCACGATCGCCTGGTCCAACCTCTCTGGTGTCGAGGCGCTGCCTGGCTGGACGTCTTGGGCGATGGGAGTGGACGTCACCGATCGGGTGGCAGCCGAGGAGAAGTTAGTCGGAACAGCAGCGAACCTTGCGAGATCGAACGCGGACCTCGAGCGGTTCGCGGCGTCGGCCTCCCACGATCTGCGAGCGCCGCTCCGCGGAATCCGGTCGCTGGCGGAGTGGGTACTATAAGACGACGGCGACAAGCTTGGGGCCGAGAGCGCGCAGCACATGCAGATGCTTGTAAACCGAGTGGAGCGACTCGACTCGATGGTCGCCGGACTCCTCAGTGTCGCTAAGGCGGGCACTGGATTCGGTGAAGAGGGAGCCTCCGCAGTCGAACTGGGGACCGTGCTCCAAGACCTCCCGGCGGAGGTCGGACTTTCCGCTGGATTCTCCGTCGAGTTCTCAGGTTTTGATCAGTCCCTGAAAGGGCCGGAGCCACTCCTTCAACAAGTGATGCGGAACCTCGTGCAGAACGCCGTGACGCATCACGACTGCAACGAGGGCACCATCAAAATCTCCGCAGAGCGGATTGGCGGGTTCGCGCAGATACGCGTCTCAGACGATGGCCCCGGAATTCCTGAATCTTCGGCTGAGAGAGTGTTCGAACTCTTCCGTACCTTAGCGCCGCGTCCCGAGGGCGAGATTACTGGACTCGGGTTGGCAACGGTTCGCCGAATCGTCGAGAGGGCCGGTGGAGAGATTCGGGTCATGCCGCCGGAAGACGGAGCGCGCGGAGCGACGTTCGAGTTTACGTGGCCACTCTCCGACTTCGGCGGGCTCTCAACGATGACGCTAAGAGCGATCGAAAAGTGGGGAAAGAGGAATGTCTGATGGAAGACTTCTGGTCGTCGAGGATGACCTCTTGGTCGCCAACTTTCTGCGCGCGGCCTTGGTTCGCAGTGGATGCGACTACGAGATCGAGCTTGTGCATACGCTCGCCGACGCGGTCGAGTTGGTGGAGAGCACGGAGTACGACGCGATCCTTCTCGACCTTGGGCTCCCGGATGCTGACGGACTTCGAGCGCTAGAGCGTCTGCGTCCGTTGACCGGAACTCCGATCCTGATAACGACCGGGTCAACTGATCAGAGAGTGGCCGCCCTGGCTGGCGGCGCAAATGCGTTTCTCGGCAAGGTTGAATACGACGTCAAACAATTCGTTGAGACGCTCTCGAAACTGCTCGGCTAGTCCCAACTCACAACACAAGTGCGTACCAAACGCCCGAGTCATCGGTCGTGTTCGGTTCCTCAACAGAAAGACTCTCCATGAAGCCCTCGAAACCCAATTTCTCACTCGTGCTCGTGTGTCTCGCCTTTGCCGCATGTGGTGACGACGAGCCTACCGCTCAGCCCGACACAAACGTGGGGGATACGGCGTCCGACGTGACATCCGACGTAGCGTCTGACGGTGCCGACACCACAGTCGATACGATGACCGACGACGGCGGGGACGACACCGATCTGCTCCCTGATGTGGTACCGGATCTCCTGCCGGGTGACACCGGGGGCGAAGACGCCGAGCCGGACTCGACGGCCGACGCCGGCGGATTTGAAGGACCGATCGACGGACTCTACGGTCCGAGCGTCAACAGCGTCACGATCGAAGTCGACTACGTCCGCGGCGCCGCTCCAGAGACTTCAGGTGGCCTGACATTTGGGTCGCCGTGGGAACTCTTCGAGACGAACATCGAAGCGCTCTTCGCGGCGCATCCGCGAGATGTCATCTTCCCGACGGTGCTCGGCGACATGCAAGAGTTGCCCATCGACGACACGGACGACTCCTTCACCTACGACGAGATCGTGGCGATCGCCGAAGAGTACCGGGACGTCGAGTCGACCCTCGAGGACCGCTCCTTCTATGTTCTTTGGCTGGACGGCGTGTACCGCGATGACAGTGGAGAGCGAGAGACCGTTCTGGGCGTCTCGTTCGGCTCGACGCAAATCATCGCAATGTTCAAGCCGACGATTTCTCGCTTCGGCGGCGGCTTCGAAGCTCAGGTTGAGCAGACTACCCTCGTGCACGAGTTCGGGCACGCCGCCGGCCTCGTCAACGCACGCGTACCGATGGTCGAACCGCACCAAGATGAAGAGCACGGTGCCCACTGCACGAACACAAACTGTGTGATGTACTGGACCATTGAGGGGGCCGACATCAGCTCGTTCGTTGCCGCGAATGTGCTTGGTTCGTCGTCCGTTCTTTTTGGCCCCGAGTGCCTTGAGGATGTCGAGGCGGCTGCGAGCGCGGAGTAGTCAGTTCCTTGCTGAGTCGGGGTCAACGTCGAGGTCTTCGATTCGGCGATAGAGCGTCGTTCGGCTGATGCGGAGCAGCCTCGCCGCGGCGGCACGGTTTCCGGCCGTCGCCTCGAGTGCAACCAGCAGTTGCTCGCGCGGGTCGCTCGGGAGGCCGAGCGTCGGCTCGGAGGCGAGCTGAGCCTCGACGACCTCGGGCGGCAGTCGGTCTCGACCAACATCGCCGCCGCTGGAGGTGCAAATGACCGCATAGTCCATCGCAGCGCGCAGCTCCCGGACGTTGCCAGGCCATGAGTGAGCCTTCAGGGCTTCCTCGGCGTCCGGCAAGAGTACGGGCGCGGCACGTCCCGCAGTGGCGGCTGAGCGCGCCAAGAAGGTCCGCGCTAGCTCCATTACGTCACCAGGACGAGTACGGAGCGGCGGTACAGAGACGCGGGCGACCCGAATACGGTAGAGGAGGTCGGCCCGGAACTGCCCTTCGGCTACGAGCTCAGCGAGGTTTCTATGGGTCGCGACCACAACGCGAACATCGACAGCGGTTGGGTTGGTATCGCCGAGACGCCAGATGCGACGCTCTTCGAGAACCCGCAGCAGGCTGATCTGGACCTCCTTTGAGATGTCCCCCACCTCGTCAAGTAGAAGCGTGCCTCCGCTCGCCGCTTCGAAGACGCCAATGTGGTCGTTGAACGCGCCCGTGAAGGCGCCACGTCGGTGGCCAAACAGCTGCGATTGCAGGAGCGTCGATGCGAGTCCTGCGCAGTTCACAGCGACGAATGGTCCGCGGCTTCGAGGAGACAAATCGTGCAGCGCACGAGCGACCAGTTCTTTCCCGGTCCCGGTCTCGCCCTCAACCAGCGCGGTCCAGTCCCCGGCAGCAACATCCTTGAGCGAATTGAAGAGTTCGGTCATCGGCTGGGAGCGGCCGATCATCCCGCAGAACTCTCCTGGCGGCGACGAATGAGGCTGGAGCGGTGCGGTGGCGGTGTGGTTCGCTGCAGTGACTACAGCGACTGTCCCGCGACCTTTTCGCATCGGCGCAAACCGAACAAATACAGGTGTGCCGTTGAGCTTGCGGCGGAACGAGATCAGCTTTCCGGTGAGGGCATGTTGGAGCTCTGGAACCGGCCCTAGGATTGTGGAGAGCGGCTGCCCCAGACTGGCCAAAGAGATCCCGAGTGCCTCTGCCCAGGGGCCGCCGCGGACATCCGCTACCTCGCCGTCAGGCCCCACGGAGACGAGCGCGATCGACGCTGTGTCTACGAGAGCTGCTACTTCGGCGCGGCTCACGTCGAGCGCACGCCGGTCCTCCGCTGCGCGGTGGCGTCGCCGTGCGCGGCGGCGGGCGATCGTGATTCGTGTGACAACGTCTTCGACGCTGAACGGTTTGGCGAGGTAATCGTCGGCTCCCGCCTCGAGGACCTCGTCCAGCGCGCTAGGCCCGGTCTTGCTGGTAACGGCGACGATGACGGCATCGTCGCCGTATGCATGGGCCCGTATCTTCCGGCACAGCGCGAGTCCATCCATGCCGGGCAGGAATACGTCCAAGAGTACCAGACGGACCCCGCCGTCGAGGAAGACATCGAGCGCGACCTCTGCGTTCGGCGCCGAAGTGACGCGAAGACCATGGGCGACACAAATTCCCTCGAGGAGCTCGCGCACGTGTGGATCGTCTTCAACAAGCAAGGTCTTCATGCAGGTTCCTCGGTACAGAGCCGGCCCAGCTCGGCCTGGACGTCGCCGAGCGGCGCACCCGCCACGACCGCCTCGTGCAGCGCCCGGATTCGTAGTCCAAACGTCGGGAATCCGAAGATGCCGCACGCCCCGACGAGCGAGTGAAGCTGTCGTAGAACTTCCCGGGGATGGCCCGTCCGCTCCCACTCAGAGAGCGCTTGCCGAGCCGTTTCGAGCCGTGCGGGTAAGTCTGCACGAAACCGTTCGGTCACGCGCTCTACGGTATCGGCCACTTCACTCTTCTTTGGAGGCTGCATTTTGCTCTCGGTTTGCATCGTTCGGGGGACCAGAGCTTTGCTAGGCGATTTCGATACCAACTGTTGTTCGGCTGGGTGACACACGCCTGGATCTAACATGCGACGCAATCTCCTGGCACTCCTACTCTGCACCCAGTTCGCCTTTGCCTGTTGCGACGGTGGTCTCTTCGGATTCAAAGTGACAGACGACATCGATGAGTCGACAATCGAGGGCTCGCTGCTTGGTACACTGACAGGCGAGCTCTTCGAGGTGTCCATCCCTCTGTCACTGGACATCGAAGCGGAGACAGCCAGCCGAGGAACGGGACCGGCCAACGGAGTGTTTCTGACCGCGTTGAGACTCGATGTTACGTCCACCACGATGCCAGCTGGCGACACAGACAACTTCGAGACTGTCGAGGTGCGAGTCGAGGCTTCTGACGGGTCACTGTGTTCCCAAGTGATCGCGACTCTCAGTGGCCAAGGTTTCAGTCTCACCACCGTCAGATTTACCGTCGATAAGACGGTCAACTTGCTGCCCTACGCAGAGGCCGGCGTAGCGGTTGAGGAGCAGCGCAGAGGGCTCTGCGCCGTCAGATGACACAAGCTCCGACGGGAGCCGGACACTTCGGATTCAAGTGCTCTATCCGTTACGCTTTTATGTAACGGAGCATGCTCCAGAGGCACACATGTTGCACGCCCCGCACCACTCCACGGCCGAACACTTACCAACTGCAACTGTGTAGCCTCGCGGAACCTAGGATGTGTGGGAGAGTGCAGCCCTGCACTGGGCGGAGGAGCTCGGGGCGTGGCGGCGTGGCATTACCCAACCGGTTGGCATGCTGTGTGCTTCTCAATGGTGGGCATCAGGCCGTTTGCCTGAGTTTTCTCGCTCCCGGATTCTCTATGAGATCGATCCTATCTTCATTGTGTGCGCTGCTTGGCGGCAGCGTTGCCGCCACAACCGCGAATGCTGAAGACAGCTGTCTAGCACTCGAACGTAATGGCGTCCCCATGAGCGACGTTGGCGGGGACGCCTCGGCCGAGTTGGATGTCACGGGTTCGTCGGTCCCGTTCGTGCACGGAGACCAAGCCCAGTCGCTAAGGCTCGCGTTTATGCCTCCTGCGAGCCTCTGTGCAAAGACGGCAACGACAAATCCGGTTCCTATTCACTCTTGTCCTGGTCAGTCCGGGTTGCATGCTCCTCACGGACACTAGCGTGAACTACGCGGCGTCGAGCACGGGGAATCAGGATACGGCAGGGACGACCGATACAGGCAGCCCAGGCGATACCGGGAGTCCCGACGATAATGGGAGTCCACGAGACACTGCGATCACGCCCGACATTGACCCAAGATCGGAGTGCGAGGACTTCTGCTTCGACGTTGACTTTCTCAACACCTGCGTCGGAGAAGAAACCGTCACGTGTGACGACACGCTTTGTCGGAGTGTAACGGCCCAGTGTCGGGTCTGCGTCGCCGACGCTGTGTGCATCGGGCAGTTGGACTGCATTGACTCGTGTGACGAGTTCTATTGCACGCTCTTCCCGTGGGATTGCGAAGAGCAAACATCTTGCGATGAGCTGAGTCGCTGTTGCGAGCAGATCGAAGCCGAGTTTGACCGCGACACCTGTTGGGAGACCGTCGCGGAAGGTGAAGCGGCCCCCTTCGACACTGGAGACTTCGTGTGCTCCGGGTCTTTGTTCTCCTATCAGTCGAACGGCGACTGCGACTGCGACTGCGAGTCGCTCGTCGAATGTCGCTAGAAACTGGCACTAAGCCGAGCCCCAACCGAGCCAGGGCCTAGGACCGGAGTGAGCGTCACGGCCGCCTCATCTCGCTCCGAAGCGCTCGTTGATATCAGAATGACGTCCGTCAGTAGGGCCGTTCCTCCCACGCCGTAGAGCAATCCGGTTGGTAGTTTGGCGTCGTTCACGTTGTCCGCTTGCGCCTGAAACGCTGCGGTGTCACACCTCGCTAGGCCAGCCTCACAGAGGTCTCGCTGGTCGATGAAGTCGTTGCGGTCTCCCATCAAAGCCAGCTCCCAGCCGATGGCTCCGAGGATGGCGGCTCCGCCAATGCCGGTGAGCACATAGCCAGCCGTTCGCCCGCTGTTCGAGGCGTTGGGGTCTCCAACCTCCTCCATCTCAGCGGATAAGTCGCCCGGCTCTTGGAGTTCTTCGCGAGGATCGGCCTCTCCAAAGCGTTCACGTTGTTCTTCCGCACAGTCGCGCGCGTTGCGCTGCCAAGTCCGAGTCGCCTGCTACAAGCGCCGGCGATTTCCTAGCAGAGGGTTCTCTAGCACGCCGCTGTGGATGTCCTCTGGGGCTTCACAATCGCCGACATCCACCATGTACTTGCCAACGATCTGTTGGGACGTCAGCAGGAGATCAATGGGGGACTCTCGCATGTCGTCATCTAGCGACTGGATGGCGAGTACATCCTCGACTGCGGCAGCGAGGTGAAGACCGTCTTCGATCGCGTCTCGGCAAGTTCGATCGCCGCCGGTCGTTGCTGCGTCGACCGCGTCGCAGTCCTGTTGGGACTCCTGGAACGCGAGGTCGGCCGCTTCGGACGCGTCCCATGCGGCGTCCTCGGTCTCGTCTGCACGCGCGCGCGATGCGGTTCCCGAGATAAGGAACGCACCGAGTGCCGCGTGGAGGAGGGAGAGAGCCTTGATGGTGGTTGTGGGCGGGTCGACGACGATTTCGTTGCTCACAAGTAACCTGTTCGGCTGATCAGGGACTGATCCTTACATGTTGGAGCGCCGCGTCGGTGCCCGGTCGGTGCTCGGTCGGTGCCCGGTCGGTGCCCGGTCGGTGCCCGGTCGGTGCCCGATCGGTGTCCTGCCAGTCTCCTGCTCAAAACGAGGAACGGCCGACACCTGAGGTGTCGGCCGTTCGTTCACGCGAGTCGGCTGTGGGCCTACCCTCCGAAGGGGCGTCTCGCCATAGTCTGCCCGTCGAGCGATTAGGCTCGACTCCTAGTGACTACTCGGCCGGAGGAAGAAGCACCGCGTCGATGACGTGGATGATGCCATTGCTGGTCGGGATGTCGGTCGCAACAATAAGAGCTTCGTTGATCATCGCACCATCGTCTCCAATCGAGATGGCGGCCGAAGCTCCGTTAACCGTGGTGACGGAGTCGAGAGCCACTACGTCGGATGCGGTCAGGTACTCCGCGACGACGTGATACGTGAGGATCGCGGCCAAGTCGGGGCTGGCGAGCAGCTCTTCTGCGGTGATTTCAAGAGCTTCGAGAGCGTCCGCAAATGCCTGCTCGGTCGGCGCGAAGACGGTGAAGGGACCGTCACCGGAGAGAGTGTCGACCAGCTCAGCGGCCTGCACGGCAAGTACTAGCGTTCCAAACATTCCCGACGCGACTGCCACATCAACAACCGTTCCGGGCGGGAGGATGACGCTGTCGACGACGTGGATTACGCCGTTGGAACCTTCGATGTCGAGGGCAGAGACCACAGCGTCGCCGACAGTCACGACTTCACCGTCGACAACGACCTTAAGGTTGATGCCAGCCAGCGTTGGAAGAAGCGAGGCCGCAACAACGTCTCCCGAGAAGAGGAGCTCAGGGACGACATGGTACGCCAGGATTCCGGCGAGGTCGGGGCTCGCGAGAAGCTCCTCTGCGGTCACACCGAGCGCGACGAAGGCGGCTTCGAATGCGGCGTCGGTGGGTGCGAAGATTGTGATGTCTTCGGTCGTCGCCGCAACGGCAGTAAGTCCGGCAGCTTCGACAGCCGCGAGAAGAATCGTGAAGCTACCGTTCTCTTCGGCGACCTCTACGAGGTTGGGCTCGTCAGCGAACGGGACCAGCACGGTGTCGATGACGTGCACATATCCGTTGGTGGCTTCGATATCGACGACAGTGATCTGCGCATCATTGATGAAGACGCTTTCGCCTTCGACCGTCACAACCAGCTCTCCGCCACCGAGCGGCTCGAGAATATCAGAGGCGACGACATCGCCGGACGCCAGCGATTCACCGACCACGTGGTAGAGAAGGACTGCGGTGAGCGTATCCGTGTCGGCGAGCAGCTCCTCGGCCGTCAGACCGATCTCATCAAGCAACGTCGCGAACGCGTCGTTGGTCGGAGCAAACACTGTGAACGGGCCTTCGCCCGACAGCGTGTCAGCGAGGTCGGCGGCGACGACAGCGTCTACCAAGATGCTGAGGAAGTCCGTGGCGATCGCCAACTCAACGATGTTCGAACCTTCCACCGGGGTGTCTTCCATCGGAGTGTCTTCCATCGGAGTGTCTCCCATCGGAGTGTCTCCCATCGGAGTGTCTCCCATCGGAGTGTCCTCCATACCGACGTCGTCCACTGCGACGTCTTCAGTGGGAACGTCCACTCCCGTTTCGTCGTTCGTCGGATTGTCGTCGTCGTCGCTGCAGGCAATGAAGCCCATCGAGGCGATCGCTGCGACGAGAAGGATTGGATTTGGTCGATTCTTGAGAGTCATATTCGTACCGTGACTGGTTTTCGGATGCCCGAACTGGGCGCTTGCCGAACCTAATGAACGGGATGTTCGGAGAGGTTCGCAAGAAACCTACTCAATACCTATTCATGCCGATCCATTGGTGAGGCCTAATAGAGAAGTGTCGTTACTGACACTGGGCCTGAAGTCGGAGTCGAGTCGTAGATCTTTCGCGTCGAGCTCGTCTTTTTGGACGCTGCGTGAGTGGCGCGTCCGTTGTGACAGGTCGTGGGCGCGTCGGCAGAGGCGCATCTCGACGTGCTCGATTGCCTGGAACTGATAAGGCGACGACCAACGTCGGAAGCGCCGCGTACGAGGAGAGTAACGGACGAGCGAGGTGTTACCCGCTCGAAGAGGTCCAGTCACTCCACTCGAATGAGACCGATTCCGCGTCATCCGAGACAAGCGCCCTGGCCGCTCGTCGACCGCCGACCACCCAGAGAACGCCTGCCTCGTCCGCGAGTGCCAATCGTGTGTTCCGGACGGTTTGAGGTCGGCCATCACGCGCCATCCGTCGAAAGACCTCTACGTCGGAAGCTTTGCCATGTGGCACAAACCGATCACCCTCGGCGACGCTCCGCAAGACGAGGTCGCCCTCGATTAGAGCGGGATCAAGTGTCGCGTGAAGCGCGTGCGGGTTCGCAGGTCTCCCGGTACGGCGGAGGACTCCGAGCACTGTCGAGGTGATCGCTCCGACCGGCGCGAGTAGCTTGAGTGGGGGCAGCGCTTCCAGAGAACTGCGACGGAGCCGGAGAACCTCGCGGCAGTGTTCGGCCACAACTCCAGTGCCTCGTGCGCGCTCTCCCGACTTCAGCCCGAGAATCCGTGCTGCGAGCTTTCGAGAGGCTCGGCTACCCATCCGTCCGAGAACGACGGTCATGGTTTGAATCGCGTCCGGCTCGGCGAGTCGGGAGAGGGCGCCAACGTGGACGAAGACGTCAGATCCTACGGAACGCGTCATCTCATCGATTCGCCTCTCATCGACCCTCCGGAGCCTTCGTACGTCCGAAGCCAAGTTCTCCAAAGAGCGGGCTAATGGCTCAGGCTCGGCTAGTGCGGCGAGTTGGCGCGCGATCGGCCTCACGGCGTTACGAAGACGTTGTCTGTCCGAGTTGCTCGGATCAATCGTCGGCGAAAGATCCCATGCACTTAGCAATTCTGCGACGTCCTCCTCGAACCAGTCAAGCATCGGCCGAACGATGGTTCTCCCGCTCAACTCTATTTGGGCACGCGGCCCATCCAACGAGCCGAGTCCGGTGCCTTGCACGAGCCGCATGAGCACGGTGTCCAGGCGGTCGTGGGCGGTATGAGCGGTGAGAACTGGCCCATCCCATAGCTTCGCGAGCGCATCATAGCGCGCGGCTCGCGCCTCAGCCTCGAGCCCATTTTTCCCGTCGGAGATGCTGTTTCCGTCTACGTGAGCGACGTGGACTGGAACTGCTAAGCGGACGCCCAAATCGATGACTCGCCGCTCAAACTCATGACACGCCGGCTGCAGGTGGTGGTTGACGTGTCCGAGCACCGCGCGACCAGTCAGAGAGCCGATTATCGCGAGGGCGCAGGAGTCGGGTCCGCCGGACGCAGCGACCATGAAATGGGCGTCTGGGAGCCGTTCCAAGGATCGTTGAACGAGGCAACGCAACCGTTCGGATAGTGAATTTGGGATCTTCAAGCAGTCAATTGTCTGGGGATTTCCTAGGTTTTCACTCGACGATCGGACTTCACCACATTATGCGGGTTCGGTTAATTCGTGCGCGGCCGAAACGCGATCTTATAGCTCCTTTTAGCTATACTCGCCGAGCAGCGCGGAGCTTGTTTTGATGCGGCAGACACATAAATCTCTTCTTCTCTGGTTGGTCCTCATCCTGATTGTGCTGGTCGTCCTGCACATCTTCATGACGGACAATCGAAGTAACCAAGAACTCGCGTTCTCCGACTTCCGGAACGCGGTCACAGAAGGCCAAGTCGAAGAAGTGACCGTGCACGGAGACGGTCGCATCGAGGGGAAGCTGACCGAAGCCGGCATCGTTGCGATCGGCGAAGAGGGCCAAGCTGCCTTCGAGACGGTCGGCCGTGTGTCGGACGACTTCCAGGACCTGATGGTCGCACAGGGCGTGGCATTTCAGTTCAAGCGCGAGGAGCAGAGCATCCTGCAGCCGCTGCTGAGTATCGTGCTGCCTCTGTTGCTCGTGGTACTGATCTTCTTCTTCTTCATGCGGCAGATGCAGGCAGGGGGCGGGAAGGCGATGAGCTTTGGCAAGTCCAAAGCCAGGCTACTCAATGACTCATCGAACAAGGTCACCTTCGAGGACATCTCCGGCGTCGAAGAGGCGAAGGACGAGCTAGAAGAGATCATCGAGTTCCTCCGCGATCCGAAGAAGTTCACGCGGTTGGGCGGGCGAATTCCGAAGGGCGTCCTTCTTATGGGACCTCCCGGAACGGGAAAGACGCTGCTCGCACGCGGCGTCGCCGGTGAGGCCTCAGTTCCGTTCTTCTCAATATCGGGCTCGGACTTTGTCGAGATGTTCGTTGGTGTCGGCGCTAGCCGAGTTCGCGACCTCTTCGAACAAGCGAAAAAGCACGCACCATGCATCATCTTTATCGATGAGATCGACGCAGTCGGTCGCCATCGCGGTGCCGGAATGGGCGGCGGCCACGACGAGCGAGAGCAGACCCTGAACCAGCTCCTCGTCGAGATGGACGGGTTTGAGTCGAACGAGGGGGTCATCCTCATCGCAGCGACCAACCGTCCCGACGTTCTTGATCCGGCCCTTCTGCGCCCCGGCCGGTTTGACCGCCGCGTAGTGGTCCCGCGTCCTGACGTTGCTGGCCGTGAGGGAATCCTCCTCGTGCACACCCGTAAGACGCCGCTGGCATCCGACGTGAACCTCGAGGTTGTGGCCAAGAGCACGCCAGGCTTCTCGGGAGCCGATCTGGAGAACCTCGTCAACGAGGCTGCACTGCTTGCCGCGCGGAACAACAAAGACTCCATCGAGATGGAGGACTTCGATCACGCGAAGGACAAGGTCCTGATGGGAGCCGAGCGAAAGTCGGCGATCATCAGCGACCACGACAAGCGAGTTACTGCGTACCACGAAGCAGGCCACGCGCTCGTCGCTGCGCTTCTGCCCAAAGGCCCGGATGTCGATCCGCTGCACAAGGTCACAATCATTCCTCGAGGACGCGCCCTGGGCGTTACGCAACAGCTCCCTTCCGAGGACCGTTTGAACGCGACCAAGGAGTGGGCGCTCAATCGAATTCTCATCGCGATGGGCGGCCGCGCCGCCGAGGAACTGGTCTTCAACCAAATCACCAGTGGCGCCGGTTCGGATATTCAGCAGGCAACCGGGATCGCGCGCAAGATGGTGTGCGAGTGGGGCATGAGTGATGCGTTCGGCCCATTGAACTTTGGTGGTGGCGGAGAAGAGGTATTCCTCGGCCGTGACTACAATCGTGCAAGCCGAGGATACTCCGAGCAGACCGCCCAGAAGATCGACAGCGAGATCGTGACGATCGTGAACACGCGCTACGACATGGCCGTGAAGCTCCTGCAGGACAACATGAACCTGCTCACCGATCTGGCCGAGGCCTTGCTGGAGTTCGAGGTTCTCGACAGCACCGAGATCAAGCTTGCCCTAGACGGCGACTTAGAAGGGCTCCGGTCTCGTCGCGTGGACGCGGAACGGGACGCCACGAAGAGGCGCGCTCCCTTGCCAGGGTTTGTCTCGAAAGAGGACCGTACCGTGGCCGACTCTTCGGCCAGCAAGGCATTGACGCCTGCAGGCGCCACCTCGGGCGGCGAGAGCTAGCAGCGAATGAGACACCGGCGAGGAACCCTCTCTTATAGCGAGCGGCCCCTCGTCATGGGCATTCTGAACGTGACGCCGGATTCCTTCTCGGATGGTGGTCGGTTCACGAGTACGGGCGGCGCGGTCGCCGCTGCGCTGGAGATGATCCGGCTCGGCGCCGACATTATCGACGTCGGCGGGGAGAGCACTCGGCCAGACGCTGCACCGGTCAGCGTCGACGAAGAGATCTCGCGAACGGCGCCGGTAGTCCGGGCGCTCCGCGCGCTGTCGCCGGCTGTGATCTCGATTGACACGACGAAAGCTGCTGTCGCCGAAGCCGCGATGGAGGCAGGCGCAGACATCATCAACGATGTGTCTGCGATGCGGTTCGACCCCGCGATGGCCTCGCTCGCTGCGCAAGCGGAGGCGGGAGTCATCTTGATGCATACTCCGGGACGCCCTGACGAAATGGGCGCCCGCGCTGTCTACGAAGACGTCGTCGAAGAAGTCCGCGCCCACCTCCTAGAGCGGGCGCACGCGGTTGAGTGTGCGGGCGTCCCGCGCGAATCCATCGCGTTGGACCCTGGGTTCGGCTTCGGGAAGACCCCGGCGCACAACTACGAACTGCTTATGGGGGTCGACCGGATCGTCGCGCTGGGATTCCCGGTGCTCGTGGGCGTCTCTCGCAAACGCCACATTCGCGCTGCGGTCGGCATGGAAGCACTCGCTGTCGAGCACGGCACGACGACCGCGAATACTGCCGCTCTGCTGCGCGGATGCCACATGGTCCGCGTGCACGACGTAGAGGCAGGGGTCGCCTGCGTGAAGATGGCCGCGGCACTGATGGGTCGCTAGGGGCCCTGACGACTAAGAGCTCGGCACAGGGCCTGCATGCTTCCAGGCTGCGCCTCAGTTCTCGAAGGTTCCTCGCATCGCGCCGGGGGGCAGAGTCGGGTCGTCGTCGGCGCTACGAGCTCCGCCGTTGATGACCGGATCGATACGCTCGACCCTCACTTCGGGTTGGTGGTCATAGGGATTCTCGGGGTCGAGGGTGCCCCATTCCTGCTGCCATGTGGCGATGTGATTGAACGGTACTGCCAGTACGCCTTGGCCGTCTGGAGAGTAAATGGAAGTGATCGCCATGACTTCACCTTGGCGGGAGACGACCGGGTAGCCGTTTCGCTGCCAGAAATGCGCTCGTGTATAATACGAGAGCATGTCGGGAAGCGCGCGCCCCCCGAGCATGCCGTGCACCACCTCCGACGGTACCGTTGAGTCCGAAGTAGCTAGCGGAACGTAGACGGTGGCCTCCAGCGGCCAGCTGTCGACAAGCGGTAGCGCGTCCTCGACCGGAGGTTCAACTTCGACCTGAAGCATCGCGAGGTCAAAGAGAGGCGATCCGTAGACCACCTGTGCCTGCACCCATTCAGTCCCGATCAGCAACTCGACAGTCTGAGCTGCTGATATATAGGCGTAGGTGGTCACCAGCGCGGGCGGGTTCTCGCCGACCTTGAGCCAGACGGCGAGCCCATCGGCTTCGATCGGAATCGGCTGGAAAAGTCCGTCCGGGATACTGATAGCGTGTACGCGGAAGAGCCCTGATTTGGCTCTGTCCGCCATCTCCGTAAGCTCTCGCTGATTCATCGGCGAGATGTGCGGGATAGGGATCGTGTCTTGGCTGAGCGCGGACACGGGGCCGAGTAGGCAGACCAGAGCGATGAGTTGGTTGGCGTAGTTCACTCTGCCGTTATGGGGGGCTGGGAGTGTCGAATCAAGAGACGGCCTGCATCGGGTGCCTGGACGCTCGAGATTAGTCCCAGAGGAAGACCTCGTCTTCCCCGTACTGAGCGACCAGATTGTCTACGTGGTCGAGCAGCCACTGCCGCCGTTCGATAAAGTACGCGAAGCGTCCCTCTTCGTCGTCGAAGTAGGGGTTTGGGGGAAAGAGCAGGGCGAACGCTTCTTCGGGCTCCAGCCACCGGATGGCGTCGATCATCGATCGGGGAAACACCTCAATCAGCTGGCAGCGGCGCCGGGCTGCGGTGAAACTGAACTCCTCCGGCAGGGAGAAAGACGCCCCGTTGTCGATCGAAACGAATCCGCCCTGCTGCCAGTGTACATTCATTCCGTACCACTCCGCTTGGTAGCGATCGAAGTTGTTGATCAGTAAGTCGAACACATGGAGTTCGCTGAGCTGACGAGCGAGGTTGGAAGCGGTCATTCCCTCGGATCGAGCTACAATTTCGCCGAAGAACCCTCGGCGTCGGCCATCGAATTGGGACAGCGCACGTCGGACACTGAGCGCGCTCAGTTCGTCCTCAGTCACGCCGTTTTGAACAAGTGGCAGCCACACTTCGCGGTACTCAAGAGGGAAGCGGGAGAAGTCGGGGACCCAAGACTTAAAAACCCCGTAGAGTACCTGTCGATCCTGGTCGTCCTCGAAGAACGTTGGGGTTCGCCGGGCCGTTCGAAAGTTCAAGCGATCGCTCGAGGAGACGCCGGCCAGAGCTCGAAACTCCGCCTCCTCGACGAAGGTCTCAGCGCTCAGAGGAACTACGAACGTGCATCGGATGAGGTGACACAAACGATACGCTGCGACCTCTCCACGGAAGCTCTGATGCCGCACGTTCTGGTGAGGCTTGAAGATTCCGATGGTCTCGTCATCAACGATGTAGCGCATGATGATCGAAGAAGAACCGTCGAACGCGCGTAACTCGTCGACCTGAACGCCTGCGTGTAGCTCACCCATCGGGAGTGGAAACCGTTCTCGGTCGGCGGCCAGCGCGGAATACCAGGCGCGCATCCATCGATGCCGGTTGTCTGGGTCTTCAGTTGCGGCGCGCCAAGCGAGCGACTCCGCTTCCGGCCCACGGCCGATAAGTGAGAGGGTGCGTAGGTAGATTTCGTAGGCATCAGCGTCGGCGCGTTCGGGCTGCCAGAAGTGCACAACAAGCGAGGCGTTGGCGAGGTCTCCTGCGGCCATCGCGCCCATGAACGAGGCCCGACGGAAGTCGTACGCGTTGGGGTTCGCGACCGCGAGTTCAACGGCATAGCACGCTGCATCCTGAGCCTGCTCGAGGGCATGGTGGCGGGCCGCTGCGCCCGCCTCGTCCCCCGCGGTATGGACCTGGAAGTCCGCCGCCCCGACTGCACCGCGAAGAGCAGCTGCACCGCAGCCACTGAGCAAGGCGAGGGTAACGGCTCCTGCAACGAGCAAGAACCCAGCGCGGCTCACGGGCTGAGTTTCCGGACGAGCCAACGGAGCCCTGCGGGAAGACATTCCATGATGAGCGAGCGGATCCGTGCGTTTTCGGCGCGGTACTTGGCCTTCTCAGAAACCCGCAGTCGGCCCGCTGGTCCGAGGGGGAATCCCCAGACGGAGTAACGGACGCGTGGATCGGGTTCTGCCGCCGTCACCACTCGACCGAAGGGAATTGCCCCTCCTTTGGGTGTAATGTTTCGGTGGTAACCGAGGAAGAGCACGAGAACCCCAAAGGCGATGCCAATTGGGTTCTCTGCGTTGCCAGAGATCAGCGCGAGAGCGACGAGCCCGGAGAGAGCGAGTGACGTGAGTAGCTTAAGAATCATCGTGCGGACAATCCCCCAAACAGCGGCCCGATACTAGTCTCTAACGCAATCATGCGAACCGCGTGCTGGCGCGCGCGACTCACGCGAGGTATTTTGAGGTCCCCCAACCGAGGTTTGCGTGCGCATCCTACTACTCTTTCTCCTTGTCGGTGCACCGGGCTGCCATGGTTCCAGTGGCAAAGTCGAGCAGGCTCGGCTCCTCCTTGAGACCGCGAATACCCTGACGGAGGCTTCGGACGCCACTCGTCGAGCTGCCCTGAACACGTACTGGCAGAACCGCATTACGACCGCGCTCGACGATCCGCCTTGTCGGTTCGATCTGCCGAGCGACTCCGCGGATCCCAGGCTTCAGATCGTCTCGGATCGCGATCTGCAATCGTTCTCGGGCCCGCAACGAGCGGTCTTCGCGAGCGCGAACACTCGGCTAATGGCCGACATCTTGATCGCGGATCGTCCAAATCGCGCCGAAGCGGATGAGTTCTCCGCTCGGGCGGAGTCGGTGGCGGCACCTTGGCCGTGGGACATTTCGATCATCACCGATGAGTACTCGCGTCCGCGGTATACTCATGAGGGCGTCTACTTCCCTGGGATGGTCGCGGGCCAAGTAGTCGTCTGGAACTATGAGACAGGTCGAGTGGAGTGCGCGGCGCGAGTGGCGTCCACGAACTCGCCCGACGTCATCGATCGGGGCCGGGGCGCCGAGTCGGATGCATTCGAGGCAGATACCCTCGCATTCCTCGAAGAAGACCTCCGCGTTCGGACTTGGGCGCTGGCCCTCGGAGATCTTCGCGAGTTTGGAGCAGACGTGCCAAGCGCAGAAGACTCGGGAGAGTAGCGATGCAGCGGCCGCCGCGTGCTCCCAGTGAAGGTACCGTTTGGGGCAGGCTCCGCGGTCTCGATCGCGAGTTCGTCGCTGTCGCTCGCGTCTTCGGTTTTGAGTTGCTGCGCGAAGCCGGGGCCTATGTCAGCTATCAGGGGGATTCGGTCATTCGAGTCGCTCCCTACGAAGACTTGGACCCTGACGACACGCTTGCGCAGATGGTCGTGCACGAGCTTTGCCACTACTTCGTTGAGGGTCCGCAGAGTCGCGAGCAGTGGGATTGGGGGCTCTGCAATGATGGCGAAGAAGATGAGCCTGCGGAGCTAGCAGCGATCCGTGTGCAGGCTGCGTTACTTGAAGACTTCGGGCTCCGCGCGGCGCTCGGGCCCACCACCGATTTCCGGTTTGAATATGACCTGCTCGCCTCCCCGCTAGAGGACTCAGACGAGCAAGAAGTCGTGGCGCGGGCGCGGATGGGGCTGGCTCGGCTGCGAGCCCACGACGGATTTTCAGCACTTAGCGAAGTGCTACGACGTGCTCAGGAATTGAGCGAATCGTAGCGGTCGTCGAGACCTGCGCTGGCCGGGCCCCAGCGGTGAAGCGCAGCGAGCAGGAAGATCGCAGGCACCCCGACGATCGCCGTGAAAGCGAAGAACCCTTGCCAGCCGAGAGACTCGGCGACGAACCCCATGGACGAGCCGACGATAGTTCGGCCAACGCTCGATAAGGAGGTGAGGAGTGCGTACTGAGTTGCAGTGTGACGAACATCGCAGAGGAGGCTCAAATAGGCGACGAACGCTGCGGTACCGAACCCTCCGGTGAGGTTTTCGATCGTGATCGTGAAGACGAGGAACCCAGCGTCAGGCCCTAAGAAGGCTTGGTAGGCGAAGAGCAAGTTGCTCGCTATCATCAGGATGAGCGAGAGCCAGAGGCCGCGAGTGAGCCCTAGGACTTTGACGAGGTACCCGCCGAGTAGAGCACCGACGATGCTGGCGACCATTCCATACGTTTGTGCGATCCCCGCGATCTGGATCTTCGAGAACCCGATCTCTACCAAGAACGGATTCCGCAGCACCGCCGCCAGAGCGTCGGAGAGCTTGAACATGAAGACGAACGCGAGAACGCCAAACGCGATCGCGAGGCCGTCTTGGCTGCGGGAGGCGATAAAGGTCCGGAAGGGCTGAACTACGAAGCGGTATGCCAAGCTTAGGAGACCGCGGGACGGGCCTTCGGTTTTGGCTGCGGCATTTGACGTTGGCTCTCTGCCGAAGAACGTGGCCGCGATCCCCGGCACCATGCAGAGCGCCATGACCGCGTAGGCAAGCCCCCATGGTCCGGCCTCCATACCAACACTTGCAGCGAGAGCGTTCAGCCAGTCAGCGAGGTGGTCGATCTGAAGGATCTGACCGAGTCGTCCGAAGGTATCTGCCTGGAAATAGGCTGCTAGAAAGAGCGCCCCCGCGCCTGCAATTAGCATCCCCATCCGGTATCCGAATACGAAGATTGCGGAGCCGGCAGCCTGCTCATCTCGTTCGAGCCGCTCCACACGGTAGGCATCTAAAACGATGTCCTGTGTAGCCGAGAGTGCGGCGACGACCACTGCGATGATCGCAGTTGGCAGCACGCTGCTGGAGGCGTGCATCGTGAACTGACCAAGGCTCACTGTCAGTCCGTGGGGAGCGGTGAAGCCCAAGGCCGCGATCGCCACCATCAAGAGGAGCTGAGTGACGAGCATCCAAGACCTTCTTCGCCCGAGCACCCGTTCAAGGAAGGGGAGCCTCATCTGATCGATCAGCGGTGCCCATAAAAATTTGAACGTGTACGGGGTCGAAACCAGCGCAAACGCTCCTACAGTAGACTTTTGGACCCCAACCTCGGTCAGCC
>JBLHWZ010000012.1:0-41295 GCA_047629415.1 Bradymonadia bacterium | reverse complement strand
CCCTCGGTCTCGTCCTCGACGATCAGGCATCGCCCGCCACCGCAGACCGAGTCCTCGGCGCAATCCAACACCGAGCAGTAGCCGCCAATAAAGTTGGTGATACACTCCTCAGAATCGCACTCGCTGCCGTTTGAACAGGCCGAACCGACAGCGCCCGCGGTCGTCAGGTCAGACGCGAACGACGCCGGAAGGCAGACCGATACGGTCTCGACACCGAAGCACTGGTACCCGTCGCGACACTCTGTCGTGTCCTGGCAGGACTCGTAGCAGAGCGGCTCGGCGCCATTCGGCAGCAGGAGGCATTCGGAGCCGAAGATGTTGGAGCATCCATCGGTCGGGCACGCTGAAGTACTGCAGTAGCCCCCCGGAAACTCCGACAGACAGCGGCCGCCAAGGCAGGAGCTATCTCGGCCACACTCAGCGCCGTCGCTGATGGAGTCGATGAGGTTTGCGATCTGCTCGCAGCCTGCGGAGAGGCTAAACAGCGCCCCAAACGCGAGAAAAAGCAGCGCGCGGATGACGCGGCTTGAGTTCACTGAAATTTGAGTCATACGTGCAGCATACCGTCGAGTGCGTTGACGCACGCGCGCGGGCAGGGAATTCATCTTAACCTCTTACGGGTTTCCTCGACCGAATGGAATGAAGCACCCACTACGAGTTTTCGCGCTCATCAGCGCCAGCGCCACCGTCGCCCTATGTTGCGCTGGAATGCACGAGCGCGTGATCCCGCCAGACCCCTCGATCGCCGTCATAGACGATGCGCGGATCGCAGTGAGCTTCGCGGTCGAACACGCCGACGACGCCGCCTTTACGATCTTTGAAGCTCAGATCAATCGTAGGTTTCAGGAAGCGAACGCTCTCACAGAGTCGGTGACCAGCGCGATTCTATCGGTGCGCAGAGCGCTCCCAACAACCCGCGTATTCGACCCCGCACTCGTTGCAGATGCACGCCATTATATCGCGGCCGCCGAAGCCCATTTGGCCGAGCGCGGAGAGGAGCCAGCCTGGGTCTGCTACCCGCAGGCGGAGTGCATCGGACTAGGCGCTGACCTCCTGCGCATCGCATCCTTACTGCTCACTCAGTGCGAGGCAGAACAGACCGACGAGGCCGACGTGACCTACGAGCGCGTCTTCGAACTCTACGAGCGCTGGCGAAACTCCACTGTCGAACTCGCCAGGGCAGCTGAGGCAGACCCGGTCGGAACCTGGAACGCTCAAGTGGACGACGACGACGACCAACACTAATGCTGCGACGTCGCCCCCGCGCACCAACTCGCATCAGCGAATCGCGGCCGACCGAGCAGCGACCGAGCAGCGACCGAGCAGCGACCGAGCAGCGACCGAGCAGCGACCGAGCAGCGACCGAGTAGCGACCGAGCAGCGACCGAGCAGCGACCGAGCAGCGACCGAGCAGCGACCGAGTAGCGACCGAGCAGCGACCGAGCAGCGACCGAGCAGCGACCGACCTGATAGAAGCGAACGAACCCGCCCGACCCTGACGGAGACCCTTAGATGCGAATCACCTGGATATTCCTGGCTCTAGCAGTGCTCACCGCTGCTTGTGGTGGCCGCCAGCGCGAGCCAGAAGGCGGCGAAGAGATCCTACTCGGCGACGTCGACCTGATGGGCGAGCTTGAGGAGCGCGCGCTCGGCTACCTACTCGACCTCGCCTTCCTGCTCGAAAACGACGAAGATCCTCAGGCGGTCGTCGACCGCGTCGAAGCGATGCTCGCGGTTAACGGCGAAGAGATGCTCGAAAACGCAGAGTCGCTTGAGGCCAAGTTCGCGAGCCTCGAAGGCCGCGAACGCCGCATGTACGAAGCCCAGCTCGCTGCCCATCTCGACGAAGCCCTCCAAGGCTGGTTCGTCGCCCTGCAGCGCTTCAAAACCGCGAACGCGGATGAAGGTCGCGCGGTTGCACAGATGGTCGAGGCGCTCGATCAGTAGCGAGTAAATTGCTCGGACCGCTGCGCATCAAAACACAGGGGCATCCTGTGCGCAGAGAACTCGGAACGAAGCGGAGCCGGATCGCGTACGCGGTCCTGACCGACGCTAGGGCAACGCGCCTTGCTCGACCCAATCGACGACCGTCTGCACCTGCCCGGCCGTCCAACTCGACCCGCGCGGCATCATGCTGCCGCTGCAAGTCGAGCCCATCAGCTTCTGGACCAGAGAGCTCGCGGCTGAGTTTCCGGGCACGACGTAGTCGTCGCCGCACGTCGACGGCTGGCCTACGAGATTGGCGTACGCAACGCTCACGCTGCTCATCGCAGGGCGACGCACCGCGTGGCAGCTCCCGCACGAGACGCTGATCATCGGGTACACGTCGCCCGCAAACGAGAGCGCCGGCCCACAGCTTCCCGCATCGCAGAACTCGGAGGCCCCACAGGTGCCGCAGCTCCCGCCGCAGCCATCGCCATCACAGTCCGAGCCGGAGCAATCCGGAACACACTCGCAGAGGCCGTCCAACGCGCAGTCGAAGCCCGAGCCGCAGGTGCCGCAGCTTCCGCCACAGCCGTCACCGCCGCAGGTCAGACCTGCACAATCGGGGACACACTCGCAGAGGCCTTCCACGCACGCATCGTCGACTCCGCAGGTCCCGCAGATGCCGCCGCAACCATCGCCGCCGCAGTCGGCGCCGTCGCAGTCGGGGATGCAGACGCACCCGCCGCCGGAGCAAATGTCATCGCCGAAACAGGTGCCGCAGCTTCCTCCGCAACCGTCACCCCCGCAGACGGCGCCGGCGCAGTTGGGGAGGCACTCGCAGGCGCCTCCGACGCAGGCCTCCGCACCATCACAGGCACCGCAGCTACCGCCGCAGCCATCATCGCCGCACACCGCTCCGATACAGTCGGCAACGCACTCGCAGCTGCCGGAGCCGCCGCACACCTGCTCTACCCCACACTCGCCGCAGACACCGCCGCAGCCGTCCGCACCGCAGATGCGGCCTTCGCACTCTGGAACGCACTCGCAAGCTCCGGATCCGCTGCAGACGTCGCCAGTTACACAGTCGCCGCAGCTGCCGCCGCAACCGTCACCCCCGCACACGAGGCCAGTGCAATCCGGGACACACTCGCAGGCACTATCCACGCAGGTGAGGGGGTCGATGCAAGTCCCGCAGCTTCCGCCACAGCCGTCGGCGCCGCACGCGGCACCAGCACAGCTCGGGACGCACTCGCAGGCACCACCAACACACGCGAAGCCACCCTCACAGGTTCCGCAGCTGCCGCCGCAACCGTCATCGCCGCAGCTGAGACCGTCGCAGCTCGGGGTACAGACCGTGACGCATTCGCCCCCACCCGTGCAGATGGCGTCCCCAGAACAGATCCCGCAGCTGCCGCCGCAGCCATCATCGCCGCAAACGAGTCCGCTACAGTCCGACACGCATTCGCAGGCGCCGCCCGCGCAAATTTGCTCGGTCCCGCAGGTGCCACAGCTGCCACCGCAACCATCGTCTCCGCAGAGGGCGCCGGCGCAGTTGGGTGTGCAAATGCACGTGCCGGATTCCCCGCAGAAGTTCGATGGCGGGCACTCGCCGCAGCTACCGCCGCAGCCATCATCGCCGCACACCAAATCCGTACACTCCGGAACGCACTCGCAGCCGCCGTCGGTACAGACCGAGCCGCCGGAGCAGGTCCCGCAGAGGCCGCCGCAGCCATCATCGCCGCAGGTCAGACCTGCACATTCTGGCTCGCAGACGCATGCGCCGCCGCCGCTACACGCCAGCCCTCCCTCGCACACTCCGCAGCTGCCGCCGCAGCCGTCGTCGCCACAGGTGAGGCCATCACAATCCGGCGCACACTCACAGACGCCCGTCTCGCCGCAGAACTGGTCTGCTCGGCAGGAGCCACAAACATCGCCGCAGCCATCACCACCGCACTCCATGCCCTCGCAGGCGGGGATGCACTCGCAGAGCTGGTCGCCATTGCAGATCAGCGAGTCTGCACATTCTCCACAGCTACCACCGCAGCCGTCGTCACCACAGTCGAGGCCGTCGCAGTCCGCGATGCAGACACACGAGCCGTCGTCGCAGATGTTGGTGGTACCACACTCGCCGCAGCTTCCGCCGCAACCATCGCCGCCGCATTCAGAGTCAGCGCAGGCGGGCATGCACTCGCAGACCCCGTCGATCGAGCAACGCTCGTTGTCGGCACAATCCCCGCAGAGGCCGCCGCAGCCATCGTCCCCGCACGCACGGTCGTCGCAGCTTGGCTCACAGACGGGCAGCTCGCAGAGTCCCGAGTCGGTGCAGACCCGCAGGTTTTCACACTCACCGCAGCTCCCTCCGCAGAGGTCGTCGCCGCAGATGCGGTCACCGCAGGCTGGCTCGCAAGGGGCGTCCTCAATTGCGTCGAGGAAAGCGCCGAGCTGAGTCGTTTGGCACTCGTCGAGCGGGACGCCAGGAGGCATGGTTGCAGTCTCGATCGCGCGGAACCGTACCAGTTCGACCATGCGGCGAAGGTCCTCGATGGTGTCGTAGTTCGCGAGCTCCGGAGCTCCATTACGAGCGGTGCCCGAGAGGGTCGCGGAGTGACACCCAAGACAGGCTTGTTCGATGAGGCCCTGCACCGACTCGAACGTCCCGTCCGCGATACAATCGGTATCGGGGTCCACGTCGAGCTCTGCGTCGAGCGCAGCATCTGGCGTGTCATCCTCTGCATCAGGAAGCGCGACGTCGGTCACGTCCTCCCGTGCATCAATACCGGTCTCACCCGCGTCAGCGGCGACGTCGACACCTTGCGCGGTGTCAGTAGAGGCGGGCTCTTCCGTGCCGCTGCAGGCAGCGAACATGAAGAGCAAAACGAGAGCGAGCAGGAGATGAAGTTGCATCAGTGCCGAGCATGCGATGGAGAAGATTCTCCCCAACCGTGATGGGAGTGCCTCTTCTGCGCAAACACATTCTTCACAACACGAGCCAGATCTTCGACACGGAGCCAATGCGTCGCGCTGGCCTGAAGCCGAGATTCTGGGTAGGTTCCCCCAATCCCCGTGGACCCCGCCCGTTCATGAACTACCCCAGTTTCCTAATCATTTGCGCCCTCGCTGGCTTCATCGTCTCCGGATGCAGCAGCGAAGTGCCAGCCTCCTGCGACCCAGAGCTGTGCGTGTATCCGCCGCCGCCGGTTTGTGACGGCGATCAGCTCGTCACCTCTTTGCCTGTGGGAGTCTGCGCTGGAGACACGTGCGTCTACCAGCCGAGCCCGGAAGCTTGCGAGTTTGGCTGCGAGGCGGGTGCTTGTCTGGATGCGACCGCGGCCTGCCGCGGCATCGAGTGCAACGAACTGCCTGACGCGTCTTGCGACGGGACCTGGCTGATCACTTGGGCCGACGGACTCTGCGAGGCCGGAGCCTGCTCGTACGTCTCCTCCAACTTTGACTGCGCCAGCGCCGGCGAGCAATGCTTGGATGGGCGCTGCGAGGACCTCTGCCTCGATGTCGTCTGCGAGCCGCAGCCAGCTAGCTGTGACGCGGCAATCCTCATTACATCTGCCGAGTTCTATTGCGATGGCGGGCAATGCCTCGCCGCCACCGTGGACCGATTCGACTGTGCCTCGATCACCGACGGCGCAACATGCCTAGACGGCGAATGCATCACGCCCGATGCCTGCGACGGCGTACCCTGCACCGACCCTCCTGAAGATTGGTGCGAGCGCTTCGTACTGCACAGTTATGCGGCCATCGGAGAGTGCGTACCGGACGCGGGTCACTGTGCGTACCTGGACACCACCACAAACTGCGCCGCGGCCGGAGACGTCTGCGTTGTCGACGCCTCAGGCGCCAGCTGCGTTTCCGGTGACCCATGCCTCGGCATCAGCTGCGAGGAAGCACCCGCTTCCTTCTGCTTGGAGAACGAGGAAGCACCCGAAGGCGCGCCGCTGACTCTTCGGCGGATCTACGGCGCGGACGGCACTTGCACGCTCGGCGAATGCTGGCACGAAAGCGTAGTCGAGGATTGTGCGGATTCCGATTCAATCTGTGTTCGCGGCGAATGCGTCCAGCCAGACCCATGCGACGACCTCAGATGCCCGAGCGTTCCCCGACGGATTTGCGATGGCGATGTTGCGGTCGAACTCGTCCGGGATACCGGCATCTGCGTGGATGGCGAGTGCCTGTACGACGAGATCCGCCGCAACTGCACAGACGATGGTCTCTTCTGCAGCAATGGGATCTGCACCGTTGTTGGCCGCTGCGCAGGTGTCGTCTGCGCGACACCGCCTATCTCTTACTGCTTTGGAAACGAGGCCATCGAGTACGTCCCGATCGGTATCTGCGACGATGGTGACTGCTACTACGAGCCGATCGTTCAAGACTGCGAGGCCCGCTTCGACATCTGCGTTGAAGGCGAGTGTGTAGACCCCTGATTTTCATGATTCGACCGCTTCGAACGTCTCTCGCAATCCTCCTCTTCGTGTGCGGGGGAGTCTTCGCGTGCGGAGGCAGCACTGCGGCGCCTGAGCCCCCTCGCGCAAGCGCCGCCGACCTCCTTGTGGGAGCCGCCGGATCGCTCGGCGGTGAGTGCGTCATCGACTCCGACTGCCGAACCGGCTTCTGCGATCGAACGGTCCCGGGCGGCTATTGCACGGGAGAGTGCGAAACCAGCAGCGAGTGTGGGATGGGCGGCCACTGCGAGTTCGGCTTCTGCTTCCGCAGCTGCCTCAGCAACCGGGAGTGCCGCTCCGCCGAGTTCCAGTGCTGGGCGGTGAGCGAAGAACAAGGCGTCTGTTCGTTCAACGTGGACGCCGCGACCCCAACCGCGCCCAACATCGGCGAGCCGTGCCGAGCCGCCGTCGAGTGCGCTGCGCCCGAAGGACTCGAGCGTTTCTGTATCGCTGAGCAAGACCTCCAAGGAAACCAGACAGGTTACTCCGGCGGGATGTGTGTCGCGCTCGGCTGCGAGCACGACTCCCAGTGCGGCGAAGGCGAGCGTTGCGCTCTCGGCGGCATGCCTTACTGCGTCCCAGCTTGTTCGATACAAACTGAGTGCCGACCTGGCTATTCATGCGACACCGCCATCGGCGGATGCACCCCCACTGCGGAATGAAACGATTCCTCACCCCGATCTTCCTTCTTGCGCTCACAGCGTGCGGAGAAACTGACGACGCCGACTCCTGTGACCCCGCAGAGTGCACTCAACCCCCGGCGTCGGTCTGCCTCGTCGACGCTATCGGATTTGTGACTAGCACCATCGTCGCCTACTCCAACGACGGCACCTGCGTGCTCGACCGCTGCGTCTATCAGGCGACACAGGCCGATTGCCCTGGTGACTGTGTGCCGGAATTCGACGACGACGGCGAGCCCACCGGCGCGCAGTGCTCGGTAAGCTCCGAGTAGGGAGCTAGGCGGGGGGGTCCGTCCGACAGAAACGACGATACGCGACGGCCGCGACGAAACGCGACGCAGAACGAGCCCCCGAGTTCGACTCCGCCGACAGCTTGTCCGCCGCTGCAGCGGCACACCCGACCTTGGGCGTCCTCGGCATCCTATGACGAAGACCGCGGACACCGATGGACCCACTCCGCAGATCGCGAGATTGCGCACGGACTCCCCCGTGTCGCATGACACGAACGCGCCACAATCAGGGTGCAGGCGACCCCGTACACGCCAATCCCCTCATTCCCGAGAGTCTCATACTGCCCGGCTCACGCGACTGCATCGAGTTGCTCGGCTTAGGCTCCGACCGATCGAAGAATCCAACGACCCGGGACAGTTGGCATGTAGGCCTCAATCCGAAGGGCGACCTCCGAGAGACCCGCGCAACATCGGGCGAAGTAGTCTGCGAACAGTTCGAACGCCACGAGTGGAGTTTCCATCAGCGTGAACGCCTGAGCCTCGAGTTCCGGCGACCGAACGTGCGGCGCGATCGCCAGGAGCGCCGCGGCTTGCCGGAGTTCTCGCGCCTCCATCTGAGCAGCAACGCGCTCGATGTACGCGGGCTGTTGGGCCTCGTTGCCGAATGCACCGAACACGTAGAAGGCTCCGAAGCGCGCCCGCGCGACGACACACGAATTCTCTTGAAGGTACTCCGATGCGAGCTGCACCAGATGGCTCCGCTCCCCCTCATGAAATTGGGCTGGCCGGCCAAGCAGCATCTCCTCCGACGGTCCGCCGCCTAGAGCCAACTCGCCCTCGACCATGACCATGAGCGGGTTGGGCTCATCGTTACGAAACGCCCGAGTCCAAGTATCCACGATTCCACAGGCCTGAGAGTCGCGGGCGTCACTCCCAACTACTCGAAGACAGTCTCTGTCTCTCGACGCCTGAAACGATCGGCTATCGGTCGCAAATACAGGCCGAGTAGTGCTCGCGGAATACGCGTGAAACCAATACCTGTCCGGATTCCGGTTCGCACGCTCGTCACACCAGATGTGTAAATCCGCGGTCGGATACTCGGCGAGAAGTGTCGGTTACCGGAGAGCGGGCACGTCGCCAACAGACTGAGGCGGAGGCTCGGCGCCGAACGATTCGCCCGAGTTCGCGGACTGAGGGATCCCACTCCAACCAACCCTCAGCAAATTTCGTGGGCGTGTGGAACTCTGCTACGGAGTAGGTTGCTTGACTACATCGATCGATGCCCGCACCAGAAACACCACTAGCCCAGCGAGACGCTCCTGACTCCGCCGTCGTAATCGGCGATGAATGGAAGGTTGCGGTCCCGACCGTGCTGCTCGCACAGGGCCTGCTCGAGGTCGTGCTCCGCATGCTCTCGATCGCGCGTCCCGCAGTCGACCTCCCGTTCCAGTTCGAAGGGACGATGATGACGCCGCTCGGCACCGTCGTGCGGATGATCCCCCCGCTCGGCGTATTCGAGCTCGTCATCCACGGTCTTCTCCTCATTGTCGCCTGCGCCTTCGTGCACCGGCTGACCCGATTGGACCATGTGCCGGGCGCCGCCTCCCGCGCGGCCTGGCTGGTCGCTTTGAGCCCGCTCGGCGTTCTGATCATGGCGGATCTGGTCTTCGCCCTCACCTTCGTCATCTCGGCTGGCGCGCTCCTCAGTGCTCGGCGTGGATTCATGCTTTCGGCCGGCGTCGCCGCCGCTACCGCGGCGCTGCTCTCCCCCTTCGCGGGCTTGGTTTGGATCGGCATCCTCTATGAGTTCTTCCGCCTGAAGATGTGGCGCGGCGCCAACGCGGCCTCCGCGGTCGGGCTCTTGCTGCCTGCGGTGATCGTGGTTGGATGGGCCGTTAAAGTCGCCGGGGCGGCCCAGGCGCCGGTCATTGAAGCGCTGATGACGGTGATCACCGGGCGCGGAACGTGGGGTCCCATCTGGATGCCCGCTGAGCTCACCGGGGTGGTCACTCTCGTCACCGCCGCGTTGATTGGTGTCGCCTCGTTGATCGCGATCGTAGAAGGCCGACGCCTTCGCAAGAGCTACCTGATCGTGACCTTCGCGTTCGTCACCGCCGGCCTGCTCGGCGGAAGCTCCACCTCGACGTTGCATGCCCTCGCGCTTGCCTTTCCTCTGGCGACCATGTTGGGAGTGGAGACGTACCACCGGCCGATGTTCGAGCGACCCCTCGTGGCGGGTTGTGCGCTCGCGAGCCTCTGTCTCTATCTGATGTAGGACCCCCGATTGGAGCCCGAACCACTACTGCAACACAGGAAAGTAGCGTTCGCCCTCCTCGGTCTGGCCTCGCTCCTCGTGCTGATCCCAGCCACTGGGTATTGGTCTGCCTACACCCCACTGGCAGATGACGCCTCGAGCCACATCACGACGATCGGCACGCTGGCGTCCCGAATCCAGACCGGCGCCGGTTGGTGGTCGACGGACTACAACATCGGGTTCCCGATGGCGCTCTACTACCAGCCACTGCCACACGTCCTCTCGGCCATCACCACGCTGCCTTTCGGCGGCGCACCGGCGGCTGACGAGACCTACAAGTTCTGGCTGATCTTCATGCTGGCCGTGCAGCCCTGGGCGATCTACCTCGGCTTGCATCGCATGGGACTCGACCGCTGGACCGCCGCCCTCGCCGGGTTCCTCGCGGTCTTCCTGCCGAACGGGATCACCTTCGGCTACCACGCCTGGGCGACTCTCAAGGTGGGCCTCTACACGCAGGCGTGGGGCAACGTCGCCCTGCCGCTGGCGCTGGGTGAACTAGGACGAATTGCCCGTGGCAAAGGCCGCGTATCGACCACAATGGCGGCCTGCGCATTTACCGCCTCGACTCACATGTTCTACGCGATCGCTCTGGTCGTCCCGACCTTGCTCTTCGTGCTGATTGGACGAGCGGGTCGCAAGTCGATCCTGCAGCTCGGCGCGGCGGGAATCGGAGCGTTCGCGATGCTCTCCGGCTGGCTGCTCCCCCTCGTGCAAACCCAGGCGTATATGGGCGGCTGGCCCTTCGGGCGTGCGAGCCGCGTCGACGGATACGGCGCCACCGAAGTCTTCTCGCGCATCGGCTCCGGAACGCTGATGGACGGAGAACGCGAGACGACTGGTCTGCATCTCCTCTTGAGCGGAGACTTACCAATCCTGTCCGCGCTAGCGCTCTTCGGCATCGGCGTGGTCTTGGTCCGGATCGCGCGGACACGCCGAGCCAAAGCGACTCAGACCGAAGCCACTCAGGGCGATACGTGGACGGCAGCGATGTTCATCGCGATCCTCACGCTATGGGCACTGGTCGGTACGATCGGGCGGGCCTCGTTTGAGTGGATCGATCTCTATCCGCTCCACCGAAACGTTCAGCTCTTCCGCTACGGCTCGCTGCTTCAGTTCTGCGGAGTTGTGTTGGCAGCGATCGGTCTCGCGAGGGTCACGACGGAGCTTGAGAAGACGAGTCGGTGGCTAGCGCTCCTTACGGCGATCGCTCTGGTCGCGCTGCCGGTATCGCGCGGGATGACCCAGCTAAACCTGGGGTTCCGGACGATCGATCATACGACGCACTTCCGCCCGGGGCCCTACTTCGCCGCCGTGCAAGCGATGGCCGAGGTGCCGGATGGTGGACGAATCTACGTCGGAAAGCGTACGGAGCTGCGCGGCCATTATCACAGCGGACTTCTGGCGTGGACGGCGCAACGACCGATGGCGCAGAGCTACGGCGTGGGGCTGCACGACTCGCTGCAATTCTATACGCTGGAGTACTTCTATCCCGACCGATTCGACGCCATTCACTTGGCTGATCTCTTTGATTTCCGCTGGGTCCTCTACGGAAACGGCGTCTTCCCAACCGAGGAGGATCTCCTCGAGGATCCAGATGCCGAGTCCGCGATCGCGGGACTTCATCCCAGTGAGCCAGTCTATTCTCACAACGGCTACCACCTGGCGCAGCTGCCCGTATCAGGCCACGCCGTGACGCTCATGCGAGAGGTCGAGCGACGGAGCGGCAGCCCCCGGACCGAGAGAGCGCGCATCCGTTCATGGATGATCGGCAATGGGCCGGTGACTCGCCAGACGGTCGTGCTTGAGATCGACGACTCCCGCGATCGCGAAGCCTTGGTGGGTTCGCCTCAGCGAGAGCGGCCGTCGGTCTACCCGACTGGCATGGGGCCGGTGGCGGGCGAGATCGTCCAGTCTTCCCACGTAGGCTCCACCTTCCGCTCGGAGGTTGTGCTCGACGAGCCAGCGCTGGTGGTTGCGAAGATTGGGTTCCACCCCTTCTGGAACGTATTGCTGGACGGACAGTCAGTGGAGCCGCTCTTCGCTTACCCGGGATTCTTGGCGGTTGAAGTGCAGCCCGGTCGACACGAAGTCGCCGGGTATTTCCAGTGGCCGACCTACGCCCGGGTGCTCTTCTGGATGATGCCGCTGCCGTTGCTGATTGCCATTGCGGTCGAGCGTGCGTTAAAGCGCAGGCGCTGGCGCTAGAGTGCCGGTTTCCGGACTCCGCGCCTGACCCGATGTATCGGCATCCCAACAACATCGACCGACTGATCGCGCTGCTCATCGCAGCGGGCACAATCCTAGTGCTCGCGCAGACGGCCGAGATGGGCTTCACACGTGATGAGAGTTTCTACTTTCACGCGGCCAGTGAGTATGCGGGGTGGTTCGCCGAGCTAGGCGAGAACTGGGAGAACGGCGAGCTGCGCGAGAGCTTCACGCAGCAATCCGTGGATCGGCACTGGAGCTACAACCCGGAGCATCCGGTCCTGGTCAAAACGACCTTCGCGTTGAGCGGGATGCTCTTCCACGACAAGCTCGGCTGGATGTCCTCGTCGCTCGCGTACCGATTCCCAGCGATGCTCTTCACCGGCTGGCTCTGCGCGGTCATGTACCTCTTCGCGCTCGGATGGACGCGTTCACGAGCGGTGGGGGTGCTCGCGCCGCTGCTCCTAATGACGATCCCGCGCTTCTTCTTCCACGCGCACCTGACGTGCTTCGACGTGCCGGTGACGGCGGTCTGGGTCGCGTTCATGTACTCGTATTGGCGATCGCTCGACTCGACCAAATGGGCGTGGATCACCGGATTCATGTGGGGAATCGCGCTGATCACAAAGCTAAACGCGTTCTTCCTGCCGATCGTGCTGCTCGCCCATTGGGGGCTCCGCGCTGCGCTGATGAGCCGAGTTCGAAAGAGCGCCCGCATCGAGGTTCCGAAGGTCCCGTTCGCCCTCTTCGCGATGGCGATCCTCGGCCCGATCATCTTCGTGCTCGGCTGGCCGAGGCACTGGTTTGATACGTGGAACCGCGTGCTCTGGTACCTGCGGTTCCATTTGAATCACGAGCACTACTTTGTGCTCTACTTCGGCCACAGCCTGATCCGGCCGCCGTTCCCGGCCACCTTCCCGCTTGTTATGTCGCTGGTCACCACCCCGCTCGCGACGCTCTTCGCGTGGGCGCTCGGAACGGGATTCGTCGCCACCGATTGGATCAAGCAATTGCGCGACAATATCATTGAGGAGAGAGGCACCGCCTTGCTCTTTGCGCTGAATATCGCGGTCCCGATCCTGATCATCGCGCGCACCTCGACGCCGGTATTCGGCGGCATCAAACACTGGTTCCCCTCGCTGCCCTTCCTCTGCATCATCGGAGCCTGGGGCATCGTAAGGCTCGGGCAAATGATCGTCGGTGAACGTCCCAAATTGGCGTTGGCGATCGCCGGCGTTCTGGGGTTCACCGCCGTTGGAACAGCGGCATACGAGACCGCGGACTCCCATCCGTACGGAACGGCCCACTATAACGCCCTTGTCGGCAGCATCAGCGGGGCAGCGGATCGCGACACCATGCGCCAGTTCTGGGGCTACGCCTCCCGAGGCGCGCTCGACTGGCTCAATGAGAACGCCGAGGAAGGCGCTCGTGTGCACTTCCAGAACACCACCCAAGGCGCAGTGGACATGTACAAGCGCGAGGGCTGGCTCCGAGACGACATTCGCAGCGCGTGGACTGTCGACTCCGCAGACTACTTCCTGCTCCACCATCAGAAGTCCTTCGCCCCATTGCACTATGAGGTCTGGGAGCGCTTCCAGACGCAATCCCCGGTGTTCACCGTGAACCTACACGGCGTGCCGATGCTGAGCGTTTACCAAAACCGCAGCGACGAAGCTGAGGACCGAATAGAGCTGCGTGGAGCGGAGCTGGAAGGCAGCGGAACTGCATTCCCATACGAGTTCGGCTCTCGACCCGAGCGCAGTGGCGACAACGAAGGCAGCGGCGACACGAACGAGCGCAGTGGCGACAACGAAGGCAGCGGCGACATGAACGAGCGCAGTGGCGACAACGAAGGCAGCGGCGACACGAACGACGTACCTGCGTGGATCATCCCGTCCCCGCTTCGCCCGATCAACCGCGGCGAAAGCCTGCGCATGCCAGGAATCAACCCGGGCCTCTAGCACGCTCAGGCTCAGGCCTTCCCCACTCGAAGGGACACGCTAGAAAACGCAGAAGCGAGCCCGCGAGCAGATGCGTTTTCTAGCGTGTCCCCGCCGGAGGCGACCGACTCACTGCACGGCACAACGAAGAGAAGTTCCAGCCGCAGAAGTCACAGCCGGAGCCACTCACACCGCGATCGATGGACCGATTCACGCTTCCCAGGGGCCTAGTTCCTCTCTCTGAGGCCGACTCGTGGCACGAGTGCCCGAAGCGGAGCCTTGTTCGAAGCAAGCCCGCTTCTCAGGCCTCGGAGAGTGGCGCGCCTGCGAAACCTTAGACCGCCTCCAGCAGGTGCTCTAAGGTCGCCGGCGTGAATCGGATCCCCGCCATTGCCATCCTCGCCCTGCTCTTCGTCGGCGTGCCAGTCTTCGCCGACGACAACGGTGTGGTCTGGCTCGACGTGATCGAGCTGAACTCGAACGAGGTCGACCGCTTGATCCGCGCGGGTCATGAGTTCCTGGGAACCGGAAACGCCGGGGAGTCCGCAGACGCATTCCGGGCCGCGCATGAGCTCGCACCGGATCGAGTCGACGCTCTGCTGCTTGAGCTAAGTGTTCGTGTTCAGATGGAGCAATGGGCTGGCGTGCTTGAGCGCACTGACGCTATTGCGACCTCCACTGACGCGTCGCCGGATGTCGTTCGGGCCCTCTTCTTCCGAGCCATCGCGCTGGCGGCGACGGGCGAGTTCACGGAAGGCGCCGCGTTGCTTCAGCGTGTGTCGCGCTTTCGCTCTGACCTCAACGAGGCGCACCTTTACTACGGAAACCTCGCCGAGCTCCACATGGCGAATGGCGACTACGACCGTGCGATTCTGTTCTACCAACAGGCGGTGAGCTGTGGTGGACGCGCCGCCGCGCACGTTGGCCTGGCCTTGGCGCTTGAGCGGGCCGGACGCCCTGATGACGCCGCGCCGCACGTCCTTCGCGCCGTCTTAGAGGACCCGGAGGCGTCGTTCCTTGATGAGGACGGCCTCTTTTTCGTTCCTGAAGGCGACCTCTATTTCTACCACGCGCTGATCGCGCTCGCCCGCGGCGATATCGCCCAAGCGAGCGCATCACTAGACGCGGTCCAGAACACTCCGGCGGGCGAGGCTTCGCCCGACCTGATCGCCTCCCTCCGGGACCGCACGACCGGCGGAGGCGCGACGATCACCCGTCACAGCGTGCCCGCCTGCATCCCCACCCATCTAGCGCTCTCACCCGATCGGGAGAAGCTGGCGGTACTCTGCGAGTACGCAGCGATGCGGGTGGTGGATCGCAGCAATGAGGGGGTACGGGTGTCGGAGATCACGGGCGACGGCTACTACTCGTACACCCGCGCAGACATCACTTACGCGCCAAATGGGGCTTCCATTCGAGTCCTACAAACCGACGGTGTCGCGATCGTCTATCAAGTCGGGATCTCGTCGATCACCGAGACGAACCGAGTTCAGTACGACGACTACACCTTGATGCCGCAACGGTTCATCGGCGCTGGAGATCGGGTTTTGCTCTCTGGCTCAAGCTCCGGTGGATTCCAGACCGAAGCCTGGGATACCACGCCGCTGCAGCCTAATCTGACCTACGCAACGAACGTTCATTGGTTGCAGTTCCCTCAAATGTCGATGGACGAGCAAGTGTTGACGACCATCGATGGCACCGAGCTCCGGATAATGCGTCCGCCTTCGTGGACCGAAGCTGCGACCGTCCGCCTTACGACCGGTCAGTCACGGTTCACGCCCCACGCGCTCTCTCCCAGCGGGCAGTTCGTTGTGGTTGCCCACGGCACGATGCTCGTGCGGTACTCCAGCGTGAACGGAACTCCGGTCTCGGTCGTCTCCATGGCAAATGACGCTCCGGAGATCGACGGTGATCCGTACGTCGGCATCTCGTCGATCAAAGCGGTCGACGATGACACGTACCTCGTGGGGACATCGAACTGGGTGCACGTCGTGGAATTCGAGTAGCGCAGCGTTGGAGCGCACAGCGACGGTGGAGGGAAAAGTGGGAGGTCGCGGCCCTCGCGACTGAGTTGACTTTCCCCTGGAATAACAGATACCTTGGTCGCTGCACTGGTCTCCTTTGCCGGATGCGGGAAAGCCCATGACAAAGAGCGAACTCATCGAGCAATTAGCTCAACGATCGGACCTCCCAAAGAAGCGTGCGGAGGATGCGGTTAATTGCATCTTCGACACTCTCGCAGCCGCGCTGGCAGACGGCGATCGGATCGAGATTCGCGGTTTTGGGTCGTTCTCGTTGAAGGAACACCGGGCGTATGTCGGCCGGAATCCCAAAACGGGCGAAGAAGTGCCCGTTGAGCGAAAGCACTCTATCCATTTCAAGGTCGGCAAACAGCTTCGAGAGCTCGTGGACGCACTCCCGAATCCGGATGAGTAGGCTGGGCCTGCTGAGAGACCGACCTTAGACAAGACGAGAGTAAGACGAGAGTAAGACGAGAGTAAGACGAGACAAGCCGCCCGAACGGCTGCCTGTCCGTCAAATTGGGAGCGTAACTACCTTTCTTGCGATGCACTCGCTTCGATTTGCTGGTAGACCCTCACCCATACTCAGTCTCTACGTGGCCTAGGCCTCAGATCCATGCGCAATAACGCAGCCTTCCTCTTCGCGCTCATTCTCGTGTTGCCCGCCTGCGGTAACGACACGCCGGCAGCTTTCGGTTGCCCTTCCGGCCAAGTGCTGAGCGAACGCGGTTTCTGCGTGGAAGCCACGGACACAGGCGGAGTAGGCCCTAACCGCGACATCGGCGGCGCTGGGGACACCACCGGTATGGAAGACGGCGCGACGCCCGACATTGAAGAAGATCTGCCCGCTGATTGCACACCGGGTGAGACGGTCTGCTCGGACGGCACCACCGTTCGTCTCTGCAACGAAACAGGGGACGGCTGGGAGTTCCTGCCGTGCGGCGAGAGTGAGATCTGCAGCGAAGGCGTCTGCGTGCTGTCGACGACGGAAGAGTGCACGCCAGGCGAAGTGTTCGGCTGTGGCTCGACCGTTGACCTGCTGATCTGTGCCGACAACGGCGTCGACCGCGAGCTCGATCCCTGCCCTGCCGAGATCCCGAACTGCTTCGACGGAGCGTGCACGGCCGCGAGCTGCGAACCCGGCAATCGGCGGTGCGACGGCAACGAGATCATCGAATGTGACGCAGACGGCGAGACGGAGAGCTCGGTTGCGCTCTGCGAGTTCGGATGCAGCGCTGGCCGATGCGTCGACCCATGCGCATCCGACGGCAAGGACTACCTAGGCTGCACCTTCTGGGCGGCAGATCTCGACAACATCGGCCCTGACGCCTCGGCAGCGCAATT
This sequence comes from Bradymonadia bacterium, assembly GCA_047629415.1. Taxonomy (GTDB): domain Bacteria; phylum Myxococcota_A; class Bradymonadia; order REDH01; family REDH01; genus CBDUJZ01. The sequence continues at coordinate 24,181 of JBLHWZ010000012.1, read as the reverse complement.
CGGCATCACGATCTCGAACGCGACTCTCGACGCCGTCGATGTCGAAATCGCGCGGGGCGACGGCACGGTCGTTCGCGAAATCACGATCCCGACCGGCGAGCTGGAGACCGTCCTCCTCGACCGGCAGGACGTCGACGACACCGACCTCACGTACAACACCTATCGAGTGACCTCTGGCGCGCCGATCACGGTTCACCAGTTCAATCCGCTCTCCAACGGTGCAGAGTTCTCGAACGACGCGAGTCTGCTCCTGCCCTCGACCAGCGTCGGCAACGAGTACATTGTGGTCGGCTGGCCGACGATCACAGCAGACGCCGACCTCCGCGCCTACGTCGCCATCATCGCGCCTGGCGAAGGTACGACGCGGGTCACCATCACCAGCCCGGTGCGAACCATCGCCGGCGGCAGCGTCCCTGCGTTGCAGGCCAATGTGCCCACCGAGCTTTCGCTAGAGCAAGGCCAGATCCTTTCGATCATGACCGAAGATCTGGCTGCTACCGGGCTCACCGGCATGGAGATCATCAGCGACAAGGACGTCGTCGTCTTCTCCGGACATGAGTGCGCGAACATCCCGGTCGACAACAACTTCTGCGATCACCTTGAGCAGCAGCTTCTACCCACCGACACCTGGGGAAGTGAGTTCGTCGGCGCGAAGTTCAATGCCCGCGGCGGCGAGCCGGATGTCTGGCGAGTGGTCGCGGCCGAGGACGGAACAACGATCGTCACCAACCCGCCGATCCCTGGCGTAAACGGGCTCACGCTCGGCCGCGGCGAGATGCGTGAGTTCATCACTACGGAAGACTTCATCGTCTCCGCGACCGGCCCAATTCAGCTGGCGCAGTTCATGGTGGGTTCCGCCTACCCCGGACCTTCGGGTGGCTGCGACCTCACCGGACTCTTCCCGAACTATACCGGCTGCGTCATCCCTCGGACCTGCGACAGTGGCACGGCGATCGGCGACCCAGCGTTCCTCATTAACGTGCCCAACGAACAGTTCCGCGAGGACTACTTGGTGCTGACGCCTGCTCTCTACCAGCAGGACTTCATGACGATCATCGCGCCCCCAGGAACCCGTGTTGAGCTGGATGGCCGCGAAGTCACCGCCGCACGCGAACGAATTGGCGCGTGGGAGATCATGCGAATCACCGCTGTCGATGGCGTGCACCGTATTGTCGCTGACAACAACATCGGTCTCTACGCCTACGGCTACGACTGCGACGTCTCATACGCCTACCCGGGCGGACTTAACTTGAACTCGCTTTGAGCAAGCCGACCCTACGCCTCATTGTCGCCCTGGCGCTCCTCTTGGGCTCCGTCGGATGCGCAGACATCTTGGGTGTGCTGACCGGCGGACAAGCCGAGGATACTCCTGTTGTGCCTGAAGGCACCGCTCCGACGGTAAACCCCAACCTCACGAGTGCCGCTGACCTCTCCGGTATCCACGGGTTTGGCACCGTCGTGCAGAGCGACAGCGGCAGCGTCTCCGCACGCCTCGACGTCATCACGTTGGGACTGAACCCCCGAGCGCTCGGAGGAATCGCAAATCCGACGATCACGCTGAACGGAGCGACGATCCCGCTCTTGACCGCCAACACCGTTGGAGTCTTCGTCACAAACTCGACGATCTCGCCGGACCTGACCTTCCAACCAGGGCAGGCCTACACCTTCGCGTTTCAGGCCGTCGATGAGACCGGCGTCAACTACAACTACGGTGCGACCGTCGTGGCGCCGACCGAAGACCCCGTGTTCGCAGAGATCGCGATCATGCCGATTCGATATACGAACCAGCCGGTGGAGCTCACGCTCTTCAACACGACGGACGCCGCCTCCATTCGCGTCAGCCTGAACGCAGGGATCACTTTCGACACCACGGCTGTCGCGTCATTGAACGATGCGCCCCAAGTCCTCAGCGCGATGCAGGCCACCACTGGGCCCGTGCTGTCGATTCCCGCCACCGCCTTCCCCGTAGCCGGTGTCTATCGGATCGACGTAACGGCGCTCGGAATCGCAACGCCCGCTGGTGGCGGAGTTGGAGTCGGACTCGGTGCGGCGAGCTGGTTCGGAGCCGGGACCGCGACCTCGCTGACGATAGAAGTCCAGTAGCGAGTCGCGCTAACCGCCCATTCAAGGCCGAGGAACACGCCCCAAGGCGAGCTCGCACAAACCCTGCGAGTTCGGCTCCGAAGACGACTTGTCCGATAGTACGGACCCAGTCGCTATCTAGCCCTCGGCCGCGACTGCTGCGACCGCATCAGCCCAAGAGAGCGTCTGCTGATCGCCCGAGTCGAGGTTCTTGAGTGAGACGTTCCCCGCATCGGCCTCGCGCTCTCCAATAATGGCGACCCACTTGGTACCGAGCGCCTCCGCGTACGCGAGCTGCTTGCCGAGCTTCGCCTTCTGCGGATGTGCATCCACCGTGAGCCCGCCCTCTCGCGCTTGGCTGCAGAAGCTGAGCACGCTGCCCATCACGTCATCCATCATCGCGACGTAAAGGTCAGGCGCGGTAGAGGTGTCCGACAGCATTCCGCGATCTTCCATGACGACGAGAATCCGCTCAAGCCCGAGTGAAAAACCCACTGCAGGGATCTCGTTGCCGCGGAACATCCCGATTAGACCGTCGTATCGGCCACCGCCGCCCATCGAGCCGGAGAGGCCCTCCACTCGAATCTCGAAAATGGGTCCCGTGTAGTAGGAGAGCCCACGCGCCAAGCTGACGTCGAAGAGAGCCGTGCCCGCCTTGATCGGGGCGGCCTTGAGTAGGCCAAAGAGAGTACGCAGAGTCTCGGCGCCTTCAGCTCCAATCTCGGACGCGGATTCAAACGCAGCTTCGACGTCGTCGAGTGAGGTCGCTCCTTCCAAGACGAGTTCCGACAAAACGTCGATCGAGGCCTGTGAAAGGCCTGCAGCCGAGAGCTCGTTCTTCACACCGTCCGCACCGATCTTGTCGAGCTTGTCGATCATGACCAGTGCAGGCGTTCGCATCTCTTCGGCAACGCCGGCGACCTCCATCAACCCGGTGAGCACGCGGCGGTCGTTGATGACGATGTCGAACTTATCGAATCCTAGCTTGCCGAGCGACTCCGCAACGGCGGAGATGACGGTCGCTTCTGCCATCACAGACGTGGTGCCCATGAAGTCCACATCACACTGGTAGAACTCGCGGAAGCGGCCCTTCTGAGGCCGATCGGCGCGCCAGACGGGCTGAATCTGATACCGCTTGAAGAAGCGGGGCAAGGTGCCGTGATTTGCCGCGACGACGCGGGCCAGTGGCACCGTGAGGTCGTAGCGCAGCGCCATATCGACAAGGTCGTTGGGCTGGGTTTTCTCAGTCAGCGCGGGCAGCTTCTGTCCTCGCTTGACCAGCTTGAACATGAGCTGATCGCCCTCGTCGCCGTACTTACCGGTCAGCACCTCGATGCGCTCGATCGCAGGCGTCTCAAGCGGAACAAATCCGTAGGCTTCGTAGGTCTTTCGAATCGTCTCCGTCACCAGACGACGCGCTTTGACGGTCGAAGGGAGGAAGTCGCGAGTGCCGCTGGCGGGTTTTGTCGATACAGCCATGGTCAGGTTGGGTGCTCCAGGGGACGGCGGGCATACCGCGCGCAACAAAAACGGGGAAGCGAAGAATGGGGGCGCGGCGGTTCATGTTGCACTGGAAAACTCGCCTCGGTGGACCTAACCGTAGCGTCCGACTTTCACCGACTTCACCATGCGCAGAACCATAGTCCTTTCCGCGGCACTCTTACTCGCCGCGTGCACGCCCTCCGATGCACCGGAAGCGCCAGAATCTGGCGGGCCTTCACCCGGAACCGAGGAGCCTGCCGGGAACTCGTCGACCGCCGTGCCCGCAGGGTGTGCAGAGGCGCGTGAGCTGCTCACGCGCCCGAACAGACCCGAGCCTTCCACGGTCGACCTTGAGGCAGCCCGAGCTGACCTGAACAGCGCGGCGCTCGATATTCCTCTCCGGCGGATTCAGTCATTGAGAGAGACCGGCGCGGCCGCTCTACCACTCGTGCCTGATCTGGAAGCGATGCTGGGCTCGAGTGATCTGGCCCGCTCTAACGGGATCTTCGAGGCGCTCGTTGGTGTTTCGCCCGCCGACGCCCTTCGGATCGGCAGTTTCGTCGCCGGAGACGGCGACCGGATGCTCCCTGAGCGACATATGGGCGCCTCAGTGTTGGCCCAGCTCGGGCCCGAAGGCATGGAGCGCATTGAGGAACTCTACCAAAACGCGACGAGCGCGCTCGAACAGTCTATCGCAATGTCAGGGGTCTCCCGAGCCCGCGCCTATCCGTTGGCAGCACGCGAGGTGCTCTTCGGCGCCTCCGGGCTTTGCCTACGAAACGCCGAGCAGCCAGAGTGCCTCGGGCTCTACCGAGAGCTCAGCTTGATCTGGGATGACATCTCACCGCGAAACGACGAGGCCAGCGCTATCGTGAACGCGGAGCGCGATGCTGTACTGAGCGGAGAGGTCACGGAGGCCTGGCAAGAAGCGTTCGAACCCGCTTTTGTTAGCTCCCCAAGCACGGCGATTCAGTCGCTCACCCGCTTGCAGTCGATCGGTCCGGTGGATGGCCTCATTACGCCGGCCCTGCGGGTGGTGAGTTCAGGGCGCCCTTCATTGTCCGAACGACGAGGTCAGCTGCTCTGGCTCATCAACGCAGGACCCCACCTCGAACCCTTCCTTCCCGTAATCGAGACGCGGCTCGCGGAGCTAGAAGGCGAGCCCCTCGCCGGATTCATGGGCATGATCGCTCTTGCCGCAGGCGCCACTGAGCTGACTCCAACCACTCTCGACTCCATTTCGGAGCTCGCCGTCAACGGCCGCTCTGCGATGACCATCGCCGCAACGGTCGCCGCAATCAGGCTTGGCCGGGGCGACGCTGTACTGAGCCAGATCGCCGAGGGCACACGGCCAGCTGGTTTCAACGAGGTTGCCGCGGCGGCCGCGCTCGACGACCCAACCGCGTTCCTCGAAGCGATTCGCAACGACGCGATCCCGATGGCGATCGCCTCGGAAGCTGCTGCGATCTGGAGCGGCGGTCGGCGCGACGAAATGACCGCCGCGATCGCCTCACTGGTCCCCGATGGACGCTTGGTCGAGATCGCTGCCCGGGCCGCCAACCCGAGCCCTGACATCGCGAACGTGCTCAGCGAGCTCGTTGGCGAGTCCTCGCTCTCTCCACCTGTCGCTTGGCTCCTCCACGCCTCTGGGGATGACGCTCGATTGATCGAGGTCGCCAACGCGAACGTCCTGGGAGGAACCTCCTCTAGACGCCGCCGCGCAATCCAGTGGTCGACCATCGCCGGCCACCGGCTTGACGCGGATGTGCTCTTGCGGGCCCTGAACGCCCCGCTCGGGAGCAATGAAGTGGAGACCCGCGGTGCGCGCGCCCCCGCGCTCTACCAGCTCCTCAGTCACGACATTACACTCGAAACCGCCCTGGAGGCGGTCGTCTCGAATCAAAGTGTGGGGCCCGGAACCACCGAACGAAGCCTACTTCTCGCCCACGCGTACCACGCAAGCTGCCCGGACACCGAATGAGCATCGACGCCTACCTTGAAGAAAATCGCGACCGTCACCTCGAAGAGCTCTTCGACCTGCTCCGCATTCCCAGCATCTCAACGGATCCCCAGTACGATGCCGACATCGCTCGCGGTGCTGAGTTCGTCGCGAAGAGCCTGAAGGACGCTGGGTGCTCGGCAACGATCCACCAGACGAAGGGCCACCCCATTGTAACGGCGGAGTGGCTCGGCGCACCAGGGGCACCGACAGTGCTCGTCTACGGTCACTACGACGTTCAACCCCCCGCTCCGCTCGAGCTATGGAGGAACCCTCCCTTCGAACCCACGATCGAAGATGGCAACATCATCGCCCGCGGCGCGACTGACGACAAAGGGCAGTTCTACTGTCATGTGAAGGGCGTTGAGGCACACCTCAAGACCGCCGGAAAGCTGCCGGTCAACGTGAAGGTTCTCCGCGAGGGCGAGGAGGAGTCAGGCAGCGAGAGCCTCGAGCCCTTCATTGAAGCGCACAAGGAAGAGCTCGCGGCCGACATCGTGCTGATCAGCGACAACTCGATGTTTGCGCCAGGCCGACCGGCGATCACGCTCGGTCTTCGCGGCATGGTCTACTTTGAGTTGCACGTCACCGGACCCTCACACGACCTGCACAGCGGCCTCTACGGCGGCGCGGTAAAGAACCCCATCAACGGCCTCTGCCAGCTCATCTCGAGCATGCAGGGCGAAGGCGGAAGCATCGCGATCTCCGGGTTCTACGACGACGTGGAGAAGCTCTCCGAGGCTGAACGAGCGGAGATGGCGGAAGTGAACCATGACGACGTCGCTTGGGCTGAGGGCATCGAGGTCGAAGGTTCCATTGGAGAAGACGGTTACAGCATTCTGGAGCGCACCACGATTCGTCCGACGATGGACGTAAACGGCATGTGGGGCGGATACATCGACGCCGGAGCTAAGACGGTCCTGCCGTCGCAGGCCCACGCCAAGATCTCGTGCCGCCTGGTGCCGAATCAGGACCCGATCGATATCGAAGCGAAGATCCGCGCTCACATCGCAGAACACTGCCCCGAAGGGCTCAAGATCGACTTCGTCGCACACCACGGCGGCATCCCGTTCGTTGTGAACTCCGAGGCGCCGGCGCTTGACGCTGCCAAGGCAGCACTGGGACGTGTCTGGGGCACCGAGGCGGTCATGCTTCGTTCGGGCGGTTCGATCCCGGTCGTCGCCAGCTTCAAGGAGATGATGGGCCTCGACTCCGTCATGATGGGCTTGGGGCTGCCGGACGACCGGCTGCACTCCCCCAACGAGAAGTTCTCGCTGGAGTGCTACTTCAACGGGATTCGATCGAGCGCCTACATCTTCGAGGAGCTCGGCAAGGTCTAGCGCCGGCGCTCCGGCGTGCAACGGCGCTCCGGCGTGCAACGGCGCTGCGATTCGCGCTGCGGCACGGACTTTGTAGCAGCGGACAGGGTTCGTGCTCGCTCGGGCTTGCGCGCATCCTGTGCCTCGTTCGTGGCGGGCGGGTGGTCGCGGCGCGGCAGACGTTGTGAGCGAAGTCCAGTCGGCAGAGGTCGCTCCCCCAAACCTACTCGGGCAACATTCGATCGACCACGCGACGAAGGCCACCATGGTACTCGTCAAGCTGCTCGGCGGCCTCGACGAATCCCCACGCTACGTCTTCTCGGCCGAAGAAACAGGTGCTGAAGTAGTGGCTTAGAGCGTCGCGACACGGCCACGGCTGAAATGCGTAGTTTCCACAACTTGGGCCCGGAGGCCGGATTTGGCTGGTGCTTGCTAGAACGGTGGCCGCCATCCTCACCTGGCGCGGCTCGAGGTCACAGGTCGCCCAGGAGAACAGGTCACCGCAAAGCTGGTCTGCGTCGCGTCTCCCCATCTCGGGCCATGTCGTCCTGGCCATCACTCGCAGGAAGGCGTCGGCTGTGACCGAACGGGTCTTCGGATCGAGCATCCCATCCCTCACCGCCATCCATTCCTGATCCCCTGGACTGCGTGAGAAGGCACGGGCTGCTTCAGCCGCGCGCGCTCGGGCGCCGCGCCGCTCCTCTCGGGTCAAGCGAACGGCACGCCAGCCATCGGGAGGTGCGGGTACTCCATCGTATCCACTCCACGGCCTGATGCCGGAAGGCCCACGACCGCTCGTATCCGTCTGAGAGTTCCGGCCCACTGCGGACAGGACGATACGATCGCGGACTGCTCGAAACTCCACCAACGCCACAACATCGAGCGGATGGCGTGCCTCGACACCCACTGCGCTCCATCGCTGGTCATCCAGTTTACTTGAGGCGCAGCTCAAGCCAAGCGGGACGGAGAGTAACAGTACAGCCAGAACTGCCACGGAACGGGCCCAATCCGTCTCGCCGGGTCCCAATTGTTGGCGCATCAGCAACGCCAGCCCTCGTGCATGCCGGATGCCCACCAAGATGGCTCTGAGGGGCAAACCGTCTCAACCCTCCCGTCACCTCGGACCGGAAGCCTGCCACACGGCAGCGCTGCCTAGACCGTGATGGCCTCGATGATCTCAACCCCTGGCGGCTCGAGAAGCGTGGTCGCAGCCGCGGTGCGATTACGGTTCACGTAGAGCAACGCGACGACGACCATGGCGAGCAGAATCACGAGCCCGATGATGACCGTGTAGAGGATCATCACCTGGTTGTTGTTCTGTATTGGGGCCGGCATGGGCCGAGCGGCAGAGACGCCGGCGGCGGGCACAGGCACGCCTGTTTGTGGTGCTTGTGCCGAGGTCTGAGCGGGGCCGAGTCCGATGCCGCTAGCAGCGGGCATCGGCGGGGGGGCGTCCTGACGCACCTTCACACCAGATGCGGCCTGCAATACGCTTTCCTGCTCGCGGCGGGCCTGAGCAGCGCGAGACACTTCTAGGACAAGCGAGAGCTGGGACGCGTCCAAGACGGTCGTCTTCGTGGCGGCACCCTTGGTGAGCTCCGACTCGAGATCCTCAAGGTCTGCGAGGAACTCCATGGCGGTCTGGTACCGGCCATTGGGATCCTTGTTGAGCGCCTTCGCGATGATGTCGTCGAGCTTCGGATGCAGGCTGTGCGCTGCCACCGAGGTCGGCGGTTGAGGAGCGTCGTAAACGTGCGCCGCGAGAATCGCGACTGCGGTGCTGGAGTGAAACGGTACAACCCCGGTCACCATCTCGTAGAGGATGATGCCCATCGAGTAGACGTCCGATCGGCCGTCGAGCTCTTTCGCCTGCGCCTGCTCTGGAGAGAGATACTCAGGCGTACCGTAAACGACGCCAACCTGAGTCAGCTTCTGGTTCATCGAGCCAGGCTGGTCCTTGATCTTCGCAATACCGAAGTCCAGGATTTTGACGAACTCGTCGACGTCACGGAACGACGTCAACATGATGTTGTCGGGCTTTAGATCACGGTGAACGATCCCGAGTTCGTGGGCCTCGGTAAGGGCGTGTAGGCACTGCCGTATCAGCGAAATGGCGCGAAGCGAGTCGATGTGCCCATCGGCCTCGATCACGTCACGGAGTGTGCGCCCCTCGACGTATTCCATCGCCAAGAAGATGGTATCGTCTGGCGTGCGTCCAAAGATGAAGACCCGAATGATATTCGGGTGCGTCAGCTTGCAGATGACTTTGGCTTCGCGATTAAAACGCTGGACGAGTTCGGGGCTTCGCGCCGCCTCACCGTGAAGCACCTTAATGGCGATGGCCTGCTCGATGTTCTTGTTCTCGGCAAGATAGACCGAGCCCATGCCACCCTCGCCCAGCTTCTTCGAGATGACGTAGTCACCAAAGATACTTGAGCCCATCATCGGATCGGCGGGATCTGCAGTTGGGGCTGCCGGAATCGTCGCCTCGGATGAGGGCATCGGGACAAGCCCTGCACCGTCAGCCGGGCAGAAGAGGACATCGCTGTCGTAGCGCTTCCCGCAAACGGGGCAGACTTTCATCGCTAACCGCGGTTATCGGGGCACCGTGCACCCAAGATATAATCGCGGGGACCCTGCCCGATCAGGTCGTAAAAGTCCACTAATCGCACGCGCGCCCAACCGCGCGCGGTCCGCTCAGAACTCAATGCGGAAGAGCTGCTGGCCGAGGAAGATGAAGTCTCCGGAGGAGAGCTGTCGCCGTTCCCAGATTTTCACCCACGTGCCGTTCGAGCTGTTCAGGTCTACCAAGTAGTAGTTGCCATCGTCGCGCGGAAAGATCTGTGCGTGTCGGCCCGACATGAACTTGTCGCGCGGGAAGATGACGTCGCCCTTCTCACGGCCGATGATCGCGCCGGAGTCATGCACGCAGAAAACGTTCTGGATGATGCCACCGATGCCAACCTGGAGCAGCTTGAACTGACCGCCGGGCGGCGGCGAGCCCATATAGCGGGTCCCGTCGCTGGAGCGCGCCTTAGGCACGATGCTGTGCTCGAACTTCTCGAACCGTAGAACTTGTCGCCCCATGAGGAACGTATCGCCAGGCGTGAGGCGGACCTCGTCGCGGAGCTTCACGTAAGTCCCGTTCAGAGAATAGAGGTCTTCAACGAAGACAGTCTGGCCCTCTACGATCAGGCGTGCGTGCTTGGGCGAAAGGAAGGCGTCGGTTGGGAACCGAACATCGCCGGCGCGGCCGATGACCGAATCTGCGAACTGCAGATCCATTCGCGCGCCGTCGGTCCCGTCTTCGTTGATCGAGACGAGCACCATCGGCATGGGAACCGCGACGCGATGCGAATCGCTCATCCCGGTGTCGACATCTAGCTGGTGCCCGCAGGCTCCGCAGAACTTACTCGTCGTGGGGTTGTTCCTCCCACATGACGCGCAATCGACGTTGAGAGACGCGGGTTTTTCCTCTTGTATCCGCGCGTTGAGAGCGGCGAGATCTTCGACCAGCGCTGCACTCGCGGCCCCACGGTGCTCCAGTGTATGCTGATTGCCACCGAGCGCTGGACCCCCTTCGGGAAGTGGGATCTCGTTCAGTAAGTACTGCGGACGAGCGGCGTCATCGCCACGAGCTCTTCCACCGTAATCTCCGGCTTCCAACGCGTTGAGGACGAGATTCTCAAGCTCATTTGGGTTGTTAGCGCTCATCGCCTCCTGCGGCAGTTCCCTTTCGTGTGCGAGATTCTAACCGTCAAACCGGGCCCCGACAAGCGCCCCTCACTCCACGCCCTTGTCGATGTGAGCCACAGTGAGTCCTTGTCGCACAAACGTTGTCATCGCCGCGATGTCCTTTGAGAGGACACGATCCTCGCGGAGGAATGTCACCTGCTCCCGAATCAGCGCCAGCACTCCTTGCATGGACGCGCTCGGCAGCTGAGGCCGACGCAGGTCCACAGCTTGTGCCGCGACCATCAATTCGATCGCAAGGATGCTCTCCACCAACTCCAACATGCGCAGCGCGCCGCGTGCCGCGTGATGACCCATCGAGACGTGATCTTCGAGGTTCGCGCTCGTTGGGATCGAGTCGACGCTAGCGGGATGCGCGACCGATTTGCACTCAGACACCAAGGCCGCGGCGACGTATTGAGGGATCATATGACCGGAGTTCAACCCCGGATTTGACACCAAGAACGCAGGCAAACCTTCGTTGAACGCCTTGTCCACTAGCTTTGCCGACCGTCGCTCTGAGATATTACCGAGTTCGGAGATCGCCAGCTTCAGGTAGTCCATCGCCAACGCCACGGGCTGTCCGTGGAAGTTCCCACCGGACAGAATGTCGCCGTCGTCGGGGAAAACGATCGGGTTGTCCGTCACCGCGTTCGCCTCCGACACAAGCACGCTCAGAACGTGGGCGGCAACATCGCGGCTGGCCCCATGCACCTGCGGTGCACAGCGGAGCGAGTAGGAGTCTTGCACGTACTCGGTCTTCCCGGGGACGGTCCCCGGCGCGGCACCTGCCAGCTCACTCCCTGCCACCCACTCTCGGATATGTCTGGCCGACTCCACTTGGCCGGCTCGGCCGCGCAACTGATGAATGCGGTCGTCGAAGGCCTCCAAGCGGCCGCCAACAGCCTCCAACGAGAGGGCGCAGCCCATGTCTGCGATATCCAATAGGCGCAAGAAACGATGCATGACCACGAGGCCGACCGCTGTCATGGCCTGCGTGCCGTTGAGCAGGGCGAGGCCCTCTTTGTAGGTCAGCCGCCTCGGGCTCAGCTGGTTCGCTGCCAGTGCTTCGGCAGCGGGCTGCTCTACTCCCTGAAACTCGACCTCGCCGAGTCCGATGATCGGCAGCGCCATGTGCGCGAGCGGACAGAGGTCGCCGCTGGCGCCGACGCTGCCGTGCTCCGGAATGATCGGGTGAATGCGCGCGTTCAAGAGCGAGATGAGCAGCTGCAGCGTCGCCGGCTGGATCCCGCTGTTTCCCTGCACGAGGGCCGCAACCCGCAGGAACATCATCCCCCGCACGACCGAAGTCGGCATCGCCTTCCCCACCCCGCAGGCGTGGGACATCAGAAGCTTCTCCTGCATCAGTTCGGCCATTTCAGCCGGAATCGTGGTGTCCTTGTTGGACCCGAAACCGGTCGTGACGCCGTAGATAGGCCGACCGGACTTCGCCTGAGAGACCACGAACGCTGCCGTCGCCTCGATCTGGTCTAGTGCGGCGGGATCGATCGCCAAGGTCGCGCCGTGCCACACCACTGCCGCAAACTCGGGAAGACCGACAGGCGTAACACCGACGAAGACAGTAGATTTGGTCACCAGACGCTCCCATCGTGAGTCGTTAATGAGAGCGTAAACGGGGCCGTCGCGCCCTGGGAGAACGCGCCAACATGGATCAAGTACACACCGGCCGGGAACCACTGATTAACGCGAGAGAGCAAGGAGTGCCCTCGCGTTCCGCCGTCGTCGTCGCAGGCTGGCCACTCCAGCGTGTCGCTAACGACCGCCAGGGTCGAATCGTATCCGCCTGCATCCATCACCTCGAGCATGAAGTATCCGCCGGGCTCAGGCACTGACATGCAGAAGTGCGCCTCTTCAGCGTAGTAACCTACGCAGGAGTTACCGAAGGCGGTGAGGCCGTCCATCTCTCCGACGAACCTGCCGGATACAGTGCGCTCCGACATGGAGTTCGACACAGCGATCTGGGTCGCCCCCGTGCACGTCCCAATAGAGATGTTGGGATTGATGGCGAGGAGCAGCTCAGTTGGCGTCGAGTCGTGACCCGATGGCGCGGCGCTGAAGGAAAGCAACGCCGCAGTCAGGGCCGCCAACATGAGCTACGTGACCTCGACATAGTGGTGCTTGATGAGGTACTCGAGGTCCTGCATCGTATCGAGGTCGCTTGCCAAAGACTGGTCCATGACGTCGCCGACAGTTTCACTGTTGATGACAAGTTGGATAGTGTCGATCAGTTCGGGTGTGAGCGAGCGGAGGGGAGGATCCATCGGCCGCTTGAGCGCGACCCGATCGGTCGGCTCAGGCAGCTTGTGCCTCATGTTCTCCATCTCGTCCATGAGCCGCATAGCCTCCATCATGAGGCCTTCGGTACTCATCTCGATCTCGGTCTCGAACGTGCGGTCCGAGGAAGGCTCAAGTACGAACATGCCCTGCTCCCACCCCATGACACGGTAGGCCGCCTTATCGGGCGGGAGATCCACGCCCTCGATCTCGGCGAAGGCCACTCGGCCTTCGCGAAGATAGAGCGCCGCCTTCTCGACTCCCTTGAGCAGGCGCAGCACACCGGACTTTCGAGACGTCGAGAACAGCTGGAGCAGATCAGGAAGCGAGACCTCCTCGAGCATGCCGGACATCGAGCCAGCCATGGTCATGCCGCTATTCGCCGACATCGTCTGCGTCCGCGGCGCAACTGCCGGAGGAGGAGCGTCCGACTTGAAGTCGGGCCGAGGCGCGTTCGGATCACCCGCCGAGCGAATCAGCTTGATGATCGAGGTACCGAAGAGAATACGATCCCCTTCTTGAAGGTCGACGTCCGACACTCTTTCGCCGTTAACGAAAGATCCGTTCGTACTCCCAAGATCGTGGAGTTTAACGACGTCAGAAACGACATGAAGCTTCGCGTGATTACGCGAAACCATGTCCTCGACGAGGACCATATCAGACTCGCTACTGCGACCGATATGGTACTCCTGGCCTTCATCTAGAGGGAATTCACCCCCCTGATACTTGCCCGAAATAAACTTGAGCACCCAGTTCGCCATGCAGCTAATCCGTGGTCGCGCGTTGCAGCCGACAATTAACGTCGGGGAGAGGCCTAAGGTCAACCTTCCCGCGGCACTTTCGTGAGCGAGACGATCTCGGCCTTGGCGATAAGCGCACTCGTGTTGGCGATCGCACTTATCGCTAAGTCGGTGATCGGCTCGAGGATCCAGCTCTCGCCTATGCCGATTCGACTGCGAGACGTCGCCGACCCGGTGAGCTGCGAAATTCTCGCGCTCACCTACGATCCGACCCTGCACCCCGCCGTCGCACGGGAAATCCAGATCGGCGTTCTCGTGGCAACCGCGCTTCGCACCGCCGGAAAGCAAGAAACCGCCGCCCTGCTCCTCCAGGAGACTCAATCGGTCGCGAAGGCTCGCTCCCCCGAAGCCGCCGATGAACTCGGCCGCTCCGCTCGAAGACACTTCACGGATCTCTGAGAGATCGCACCATCTTGCTGTCCGCGCCGCCCACTTTGGCGATCGTGAACATCTTGCTGTCCGTGCCGCCTACTTTGGCGATCGTAAACATCGTTACGCCCCCTAGAACAGCGGCTACAACCGGGTTCAAGGGCGTTGCGTCGCTGGCACACATAGTGCAATAAATCAGATGTGATGCGGTTCCCGCACACCTGCCTACCTCCTCAGACCACCGAGCGAATGCCTAGCCCAACTCGTTTTCTCCTCTCGCTGATCGGCGCCGGCCTCTTGGTCGGGTGCGCCCAGGAAGTCGGCGACATCGATCGGGTCGGTACCGACCTCGTGCGAAAGAGCGACCTCACCCAGGGTGAGTGGTACGTCCGCCAAACCGTCTCGGACGTTCCTGCCACCGCGGGATCGGTTTTCGTCGGCCTCACGTTTGAGACCGAAAAGGTCCGATTCGTCGTCGACCATCACAACGTGATGGCTGTCCGATCCTATGAGTTCAATCCCGGCGCCGGTGACGGAGCCGCGTTCGTCGACGGTGATGTCGTCGACTCCGGAGCGGTTGAGGATGGACGGGGAACTCAAGACGGCGAGTACTACGGGCAGCCAGTTCTAGGCTATGACGTCGTTCGTCACAGCGACGTTCAGCGCGGCTACAGCGCATCCACCGGCGAGCAGAACAACGTCATCGAGGAGAACACTGAACGTGACTGGCAGGACCGCGAATACATGCAGGTCAACTGGTCGATCCCGACCGTCACCGGCTTGCGCTTCGCCGATTTCGACTTCAGCCCGTTTGGCGGCTTCGGTGAGTTTGTAGGTGAGGGTGAGGACGGGGACGACTCGGTACAGTTCGTCTACGACGAGGACGGCAACCTCGAGTATTTCGACTTCGTCACGCGGAGCTATATCAACGTCGATATCCCGGGTTGCATCACGCTCCTGCGCGGCACCGGTATCGGTGACTGTGGAGCCCAGCAGGTAGAGATTCGCACCAGCTTCATGCGGGCACCGAGCTCCGACACTGACGATTACGAGCCAGTCGTTTACGACGATGTGGCGATGAACCGATTCGGCTACTTCCGAACGGAGCGGCTCAGCTACCAACGCCGCCGAGGGGCAACCGTTGAGGGACGCCTGCTCTTCGCCAACCGCCACGACATCTGGGACGACAGCTTCCAGCGTGACACCGAGGGCGACGCTGTTCGAGACGAGTCCGGCAGTCGCTTGGCGCTCCCGTTCGAGGATCGCGCGCCGGCACCGATTGTCTATCACCTCTCGCCTAACTTCCCAGAGGCACTCCTTGAGTACGCCGTCGGCACCGCCGAGGGCTGGGATCGCTCATACCGCCGCGCAGTCGCCGCTGCTCAGAACGAGGGAGACGTCAGTGGATGGCAAGACGTTCGCCCGATGTACGTGCTCTGTAACAACCCCGTCAGCGAGACGCCGGTTTACCCGGCCGACGCAGCCTACGCGTCCGACTGCGGTGAATTGGGCGACGTGGCCCGCATTGGCGACCTCCGCTACAGCGTCATGTACTGGGTCACCAATCCGCAGATTGCTGGCCCGCTCGGCTACGGTCCGTCGGCTCCTGACCCGGAGACCGGTGAGATCATCTCCGGCACGGCCTACGTCTACGGCGCATCCGTCGACACCTACGCTCAGTACGCCGTCGACGTCATTCGCTTCGCCAACGGCGACCTGACCCCCGACGACCTCGCTGATCCCGAGTACGTACGCGGCCAAGTTCGCGAGTTCCGTAACTCGGCGTTCGACCCGCGCGCCGTCGCCCTGGCAGACAACCCGTCGCTCGGCTCCATGGACCTGCCGAACGACCCGGCTGACCTCGTGCAGGGTCTCGCTCGCGAGCGAATCGACCTTATTCGCGAGGACGCGGCCGATGGCCGCTTGGACTCGCTGCGCTCAGGCCCAGGATGGGAAGAGCGACGAATCCGCATGATCGAAGAGTCGGAGCTCGATCTTCTCGGTATGACCGAGGAGCTCATGGCCGCGACCCCACCCCAGTTCGACGAAGAGGGCCTCCGCATGGGCCTTGTCAATCCGACCGGCTCCGTGACGGACGACCACATCAGCGCCGCTCGCATCACCAACTGGATGCGCGAGATGTCACCCGCCGTTCGCTCGCCCCGCGAGTTCGCTCTGGGCGTGAACTGCGTGCTCGGCACCGACCACCTAGACGACTCGATCTTCGGCATCGCGCAGCACTACGACGGCCGGACGGACTACGACGAAATCTACCTCGAAATCCGCGGCCTGATCTTCAAGGCGGTCATGGAGCACGAGGTCGGCCACACGCTCGGCCTTCGCCACAACTTCGGCGCATCGTGGGACGCACTGAACTACTTTGACGAGTTCTGGGACGCGAAGATCGAGGGCTACCCCTCCGTCGACGACGAAGGCGAAGCAACCATCAATCCCTTCGGATCGCCCGTGACGGTCGCAGATGTCTACGGCATCGCAACGCAGACCCCGAACCAGATCACCGCTCGAATGCGCGAGTACCAGTACTCGTCGATCATGGACTACTCGTCTGCGTTCAACACCGACTTCGGCGGCGTTGGCCCCTACGACGACCAAGCGATCCTCTTCGCCTACACAACCGGAGTCGACCGCACCGCCAAGCTCGACCCGAGCGACCCCGACTACAACACGCAGGAGATGGGCTACGTCCAAGTCTGGGAGAATCTCCCGGGTGACGCGTACAGCATCCTGCGCCCGTACGAGGACAATCACGGTATCGGCTACTACCACCCCCTTGAGCAGTACCACTACTCTACGATCGTCGAGGGCATGGGCAGCACGCCAGAGGAGATGCTCACGAACCTTCGGGACCGCTCCTACATGCGACTCCCCGACCTTGAGTTCATGATTGACTCGAACACGCCGAATCGGCCGGTCGAGGTCCCGTACATCTTCTGCTCGGACGAATACCGAGGCACACGTCAGAACTGCCGCACTTGGGACCGCGGCGCTGACCCGATGGAGCAGACGATGGACTACATCGACCGCTACCGCCGCTACTACTACTTCGACAACTACCGCCGAGAACGCCTGAGCTGGAACACCAGCTCGGCGGCATCCCGCGCCGGTAGCCGAATCTTCAACCCGCTTGTTCAGACCTACCAGCGCTGGCTCCTGACCGTCGCGTTCTCGAACTCGCGGCCGGACTCGGCGCTCGACAACAGCTGGACCTTCGCCGCATTCGCTGGTCTCAACTTGGTCGCGGAAGCCGTCACCACCCCGTCTAGTGGTTACTACTACTTGGACGACGATGGCGTTTACCGACTCTACACAAGCGAGCTGGACCTCTCGATCTACGACGAGGAGACCGCCTCTCAGATTGCTCGCGAGAGCGACTTTGTCATCCCGGAAGGTCAGGGACGTCCGAAGTGGTCCGACTACAACTCCGACGAAGGCTACTACTACTACCAGTTCCCCGAGAGCTCCGGTCACTACCTGACATCGCTCTTCGCGATGATCGCGTTGACCAGTGCCGAGGCGTCGGCCGTCGGTGTCGAGCTTGGTCAGTTCGAGCAGAACTACGTGATTCCGCCTTACCTCATCTTCGAGGACGAGCTGACTGCGCTCTTCAACGGCACGATCCTACAGGACCCGTTCCTCACCGGTCTCTCGGTGAACCCGGTCTCGGATGGATACGAGTTCATCTCACGCCCGCTCCTCACGCTGGGGCTCAGTGATGGCACCGAAGTGAACCCCGAGACAGGCGCGACCGTTGCGCCTGGCCTTGAGCTCACGGCTGGACGCCTCGATGCAGCCGTTGGCATCCCCGTCGACGCGCGACCATCGTTCTCGGAGCAAATCTACGCTCTCATCTGGGGCATGAGCAGCTTCACCTCGAACTACTCGGCGCGCTACATTGACCAAGGTCGTATCTGGGAACTCGGCTCAGGTCAGGTTCCAACCTTGGCTCCTGGATTCGAGCTACTCGAGTTCTGTGATCCGAACCCCGCCGGCACCGGAAAGTGCTACGCGACGATGGTCCCGAATGACGCCCCCGTTCCGAGCCTGGGTGCTGAGTTCATCATGCGCGCACGCGGCTTCGGCGACGACTACGCCACCGCACTTGAGTCAGGCCTGAACGGTGAGGCTGACGACGCTCTCACCGAGATCGATCGCCTGCTCACGGATCTCAACATCGTCATGTCGGTGTCCGAGTCCTTCCGCCAGGTCTTCTAGGCTAGAGCCTGATTCGAAAGAACGCGCATTGGCTCTGGCCGATGCGCGTTCTTCGTTTTTGGATAGGGTCGCACGAGAATACGCGCTCCCGCTGGATTCGACCTCGTTCGGGGACTGCAGAGGCTGGCGGAACAGGCACGAATCGCGCGGGCTCATGATGCCCCTGCCCTGGGTCGATCGCGGAGACGGGGCTGCGCGGGCGACGTTGCGACGGCACGAAGCCTAGGGCGTCCCCCTGCCAACTTCGTGGGCAATGCCCGCCGGACGAAGCTCCGCAGAGACGTGTTGAACGAGAGTAGGCACCGCGATGAATCACGGCCGCCACTGCATCGGAGCGAGCGAGGCAGACGCAGGCCCTTCCCTCTACTTCTTCAGCGAAGATCCCCGCATCACCACGCCTTTCCCGAACTTCTCGCTCACCCTATCCAGGGTGGCTTCCAGCTTCTCGCGGCTCTCGGTCTTCTCGACGCCGAAGAGGCTGCCTTGGCGCGGAGTGCCGTCTTCGATGAGGTCGTAAGCGGCGCATCCGACGAGGCGCATAGGTGCATCGACCGGAGCGTGCTCGAGGAGGGCATCCAGAGCGTCGAGGATGCTCTCGGCGTCGCAGACAGCCTCCACAAGGTGGCGGTCGCGGGTCATCAAGCGGAACTCGCTGGTCTTGACCTTGAGGCGGATGCCGTGGGCGCGCCAGCCGCCGCTTCGAAGGCCTCGAGCCACCTCGTCCACGAGCGGCAGGAGCCTGCTACGCACTGCTTCGCGCCCCACGATATCTGTGCTGAGCGTGCGTTCACTGCCGATCGACTTACGGCCGCGACCGGGTGATACGCGGCGGAGATCGATCGCGTGGGCGAGGTGCCATACATGCGTCCCGAAGCCGCCGAAGTTCGATTCCAGAAGCTCCCGCGGCGTGTCCGCTATGTCCCCAATCGTATGCAGGCCAAGTCGTTCCAAAGACGCGCCAGCCTTGGGGCCAACGCCCCATATTCGGCGGATGGGGAGGGGGGCCAGAAACTCCTTCTCGGTGCCCGGCTCTACGACCGTGATGCCGTCCGGCTTCTTGAAGTCCGATGCGATCTTCGCGACGAACTTACTGGTTGCAGCTCCTACCGAACCAGTCAGCCGCAGGTCAGTCCGGATGTCCTGGGCGATCTTCTCCGCCATCTCTCTTGGCGAGCCGAAGAGCTTCTCGGCCCCGGTCATGTCGAGGAAGGCTTCATCCAGCGAGAGCGGCTCGATAGTCGGGGAGTAGCGCTCAAAGATCTCCATCAGCCGACGAGAGACCTCGACATAGGCGCTCATTCGCGGGGCCACGAAGATACCATGCGGACACTTCCGCTTTGCCACATAGCCCGGCATTGCGCTGTGCACGCCGTACTTTCGGGCTTCATAGGAGGCGGTCGCGACGACGCCGCGCCGTGAACCGCCACCAACGATTACCGGGAGACCGCGAAGTCCCGGATCGTCCCGAATCTCAATGGCTGCGTAGAACGCATCCATGTCGACGTGCAGGACGATCGGGGATCGGGTCATTTCATGCGCACCGAGGGAGAAGCGAGCGGCGGACTACTGGCAGCCTTCTTCAGATTCGGGATCGAGGCAGCTGCAGAAGTCGTCAACGCAGGCCGCAGCCCCATTGGTGTCAGCACACTCATCGAAGGGCTGCAGGCACAGGTTACAGGCCAGCGAGTTGCCGCGACACGTGTTGAAGCAGGTAGTGTTGTCAGCACACTCTGCCTGACACTCGACACAGTCCGGGACGTTTCCGCAGCCCGGAGCCGATGGGAAACAAGAGCAGAACTCAGACTCGCAGCAACTATTGACTGAGCCCGCGTCGCCACACGAGTTTTCGCTTGTGCAAGAGACGATTGTGTCTGTGCAGGTCGCACAAGTTGTCGATCGATCGGCTTCGCACGCGGCAGCGCAGGCAGCAGAAAGACCGCAGCCGTTTCGGCAGTCCCGGAGTGGGTCGCAGACGTTCGCGCTCGTGTAGTTATCAACGCAGACACCGGAGATGCAGTGCTGATCGGCACCGCAACCGGTGCACTCGGTCGCCGGCTCCACACAGATCTCGTTGATACATGTCTGGTCGGCGTCGCAGAAGTTGCCGCCGCACGAGAAGATGTCGTCGCTGCAACTGGTCAGCGAAAGAGCGAGCAACAGCGTGCCAGCGCTGAGCAGAAGGAGAGTTCTCAAATTCATCAAGCCTGCGGGATTCAGTTCGAACCCCGCTTATAGCAACCCACGCGATCAGCAGCGAGGGCGAAGCGCAATCGACCTCGAAACATCCGAAAACTACTCGTTGACGATGAACTCGGGGTCGACCGAACCAGGCGTCGGGCCCATTTGGCGAACCTGTGGGCTCGTAATGTGAGGGGCGACCCTGTTCGGCATGCGGCCGCCCTGCCCTGGTGTGATCGGCTGCAACTGCATCGTTGGCGGATTCACCATTCGCAGGCGCTGATTCGGATCCATCTGGTGGGGTTGCACGACATCCGCCGACGAGCCCTCGAACGGGTCTGCCTCAACAAGCGCGACCGGTTGCTGCGGACGCACCGGCGCAGATGCCGCCTCACTATTCGCGGCGGGTGCCGTCCCCGACGTGGTCGGATCAAACTCGGAAGCCGATCCCGCTGACTCCGGTACTACGGGGGCGGTCGGCGAGCCGCCACATGCGCAACTGTTCGCGCAGCCAAGGGAGCCGGTAAGCGCGAGGAGCAGGAGTGTTGAGAGGTTCTTCATCGGAGCATTCTGCGGCGTGCGGAGGGTCGGTTCGTCAACGCCGGCCGTGATAGCTGCATTCCAACCAGAGGCAAGGGAATAGCTGCAAGAGCCGTCGCTACGCCATCGAGCGGACGTACGCCTCGAGCGTCGGCTGAAACGGAGCTTCCGCGACACCACACTCGGTGACGATACCCGTGATGAGCTCCGCTGGCGTGACATCGAACGCGGGGTGCTCCGCCTTCGACCCCTGTGGGGCGATCGCGATACCCTTGAGCGTCACGACCTCTTCTACAGAGCGTTGCTCGATCGGGATCCCACTTCCGTCTGCCGTGTTCAGGTCGACCGTGGTTGTTGGTGCGGCGATGAAGAACGGAATGCCGTGGTGCTTCGCCAGCACTGCGAGCTGATACGTGCCAATCTTGTTGGCTGAATCACCGTTTGCCGCAATTCGGTCGGCGCCCGCGATCACTGCGTCGATCATCCCGCGTTGCATCATGTGCCCCGGCATGCCGTCCGTAATCAGCGTCACGGGCACTTCGTCTTTCATCAGCTCCCACATCGTGAGCCGTGCGCCCTGCAGATACGGACGGGTTTCGCAGGCATAGACCTGCTTCAGCTTGCCCTGGCGGTGGCAGGAGCGAATGACACCAGCGGCTGTCCCGTAGCCCGCCGTAGCGAGTGAGCCCGTGTTACAGATCGTGAGAATGCGCGCGTTGTCGGGCATCCTCGCGGCGCCGTGATCTCCCATCGCGACGTTGGCGGCGACATCGGCTTCACGGACGTTCTCTGCTTCTTGCAGCAAGCGCGCGACGTCGTCACCGACCTCTGCACGGAGCTTCGCCATGCGGTCGAGCGCCCAGAAGAGATTCACCGCAGTGGGCCGAGAGTTTTTGAGCGCCTCAAGCGACTTCTCGATCGGCGTGTTCGCGGCATCTCGCACCGCAAGCGCGACACCGTACGCAGCGGTCAGCCCGATTGCTGGTGCTCCGCGGACCACCATGTCCTTGATGCCGCGCGCGGCATCAAGGCCAGTGTGGAACGGAAGCCAGGTCTCCTCGGTCGGCAGGAGTCGTTGGTCGAGCAGTTCCAGATGGCCGGTGGCGGCATCCCCGATCCATCGAGCGGGTGTGACGGATGAGTACGCCACTAGGCCCTCTTCGCTGCCGAAGCCTTCTCCCCTTGCTCTGCGTGCTCGATCGCGGCCTCAACGAACGACGCAAAGAGCGGGTGTGGGTCGGTGGGACGCGACTTGAACTCGGGGTGGAACTGGCAGCCAAGGAACCAGGGATGGTCGGGCAGCTCGATGATTTCGATGAGATTACCGTCCGGGCTCTTACCGCTGAGCACGAGGCCGGCGGCGGCGAGCGGTTCGCGGTAGGCGTTGGCGAACTCGAATCGGTGCCGGTGACGCTCAGAGATCTCGTGCGCCCCATAGGTCTCGGCGGCTAAGGAGCCTCGCTCCAACGAGCAGGGATAGGCTCCGAGGCGCATGGTGCCGCCTTTGTCGACGACCTCGATCTGATCGGCCATCAAGTCGATGACC
The DNA here is from genome assembly GCA_047629415.1 of Bradymonadia bacterium. Taxonomy (GTDB): domain Bacteria; phylum Myxococcota_A; class Bradymonadia; order REDH01; family REDH01; genus CBDUJZ01. The sequence continues at coordinate 1,606 of JBLHWZ010000012.1, read as the reverse complement.
GCGTTGTCGGTCTTCGGAACGAACTCTCGGCTATGCGCGTCGGTGATCCCAGCCACATTGCGGGCGAACTCGACGACCGCCATTTGCATGCCGAGGCAGATGCCGAAGAACGGAATCCTGTTTTCTCGTGCATAGCGAATCGCGTCGATCTTTCCCTGAGTTCCACGCTTGCCGAAGCCGCCGGGGACCAAGATCGCGTCGACGTGACCAAGGCGTTTGCCGATGTCTTCGGACTCGATCGCTTCGGAGTCGATGAACTCAAGATTGACGCGAGCGCTGTGGTGATAGCCGCCGTGAAGAAGCGCCTCGTTGAGCGACTTATAGGAGTCGGTAAGACCGGTGTACTTCCCGACGATCGCGATCGTTACGTCGCGTGTCGGGTTCTCGATCGCGTCGACAAGTCGCTCCCAGCCTTCGAGGCGGGGGGCACCTGCCCAGATGTTGAGCCGGTCCAGGACGCGCTGATCGGCGCCTTCGGCGTGAAGGCCAAGCGGAACCATGTAAATCGACGGCGAATCCGGGGCAGAGATGACGTCCTGCACGTTCACGTTGCAGAAGCGCGAGATCTTCGCTTTGATCTCGGGGCCAATCGCGCGGTCGGAGCGGCAGATGAGGATATCGGGCTGAATTCCAATTCCTGCGAGCTCGCGTACCGAGTGCTGGGTTGGTTTGGTCTTCAGCTCACCGGCGGCGGCAATGTAGGGGACCAGCGTGGCGTGGATGTAGCAGGTGTTGCCTTCGCCAACGTCGGTGCGCATCTGCCGGATCGCCTCGAGGAACGGGAGGCTCTCGATATCACCGACAGTGCCGCCGATCTCCGTGAAGAGAATGTCGCACTCTTCGGCCGCCGCGTTGATACAGGACTTAATCTCGTCGGTGATGTGCGGAATGACCTGCACGGTGCCGCCGAGGTACTCGCCGCGACGTTCCTTGCTGATGACAGAGTAGTAGATCTGCCCGGTGGTGTAGTTGTTCCGCTTCGACATGCGAGCCGAACTGAATCGCTCGTAGTGGCCCAAGTCGAGATCGGTCTCGGCTCCGTCGTCTGTGACGAAGACCTCACCATGTTGGGTGGGGTTCATCGTGCCTGGATCGACGTTCACGTACGGGTCGAGCTTCAGGAAGCTGACTCTAAGTCCGCGTGCCTCCATGAGCGCACCCAACCCGGAGGCTGCAATGCCTTTTCCGAGCGAGGAGACAACACCACCGGTGATGAAAACGAACTTCTTCGACTGAGTATTGCGGGCCATAACACAAACGGATGGACCACCGACGCGATGTCGGGGTCAGCGGGGAGACGAGCGGAGCAGCGAGGTCGACTAGATGTGGACCTCGTCGACACAGCACCGTCTGGGGCTGTCGAGGTCGGCCGCATCCTACGGAGGGAAGGCAATCTGTCAATCAGATCGATCGCGCGCTCAGTCTTCGAGAACCCAATCTGCGAAAAAATGCCCCATTCTTCCGAAGGTTACGGCACCAAAGGCGTTGATCCCAAAGCCCAAAATTACCGCTGCCTTGAAGAGTCCTGTCAGCTGTTTTCGCCCTACCGCGAGCAAGATCGTCAAGTAGGCGATGTAGTCCATGCTGAATCGGTAGCCGAACTGAA